>DASWRX010000001.1:0-10635 GCA_036402955.1 Thermoanaerobaculia bacterium
CGCCGTGCTGACCGCGGCCCAGGGGCGCAATCTCGCCTCGCCGTACCGCCTGCTCCTCCAGCACGGCTGGCGCTGGGACCACCTCGACGCCGACCTGATCCTCGCCATCCGCGCCGTGCTGGAACGCCGCGGCCGGCCGGCCGGCGAGCTGATCGACCGCCTGCTCCTGGAGCACCACGCGATCCGCGCGGAGGGCACGGAGCTGCTCGATCCGCTCTATCTCTGGGAGCCGTTGGAAAGGTTTTATCCGGAGGTGATGGATTTCGAGGATCTCGCCCGCCGCGCCACCCTCCGCTCCCCGTGGCCCGAGACCGCCTTCTGCCTGATCTGCGACGGCGAACGGGACGTCGAGATCGCGACGACGCTCCGGCTCCCCGCCGCCGGACGGGTCGGGATCGCCGTCAACGATCGCGAAGTAGACGCAATGACCGCCACGGAGCGCTGGACGCGGACGGCCTTCCGGATCGATCGCCGGCACCTGCGCCGGGGATTGAACCGCCTGGCCCTGCGCTGGCCCCTGCCCGCGGCCGGCGGGGCCGAGGCCCTGCGGACCGCCGCGGACCGCCTGGAGATCGGCGTCGCGGCGGACCTGCACCCGGTGTTCGGGGAGCTGTTCTCGCTGCTGGCGCGGCCCTACGAATAAATCTCCGCCCCCGCTTTCCGGAACTCCTCCGCCTTCTCCTTCATCCCCTCCGCCAGCGCCTGCCGCTCCTCCACCCCCTGGCGGGCGGCGTACTCGCGCACCTCCTCGGTGATCTTCATCGAGCAGAAGTGCGGCCCGCACATCGAGCAGAAATGGGCGACCTTGGCGCCCTCCTGGGGCAGGGTCTCGTCGTGGTAGGAGCGGGCGGTGTCCGGATCGAGCGAGAGGTTGAACTGGTCCTCCCAGCGGAACTCGAAGCGGGCCTTCGACAGCGCGTTGTCGCGGATCTGCGCGCCGGGGTGCCCCTTGGCGAGGTCGGCCGCGTGGGCGGCGATCTTGTAGGCGATCACCCCCTGCTTGACGTCCTCCTTGTTGGGCAGCCCCAGGTGCTCCTTGGGAGTGACGTAGCAAAGCATGGCCGTGCCGTACCAGCCGATCATGGCGGCGCCGATCGCCGAGGTGAGGTGGTCATAGCCGGGCGCCACGTCGGTGGTCAGCGGTCCCAGGGTGTAGAAGGGGGCCTCGCCGCAGGCCGCGAGCTGGCGGTCCATGTTCTCCTTGATCAGGTGCATGGGGATGTGCCCCGGCCCCTCGATCATCACCTGCACGTCGTGGCCCCAGGCGATCCGCGTCAGCTCCCCCAGGGTCTCCAGCTCCGCGAACTGGGCGGCGTCGTTGGCGTCCGCGATCGCGCCGGGACGCAGGCCGTCGCCCAGGCTGAAGGCGACGTCATACGCCTTCATGATCTCGCAGATCTCCTCGAAGTGCTCGTAGGTGAAGTTCTCCCGGTGATGGGAGAGGCACCACTTGGCATGGATCGAGCCGCCGCGCGAGACGATCCCCGTCATCCGGCCCGCCGTCAGCGGCACGTAGGCCAGCCGCACCCCGGCGTGGATGGTGAAGTAGTCGACCCCCTGCTCGGCCTGCTCGATCAGCGTGTCGCGGTAGATCTCCCAGGTGAGCTCTTCGGCCTTGCCCCCCACCTTCTCCAGCGCCTGGTAGATCGGCACCGTGCCGATCGGCACCGGCGAGTTGCGGAGGATCCACTCGCGGGTCTCGTGGATGTTCTTCCCCGTCGACAGGTCCATCACCGTGTCGGCGCCCCAGCGGATCGCCCACACCAGCTTCTCCACCTCCTCGTCGATCGAGGAGGTCACGGCCGAGTTGCCGATGTTGGCGTTGATCTTCACCAGGAAGCTGCGGCCGATGATCATCGGCTCGCTCTCCGGATGGTTGACGTTGGACGGGATGATCGCCCGCCCGCGGGCCACCTCGTCGCGCACGAATTCCGGAGTGATGATCCCCGCAGGCATCGGCACCGCCGCGCCGAACGCCTGCCCCGGGTGCTGGGCCACGCCGCCCCCCCAGGCCCTGCCGCCCGGAGTCTCCCGCGCCGCCTCCCGCCGCTGGTTCTCGCGGATGGCGATGAACTCCATCTCGGGAGTGACGATCCCCTGCCGCGCGTAGCGCATCTGGGTGACGTTGGCTCCCGGCCGCGCGCAGAGCGGCCGGCGGAGGGCCGGGAAGCGCACCGGCGCCAGCTTCGGATCGATCGCCCGCCGGCGGCCGTACTCGGAGGAGACCTCCGCCAGCTCCTCGACGTCGCCGCGCCCCACGATCCACTCCCGCCGCAGCGGCGGCAGCCCCTGGTGGAGGTCGATCTCCGCCGCCGGATCGGTGTAGGGGCCCGAGGTGTCGTAGATCGTGACCGGCGGGTTCTCCACGGTCAGACCCGAATGCGTATGAGTCGGCGAGACGCGGACTTCGCGCATCGGCACGCGGACGCCCGGGAGGCTGCCCTCGACGTGGATCTTGGCCGCGTTGGGAAAGGGATCGGTGGTGATCCCGGGGCGGATCGGACGGGCGGTCGGCTCGATCATCGTGGGTTCCCCCTAGCTCCAGCGGACATCCTACACCGCCGGGCTAGTACGCGAACGCCCGCGCGTCCAGGACCTCGCCGTTCTCGCTGCCCTCGACGCTCTCCACGTAGGCCCGGGCCACCTGGGCCGCCGGCATTCCGGCGTCGCCGTCGCGCCCCATGGCCACCAGCGTCTCGCTGACCCACGGCGGGCTGACGACGTTGATCCGCACGCCGCGCGGCATCTCCAGGGCCGCCGCGCGGGCGAACCCCTCGACGCCCGCGTTGACCAGGCTGATCGCCGCGCTCCCCGGCATCGGCTCGGACGCCAGCACGCCGCTGGTGAGCGTGAACGAGCCGCCGTCGCGGACCACCGCCATCCCGGCGCGCACCAGGTTCACCTGCCCCATCAGCTTGCTGCCGAGGCTGAACTGGAAATCCGCGTCCGCCAGCCCGTCCAGGGCGCCGAACTTCGCCAGACCCGCCGCCGAGACCAGGGCGTCGAACGCCTCCACGGACTGGAACAGCCGCTCGATCGATTCTTTCGCGGCCATGTCCACCTGGTACTCGCCGCCGCGATGGCCGACCTGCACGACCTCGTGCCGCCCGCTGAGCGCCTTGACGACCGCTTTGCCGATGGTGCCCGTCGCACCGATCACGATGATCCTCATACCGTGCCTCCCTCCTCGAAACGGCGCTCGCGCGCGTCCGCCCGCAGCATGTCAGGCCGAAGGATCGGGAGGCAAGAGGGGCGCCTCCGGCGGCGGCTCGACGCGGACCATCGGCCGCGCCTCGCGGTGGACCGTCAACTGGAAGACGTCCGGTCGCCCATAGTGACCGGCGACGTCGAGCTGCCAGCGGGGACCCCGCAGGTTCCGCGGGTCGACCTCGGCGTAGAGGATCTCCTCCCGGTGGCGCACCGGCTCGACCAGGAACTTGCCGTCCGGATCGACGATCGCGCTGTCGCCGGGGTTGATCCATTCCGTGTCCGGCAGGAACTTCGCCTTGAACGGGAAGCGGTCGGGGATGTCGCTCCGGCGCACGGCGCTGCAACAGCCGAGCACGTACATCCGCCCCTCCTTGGCGATGTGACGGAGCGTCGACAGCCACGGCTCGCCGCGGTCCCAGGTGGGGGCGACGTAGATCTCCACGCCCCAGGCATACAGCGCGTAGCGGGCCAGCGGCATGTAGTTCTCCCAGCAGACCAGGCCGCCCAGCCGGCCGATCGGCAGGTCGTAGACCGCGAGCGTGCTGCCGTCTCCCTGCGCGTGGACGAGGCGCTCCCCCGCCGTGGGGACGAGCTTGCGGTGGCAGCCCAGGATCCGCCCGTCGGCGCCGATGTACAGCAGCGAGTTGTAGAGCGTCGTGCCGCTCGCCTCCGTGTTGATTTCGTTGATGCCGACGGCAACGGTCACGCCCGCCGCGCGGGCCGCCGCGCAGAGCCGGTCCGTCGCCGCGCTGGGGATCGCCACCGCGTTGTCGAGGAGCTCCGAGTACAGCTCGCGCAACGCTTGGGTGTTGCCCGCCGGGATGAACCAGACCCAGAACGGATAGGCGGGAATGAACCCCTCGGGGAACGCCACCAGCCGGGCGCCGCGGGCTCCCGCCTCGGCGATCAGCGAGCAGGCCTTCTCCACCGTGGCGGCGCGGTCGAGGAAGACCGGCGCCGTCTGGACCGCCGCGACGAGAAAGGGTGCGTCCCTGGCTTCGCTCAATCGGCACCTCCCGGATCGGATCTGTCCGCAGGGTTTGAACCGCGTTACGGCAGCATGTCAGGAGGGCGAACGGGAGGCAAGGGGAAGAAATCGGATAGCCTTCTCCCCATGAAGACCCGCGCCCTTCTCGCCGCCGCCGCGCTCCTCCTCCTTCCCGGATGGTTGGCCGGCTGGGCGGTCGCCCCTCCGAAGCCGATCGACCGCGCCGCGCTGGCGGCCCAGATCCGTGCCGAGGCGCTCTCCTCCTGGCGCGCCTACGAGCGGTACGCCTGGGGTCACGACGAGCTCCAGCCGCTGAGCAAGACGCCGCGCGACTGGTACGGCGAGCCGCTCCTGATGACCCCGGTGGACTCCCTGGACACGCTGCTCCTCCTGGGGCTCGACGCAGAGGCCGCGAAGGCGAAGGCGCTGATCGTCGACAAGCTCTCCTTCGACCGGGACATCACCGTCAAGAACTTCGAGGTCACCATCCGCCTTCTCGGCGGCCTGCTCTCGGGGTACCAGATGACCGGCGATCCCCGCCTGCTCCATCTCGCCGGGGATCTGGGACACCGGCTCCTGCCGGTCTTCAACTCCCCCACCGGCATGCCCTACATGTACGTCAATCTCAGAACGGGCAAAACCTCCGGCGCGCGCTCCAACCCGGCGGAGATCGGCACGCTCCTGCTCGAGCTCGGCACCCTCTCGAAGCTGACGAAGAACCCGGTCTTCTACGACAAGGCCAAGAACGCCCTCGTCCAGCTCTACAAGCGGCGCTCGAAAATCGGTCTGGTGGGCGAGGAGATCGACGTCGAGACCGGCCGGTGGACCAGCCCGGCCAGCCACGTGGGGGGCGGCATCGATTCCTATTATGAATACCTTTTGAAGTGCTCGAAGCTCTTCGGCGACAAGGACTGCGCCGGCATGTGGAAGGAGAGTCTCCGCGCGGTCGACGAGCGCCTGGCCGACGACGCTCCCACCGGGCTCTGGTACGGACAGGCGGACATGGAGACCGGCAAGCGCACGGCCACCGAGTTCGGCGCCCTGCACGCCTTCCTCCCGGCGGTCCTGGCCCTCGGCGGCGATCTCGGCCGGGCGAAGCGCCTCCAGGAATCGTCCTACAAAATGTGGAATCTGAACGGCGTCGAGCCCGAGGTGATCGATTACCTCACGATGAGGGTCCTCTACCCCGGCTATCCCCTGCGGCCGGAGATCATGGAGTCGGCCTACTACCTCTACCACTTCACGAAGGATCCGAGATACCTGGAGATGGGCCGCACCTTCTTCGAGGGGCTCGTCGCGCACTGCCGGACGGACGCCGGCTACACGACCCTGAAGAGCGTCGTCACCGGGGAGAAGGGCGATCTCATGCCCAGCTACTTCCTGGCCGAGACGCTCAAGTATCTCTATCTCCTCTTCGCTCCCGAGACGGCGCTCGACCTGGACAATGTCGTCTTCAACACCGAGGCCCATCCGCTGCGGCGGACCTGGTAGAGATATCCATGGCCAAGGCGCCGTTCAGACCCCTCCGCCTCGCTCCCGTCGCCGTCGAGGCGCGGCCGCTCCCGGACAGCGGCCTGGTGCTGCGCTCGCGGCAGGAGTTGGCGCCGTATCCCGCGCTGCCTCGGCGAGCTGTTGCGCCACTGGGCCGGCGCCGCTCCGGACCGCACCTTCCTGGCCGAGCGCGAGGGAAACGCCGGGACCGGCTGGCGGCGGGTCTCCTACGGCGCGGCCCTGGAGGCCGTGGAGCGGATCGCCGGCGCTCTCCTGGAGCGCGGCCTCGGGGCAGACCGCCCGGTGGCGCTCCTCTCCGACAATGGCGTCGACCACGGCCTGCTGCAGCTCGCCGCCCTGCACGTGGGCATTCCCGCCGTGCCCGTCTCCCCCGCCTACTCGCTGCTGGCGGAGGACCATGCCCAGCTTCGCTACATCCTGGAGCGGGTCCGTCCCGGCCTCGTCTACGCCGCCGACGGCGACCGCTTCGCGAAGGCCCTGAAGGCCGCCGCCGCGATCGTCCCCGCCGAGATCGTGGCCGGCGCGAGCTTCGGCAGGCTTCTGGAGACCGCGCGGCATCCCGATCTCGACGACCGCTTCGCCGCCGTGGGGCCGGACACGATCGCCAAGATCCTCTTCACCTCGGGCTCGACCGGCAGACCCAAGGGGGTCGTCAACACGCAGCGCATGCTCGTCTCCAACCAGCAGGCGATCGCCCAAGGGTGGCCGTTCCTGGAGGACCGCCCGCCGGTGATCGTGGACTGGCTGCCCTGGAGCCATACCTTCGGCGGCAATCACAACTTCAACCTGGCGCTGCGCAACGGCGGCACGCTCTACGTCGACGGCGGCAAGCCGGCGCCGGGACTGTTCGCGGCCACGGTGCGCAACCTGCGGGAGGTGCCGTCCACCCTGCACTTCAACGTGCCGCGCGGCTACGAGATGCTGATCCCCCACCTCGAGCGGGACCCGGTTCTGCGCGAGACCTTCTTCCGCGACCTGGACGGGATGTTCTACGCCGCCGCGGCGCTGCCGCAGCACCTGTGGGAGGCGCTGGAAAACCTTTCGATCGCGGCCACGGGCGAGCGCGTCGTCATGCTCTCGGCCTGGGGCTCGACCGAGACGGCGCCGTGCGCCACCCAGATCCATTTCCTGATCGAGCGGGCCGGCGTCATCGGCCTGCCGCTGCCCGGCACGGAGATCAAGCTGGCGCCCGTCGGCGACAAGCTCGAGGTGCGGGTCAAGGGCCCCAACGTGACCCCCGGCTACTGGCGGCCCGGCGATCGTGGCGATTTCAGCCGGGAGGCGTTCGACGCGGACGGCTTCCTGCGGACGGGAGACGCGGCCCGGCTCGCCGATCCGGACGACCCGTCGCAGGGCATTCTCTTCGACGGCCGGCTGGCCGAGAATTTCAAGCTGACGTCCGGCACCTGGGTCCACGTGGGCGAGCTGAGGCTGGAGGTGATCGCGGCCTGCGCGCCGGTCGTCCAGGACCTGGTGGTGACGGGTCACGACCGCGAGGAGATCGGGCTGTTGGTCTTCCCCAACCCGGCCGGCTGCCGCTCGCTCTGCGACGAAATGACCGGCGAAATAACGGAGGACACGCCCCTCGCCGAGCTGATCCGCCGGCCCGAGGTGCGGGGCCATCTGGCGGCCGGTCTCGCCGCCCACAATGCTAGGAATCGCGCCAACAGCCGGCGCGTCGCCCGCGCCCTCCTGCTGGCCGATCCCCCGGCGATCCAGTCCGGCGAGATTACCGACAAGGGTTACGTGAACCAGCGCGCCGTGCTCGCGCGCCGCGCGCCGCTCGTCGAGCGGCTCCACGGCGTCGCGGACCCCGAGGTGATCCTGCCGGACGGCGGTTAGTGGAGGTGGACGGACCGGTGTCGGAACCGGCCCGTCCAGGGATGAGATCTCAGGGGCAGGTGGCGAAGGCGTCGACGTCGCGCACCGGCGCCGGCGTGGTGCCGGCCGGGTTGAAGTAGACCCGGGTGCGGCCGGTCTGGGTGTCGCGCACCTTTACCGTGAACTCGACGTCGGTGACGGCCGCGAACGAGAGCCAGTAGTGGCCGTTGACGGCGCAACGGTCGACCACGTTGACCAGGAGCTGCAGGTCGTCCTGCGGGGAGAGGGAGAAGAGCCCCGAGTTGGGAGTGTCGGGCAGCATCACCCGCTTGGAATCGCGGCCGGTGTCAGCCGCCGGAGCCGCCGGGGCCGCCGACGGGCGCCACTGCACCGTGGCTTCGAACCGTCCGCCGTTGAGGCAGAGGGCGTTGCGCGTCTCGTCGCAGGGCGTCACCAGGCCGTCGGTGGCGCCGGCGGCGATGCCGGAGTAGGCCGGGAGGCCGTCAGGCCCCGCCGCCCGGAGCCGGTACTGGAAGGCGGCGCCGCCGGGCAGGCCCGAGTCGGTGTAGCCGCCCGCTCCCGCCGGGACGGCGGCGATCTCCTGGAAGGCGCCGCCCGGCTGCCGCCGCTCGATCCCCAACGAGCTCGCCGCGGCCGCTTCCGCCGGGTCCCAGGTGAGGCGGATGTCGCCGGGCGACTGGCCGAGGGCCACGAGCCGCGACGGGAGGACGGCCGCCGTGCCGCACCCCGGGTTGTCGTCGTCGTGGATGGTCACGACCGCGGTGGCGTCGCCGAGCGCGGCGCCGGTGGCCTTGCTGAGCTTGACGCTGAAGGCCTTGTCCGGCTCCGGGACGCTGTCGTTCTTGATCGGTATCTCGAAGGTCTTCGGGTCGCCGTCGCCGCTCGCCCACTTCAGGACGCCGGAGCGCGGGATGTAGTCCTTGCCCTGCTTGGCCGTTCCCGGCGCGGTCGCGAACTTGACCGACGCGGCGCCGTCGCTGCCGCCCACGCGCTCCACTGTCACCGTCACCACCCCGGCCCCTTCACTCACGTCGTAGGCCGTGGGGGCGAGCGCGATCGTTCCCGGACCCGTGCCTCCCCCACCGCCGCCACCACCACCCGAGTCGAGCACGACCACGGTGCCGTGCATGCCGCTGCCGGGGGCTCCGTGGACCTCGCAGTAATAGCCGTAGGTGCCCGCCGTGGTGAAGGTGCGCTGGAAGACGCCGTGATTGTCCGGGGAGCCGCTGGTGAACGTCCCGTCCTCGGACTTGACGTTGTGGATGTCGGGGGTCCCCGTCCAGCTCCAGCAGACGGGCTGTCCGGCGTTGATGGTCACCGTCGCCGGAGAGAAGGTGTGGCCGGTGATCGTGACCTTGGCCTGCACGGCGTCGCAATTGCCAGACGTGGGGTCGCCGCCACTCGGGCCATCGTCATAGGCCTTGACCTCGCCGCCCATGGAGTGATGATGCTGGGCCGAGGCGGAAACGGCGAGCAGGAAACCGAGCGCGAGCGCCGGCAGGGTGCGTCGGTGAAGCATGGCGTGTTCCTCCTTGGATGAGCGCGCCGGCTCCCCGGCAGGAGCGGAGCGCGCAGTGACTCGGTCGGTGAGTACCCCGGCCCGCCGGGGAGGTTCAATCGCTTGATCGGTCAGGGAATGGCGCTCGGGGCCGCGGCGTTGCCCGCGCCGGCGGGCGCCGGTATCATCCCCCCCGCCCCGAGCCCCGAGCCGACGCATGCCCGAGCGACACGACCCTTATGCCTCCCTGCGCAACCGGAACTTCCTCTGGTTCGTGGCCAGCCTGGTCACGATGACGCTGGGGACGCAGATCCAGGCGACGGTGGTCGCCTGGCAGGTCTACGCGCTCACCCGGGACCCGCTGTCGCTGGGCTTCGTCGGCCTCGCCGAGGCGCTGCCGTTCATTGGCGCCGCTCTCTACGCGGGCCATCTCGCCGACCGGCACGACCGCAAGCTCCTCGCCCTGCTCTCCAGCGGCGTCCAGACGCTCTCCGCCGTCGTGCTGCTCGCCTTCACACTGCTGCCGCAGGTGCTGGCGGGCGGCCGCGTGTGGCCGATCTATGGCGTGGTGTTCGTCAGCGGGCTCGCGCGCAGCTTCCTCCAGCCCGCCCGCAACGCGCTGGTCGTCGAGATCGTGCCCCGCGAGACGTTCGCCAACGCGGTGACCTGGCGCACCTCGCTCTGGGAGACCGCCGCCGTGGTCGGGCCGGCGCTGGGCGGCGTGCTGTACGGCTTCTCGGGCGCCCGCGTGGCCTATGCCACGGAGACGGCGCTCTGCCTGGCCGGCGTCCTGCTCTACGCGCGCATCCGCTACACCAGCCGGCCGCGCGCGCCGCGGGAGGGGAGCATCGGCGAGAACCTCACCGTCGGCATCCGCTTCCTGCTCACCCAACCGGAGCTGCTGGGCGCGCAGTTGCTCGACCTCTTCTCCGTGCTCTTCGGCGGCGCGCCGGCCCTGCTCCCCATCTTCACGTCCGAGATCCTGCGCGTCGGTCCCGAGGGCCTCGGCGTGCTCCGCGCCGCTCCCGCCGCCGGCGCCGTGCTGATGTCGGTCGTCCTCGCCCACCGCAAGCTGCGGCGGGCCGGGCGGACGCTGCTGCTGTGCGTCGCCGGGTTCGGGCTCTGCTGGATCTTCTTCGCGCTCTCGCGGTGGTTCTGGCTGTCGCTGGTCCTGCTGGCGGCGAGCGGGATGCTGGACAACGTCAGCGTGGTGATCCGCTCGACGCTGCTCACCCTGCGCACGCCCGAGCAGATGCTGGGCCGCGTCTCGGCGGTGAACCAGATCTTCATCGGCTCCTCCAACGAGATCGGCTCCTTCGAGTCCGGCGTCGCCGCCCGGCTGATGGGCGCGGTGCCCTCGGTGATCTTCGGCGGCCTGATGACGCTCGGGGTGGTCGGCGTCACCGCCTGGAAGATCCCGGCGCTGCGGAAGCTGGACGAGCTAGACTGAGGGGCCCGCTACGGGAGCTCCACGTCCCCCTGCGGGCAGACCAGGGAGAGCCGGATGCGGGGTTCCCTGCCCTCGCGCACCTCCACCTGGAGGCCGGCCGCTTCCAGGGGCTGCCGCAGGGTGTCCGGCGCGGGA
>DASWRX010000002.1:0-17221 GCA_036402955.1 Thermoanaerobaculia bacterium
CCGGATGCCTGGTCGCAGAACCGCCGGAGGTGGGTGAAGGGGAAGATCGCGCGCGGGCTCGGCCAGGCGGATCAGGCGGAGTCGCTGTTCCTCGCCGCCCGCGACGGTTTCATCGACGAGGGGATTCCGTACGACACCGCCCTGGTCTCGCTGGAGATCGCCACCCTCTATGCCGAGCAGGGAAGGACCGCGGACCTGAAGCGGCTGGCCGGGCAGATGGTGCCCATCTTCTCGTCGCTGAGCATCCACCGCGAGGCCCTGGCCGCTCTCGCCTACCTCAAGCAGGCCGCCGAGGCCGAGCGGGCCACCGTGGAGGTGGTCTCCGGAGTGGCGGCCTACCTGCGGCGGGCGCAACACGATCCGGCGCTGCGGTTTGAGGAGGTGGGGGAGTAGATCCTTAAGATCGCCGGGCGGGCTCCGTTCTGATACACAATGACCCCTCTGGTTGAACGTTCTCCACCTGGAGGGGTCGATGCTCCGAGCTCATCCGCGTTTCGCTGCCGCCGTTCTCGTCCTGCTGTCCGCGGTCCCTCTGGCCGCCCAGCCGCCCGCGGTCACCCTTGAAGGGCTGCTGAGCGCGCCGTTTCCGGAGGAGCTCCTGGCCTCCCGGACCGGCGCCCGGCTCGCCTGGATCGAGAACGCTCAGGGAGCCCGCAACGTCTGGGTGGCCGAGCCTCCGGACTATCGCGGCCGGCCGGTCACCCGGTACACGGCCGATGACGGCCAGGCGATCGGCGGTCTCGAATGGACGCCGGACGCCAAATCGCTGCTCTACGTCCGCGGCGGCGCCCCGAACCGGCAGGGGGACGCCCCGAATCCCACCAGCGATCCCGGCGGCGCCGAGCAGGCGATCTGGCGGGTGTCGCTCGACGGCGGCGCGCCGGTGCGGATCGGCCTCGGGACCGGTGTGGCCGTCTCGCCGAAGGGGGACGGCATCGCGTTCACCCGGCGCGGCGAGATCTTCTGGGCGCCGTTCGCGGGCATCGCGGGCATCGCGGGCAAGACGGAGCCGGTCTCGTGGTTGAAGGTCCGGGGCGGCGCCCGGCAACTGCGCTTCTCGCCGGACGGCTCGAAGCTCGCCTTCGCGAGCGAACGGGGCGATCACGGCTTCGTGGGCCTCTACGACGTCGCCGGCAGGAGCGTGCGTTGGATCGATCCCACCGTGGATCAGGACGGCGAGCCGGTCTGGTCGCCGGACGGCTCGCGGCTGGCGTTCCTGCGGACTCCGACGTCCTCGAAGATGACTCTGTTCCATCCCAATCCGAGCGCCGAGCCCTGGTCGATCGTGGTGGCGGACGCGGCGACGGGGCAGGCGAAGACGGTCTGGCGTGCCGAGCCGGGTCCGGGGAGCGCCTTCGCGGAGATGGTCGCCGCGAACCAGCTTCTCTGGACGGCGGGGGACCGCATCGTCTTCCCCTGGGAGCGGGATGGCTGGCTGCACCTCTATTCCGTCCCGGCCACGGGAGGCGCGGCGACGCTGCTGACGCCGGGCGAGCTCGAGATCGAGGTGGTCAACCTGACCCCTGACCGCCGGCAGATCCTGTTCAGCTCGAACCAGGGGGACATCGACCGCCGCCATCTCTGGCGGGTCGATCCGGCGGGCGGCCGTCCGGTCGCGCTGACCCATGGGGCGGGGATCGAGTGGCTGCCGGTGATGACGAGCGACGGCAAGGCCCTCGCCTACCTGAGTTCCGGAGCCCGCAAGCCGGCGCGGCCGATGATCGAGATCGGGGGCGGCCCGGCGCGGGAGCTGGCGCCGGGCACGGTCCCGGCGGCGTTCCCGGAGAGCGCGCTGGTCGAGCCCGAGCCGGTGATCTTCAGCGCCGCGGACGGCCTGCGCGTCCACGGCCAGCTCTTCCTGCCGCCGGGAGCGAAGACGGGCGAGCGTCATCCGGCGCTGCTCTTCTTCCACGGCGGCTCGCACCGGCAGATGCTGCTCGGCTGGCACCACTCGGAGTACTACAACCACGCCTATGCCATGAACCAGTACCTGGCGAGCCGTGGCTACGTGGTGCTGGCGGTCAACTACCGGTCCGGCATCGGCTACGGGCTGAATTTCCGCGAGGCGCCGGCGCAAGGGGCCTCGGGCGCCAGCGAGTTCAACGACGTGCTGGGAGCGGGGCTCTACCTGCGCGGCCGGGCCGACGTCGATCCGGGCCGGATCGGTCTCTGGGGCGGCTCCTACGGCGGGTATCTGACCGCGCTCGGTCTCGCCCGCGCCTCCAGCCTGTTCGCCGCCGGAGTGGATCTCCACGGCGTGCACAACTGGAACGTGGGGATCCGGACGTTCCTCCCGGACTACCATCCGAAGCCGGACGAGGAGCGGCTCGCCTATGAGTCGTCGCCGGTGGCCTGGCTCGACGGCTGGCGCTCGCCGGTGCTGCTGATTCAGGGGGACGACGACCGGAACGTCTCGTTCAGCGAGACGGTGAACCTGGTCGAGGCGCTCCGCGAGCGGAAGGTCCACGTGGAGCAGCTCGTGTTTCCCGACGAGATCCACGGCTTCCTGCGCCACGCGAGCTGGCTCGCGGCGTACCGGGCCGCGGCGGAGTTCTTCGACCGCGAGCTGGTGTCGAGGACCTATCGCGGCGCGGCCGCGAGAGTGGAGCCGGAAGGCGAGGGTCCGTTCCATCCGTAGAGCGAAAAAGGGAGCAAGATATCGCCATGGCGAAACGGAACGTGCCTCCGGGCCTCTACCCGATCCGGGGAGTGATGGGCGTCTGCCATCTCCTGGTGGAGGGGGAGGACGCCTGGCTGCTCGACACCGGTCTGGTGGGCGAGCCGGCGATCATCCGCCGGCTCCTGCGCCGGCTGGGGCTCTCTCCCCAGTCGATCCGGGGCATCCTCCTCACCCACGGTCACCTGGACCACGCCGGCAACCTCGCGGCGCTCAAAGAGTGGACGGGAGCGCGGGTCTACGGCCATCCCGCCGAGCAGCTCCACGTCGACGGCCGCTATCCCTATCAGGGGATCAACCGCTGGTGCGGGCGTCTGGAGGCGGCGGGCCGCTGGGCGTTCCGTTACCGCACGGCGGTGATCGACGAGCCTTTCGGGGACGGCGACGAGCTGCCGTTCTGGGGCGGGCTGCGGGTGGTGCACCTCCCCGGGCACAGCGTGGGGCACTGCGGGTTCTACAGCGAGCGGCACGACCTACTGTTCTCGGGCGATCTCTTCGCGAGCTACTTCTTCAAGGTCCACCTGCCGCCGCCGATCCTGAACAGCCAGCCGGAGCTGATTCCCGGCAGCCTGCGCAAGGCCCTGCGGCTCGATCCGCGGTGGATCGTTCCCAACCACTACGACCTGTGCGACGGCGCGCTGCACAAGCGGCGATTCCAGGAGCTCTGCCGGAAACGGCTGAGCCGTCCGTTCGAGCTGGGGACCCAGGGCTAGGAGCGAGGCATGGCGGACCCCGGAAGCTTCCTGATGCTGTTGGGCGTCCTGCTGGTGGTGGTCGGCATCGCCGGCACGGTGCTGCCCGCGATCCCCGGGGTGCCGCTGGTGTTCGTGGGTCTGCTGGTGGCGGCGTGGGCGGACGGCTTCCAGAAGGTGGGGTGGTTCACCCTCTCGGTCCTCGGGGTGCTGACGCTGTTCAGCTTCGTGCTGGACTTCTTCGCCACGAGCCTGGGGGCGAAGCGGGTGGGGGCGAGCTGGCTGGCGGTCGCCCTCTCCGTGGTGGGAGCGATCGGCGGGATCTTCCTCGGCCTCCCCGGCCTGATCTTCGGGCCGTTCGTGGGCGCGTTCGCCGGCGAGTACCTGGCCAAGCGCGACTGGCGTCAGGCGCGCCGGGTGGGCCTCGGCACCTGGCTGGGCATGATCCTCGCCATCGCCGGCAAGCTGGCGCTGATCTTCACGATGGTGGGGATCTTCATGACGGCCTACGTGCTGTGAGGCGCGGTAGAATATCCCTCATGAGCGACGAGCAGCTTCTCTCCAGAATCACCTCGGATTCCCGCGTCATGGTAGGGAAGGCCGTGGTCAGAGGTACCCGGCTCACCGTCGAATACATCCTCGGGCTGGCGCATGGAGCGACGGTCGCGGAGATCCTGGAAGAGTACGAAGGCCTTGCTCCGGAAGATATCCAGGCCTGCTTTCTCTTCGCATCCAAGTCCCTCCAGGACACCACGTTCATGCCCCTTGCGGTCTGACGAGCGCCGATGCGCCTCCTCGTGGACGAGTGCACGGGGCCAGCGGTCGCTCGCTGGCTCAGGGGTCGAGGATTCGAGGTCTTCTCCGTCTATGACGAGGCGCGAGGTCTCGACGACGAGTCCGTCCTTCAAAAAGCCTTCGACGAAGATTGGGTCCTGCTGACCAACGACAAGGACTTCGGAACCAAGGTGTTCCGGGAACGTCGCCCTCATCGGGGAGTCGTCTTCCTGCGGTTGGATGACGAACGGGCAGCCAACAAGATCGAAACGCTTCGCCGCCTCCTCGAGGAGTACGGTGACCGGCTCGCCGGCCGGTTCGTGGTCGTCACCGAAGACCGTGTCCGGTTCGCCCGGGATTGATCCGGGATCAATTGATCCCGGATCAATCCTGCACCAGCGGCTCGATGCAGCCGGCCACGTCGTTGGCGGGGCTGTTCACGGCGCGGCTGACGGGGAACGCCTCGAAGCCTTCCACCGCGTGGGGGACGAGGAGGGGCTGGAGCGCCGCGGCATCCTCCATCTTCGGGTCCAGCCAGAGATCGAAGCTCTCTTTGTCCAGGATCACCGGCATGCGGTCGTGCAGGGGCCGCAGCAGGTCGTTGGCGGCGGTGGTGAGGATGGTGAAGGTCTCGACCGTCCGGCCGTCGTGCTCCGCGTCCCGCCAGGTGGACCACAGGCCGGCGAAGGCGAAGGGTTTGCGGTCCTGGCGGCGGATCAGGTAGGGCTGCTTGGCCTTCCCCTCCTTCTTCCACTCGTAGAAGCCGTCGGTGGCCACCAGACAGCGCTTCTTCTTGAAGCTCCAGCGGTAGGCGGGCTTCTCGGCGACGCTTTCGGCGCGGGCGTTGATCATCCGGTTGCCGATGCTCGCCTCCTTGGCCCAGTAGGGGATCAGGCCCCACTTCAGCGGATCGAGCCGGCGCGGCCCGCCGGGCTCCACGACGCGCACCACCGCCGCCTCCTGCGTGGGGGCCATGTTGTAGCGGGGCACGACCAGCGGCAGCTCCGTGAGGTCGAAGGCGAGGGCGAGGTCCTCGCCCGAGGAGGTCAGGGTGTAGCGTCCGCACATAGTGGGGTGATTATCCTACAAATCGTGCCATAATGCCGCATGACGGAGGTCGGCATGGCAGTCATCAAGACGGTCGGTAATAGCGGACAGATCGCCCTCGGCAAGCAGTATGCAGGGAGGCACGTCATGATCGAGGAACCGGAGCCGGGGGTCTGGCTCATCAAGCTCGGTGAGTTCATTCCGGACAACGAACGCTGGCTGCACGAGCCTGAGGTAAAAGCCAAACTGGTTCGTGCGATTGCTCGAGCTGAATCTGAACCTTTGAAAGAGACGAATCTCGATGATCTCGAGAAGAGGATTCTGAGTGAGTCCTGAGCATGTCCGGCTGGATCTCAATGACTCTGAATTTCAAGCAGACCTGTTCGGACTCCCCAAGCAGCAGCAACTTAGCGTTCTGAGCACTCTGAAGAAGCTGTCCCGCATGACTTGGGACCAAGTCTATCGGGATCCCGGCCTCAAGTGGGAAGCTGTGAAGTCTCAGGCCGGACCTCGCCAGGGGCGGCTGTATTCGCTCCGCTTGGGGAAGGGATTCCGAGCGGTTGCGTATCGCGAGGAACAGTGGCTGAAGATACTTTCCTTGCACCCGGATCACGACTCCGCCTACGGGCGGTAGGCCCGGTGCTCCACCCACTCCCCGCCCACGCAGGTCGCGGCCACCACCTCTTCGGTCGCTCCGAAGATCACCGATTCGAGCAGGGTTTCCGGCGTCCATCCCGCGATCAGGGGTGAAGCGAGATCCAGCGCCGCGAAGTCGGCCCAGAGGCCGGGTGCGATGCGGCCGGCTTCGACGCCGAGGGCCTTCGCTCCGCCGGCGGTCGCCGCTTCCAGGAGGAGGCGGGCGACGTTGCCGTCACGATCTCTCAGGATGCCGCGGTTCTCGGTCGCGAGCCGCTGGACGTACTCGAGCCAGCGCATCTCCTCGATCGGGGAGATGCGGGCGTTCGAGTCGCTCCCCAGACAGAAGGCGCCGCTCGTGGGGCGGGCTCGCGGCACGTTGGCGATGCCGTCGCCCAGGTTTCCCTCGGTCAGCGGGCAGAGGCAGACCGTCCCGCCCGCCGAGAGGAAGCGGTCCATCTCCTCGGCGTCGGTGTGGGTGCAGTGGACGGCGGTGAGATCGGTCGCCGTGCCGAGGGTCTCCAGGAGCAGCGCCATCGGCCGCTGGCCGTAGAAGGCGATGACGTCTTCGATCTCCCTCTCCTGCTCCTCGACGTGGATGTGGAAGGGGAGGTCGCGCCGGCGGGCCTCTTCGTAGATCGCGGCGAGGTCTTCAGGGCCGGCGGCGCGCAGGCTGTGGACCGAGGCGGCGAGGGTCTCACGCCGGGGATCGAGGCGGGCGGCGAGCCGGTCCATCTGCTCCCAGTAGACCTGGGGCGAGGGGGAGTTGAAGCGGCGCTGCGGCCCTGCGAGCGGCTGCCCCACGGCGCCCGTGTGGTAGTAGGACTGGATGAAGGCGATGCGGATGCCGGCCTCGGCGGCGGCGGCGAGCACCACCTCGTCGAAGGCGTAGTCGGCGGCGTCCGGGTCGCGGTGGTGGACGTAGTGGAACTCCCCCACGGTGGTGACGCCGGCCCTCCGCATCTCGCGGAAGGCCCGGAGGGAGAGGGCCCGCAGCTCGCCGGCGTCCAGCCGCCCGACCAGGGCGTACATGGCCTCGCGCCAGGTCCAGAAGTTGCCGGCGCCGGCGGGGAAGGTCTCGCCGTGCCCCCGCAGCCCCCGCTGGAAGGCGTGCGAGTGCGCGATCACCATGCCCGGCAGGAGGGCGCGGCCGGTCAACCGCCGGTCGGGCGTCCGGCCGAGCGCGCCGACCTCGGCGATGCGGCCGTCCCCGGCGATCGAGATCTGAAGGCCGGCTTCGAAGCGGGCGCCGGTCCAGGTGAGGTCGGCTTCAACGGTCTGCGTGGCCATGCCAGTTCCTCTCGTTTCCGTAGGGGTGGGGCTCGTCCCCACCCGGGCGGGGACAAGCCCCGCCCCTACGCCTCAAGGCAAAACCGATCAATCGTCCGCTCCAGCAGCCCGCGCGCCGCCGCGAACTCGTCCTTGGGCAGGAACTCGTTCGGCTTGTGGGCCACCGCGATCGAGCCGGGGCCGAAGATGGCGCAGTCCAGCCCGAGGCGCTGGAACCAGCCGGCGTCGGTGGCGAAGGAGACGCTGGACCCCGTCCGCTGGCCGACCAGACCGCAGAGGTGGCGATGGATGGGGGAGGCTTCGTCGAGCAGCATCGGCGGGCTGTCCGAGAGCAGCTCGATCGCGGGCTCGAAGGGGGCCGCGGCCTCGCGGGCCGCGCGGCTCACCCGCTCGACCAGCTCCTCGGAGGGGATCCCGGGCAGCGGTCGGAACCCCACCTCGACGGCGCAGCGGTCGGGCACCACGTTGATGGCCGAGCCGCCGTGGACCGTCCCCACGTTGAGCGGCACGTAGGGGACCTCCGGGAAGAGATCGCGATGAGGGGGCAGCTCCGCCTCCAGCTCCCGGCGGAGATGGGCGAGGGCGACGATCACCCGGCCGGCGGGCTCGATGGCGTTGGCCCCCAGGTGGGGATAGCCGCTGTGGGCGGAGACGCCGTGGAGGGTCACCCGGAGCTTGGCGTGGCCCTTGTGGGCGCGGGCCACGCGGAGCGAGGTGGGCTCGCCGATGATGGCGCTGCGCGGCAGGCTCTCGGCGGCCGGGAAGCTCTCGATCAGCCGCTTCGCTCCCAGGGTGCCGACCTCCTCGTCGTAGGTGAAGACGAGGGCCAGCGGAGAGCGCCACCGTTCGGTTATGGACTCGGAAGCGAGGTTGGCGGCGAGAGCCAGGAACCCCTTCATGTCACAGGCGCCGCGGCCCACCCAGCGCTCCCCCTCGTCGGCGAGGGAGAAGGGATCGTGCCGCCAGCCCTCCTCCTCGGCGGGGACGACGTCCATGTGCCCCGAGAGGACGAGGCCCCGGCGGTCGCCCGCCGGCTCGGGGCCCAGCCAGGCGATCACGTTCGTCTTGCCGCCGTCGGCCGACGGGTTGCGCGCGATCCGCACGCCGGGACGGTCCAGGTAGTCGCAGAGGAAGTCCGCGATCGGCAGATTGCTGTTGCGGCTGGTCGAGTCGAAACCGACCAGGCGGGCGAGCAGCTCGGCGTCGGAGAGCGGGGGCCGCATCCGCCGTACCTATTCGCGGCGCCGCTCGTGCAGCACCATGATCATGATCCCGAGCAGGGTCGCCACCTCCTCGGATTCCGGCAGGCCGCCCATGAGGTTGTCGATCGTGAAGGTCCGCGACAGGAACGTCCGCCGCTTGGTGACCCGCAGGACCGTCTGGCCGGTGGCGAGGCTCTGCACGCCGTAGGTGGGGCTGAAGAACATGCCCGTGAACCAGCCGACGATCGCAATCTCCTCGACGTAGTAGTCGATAACCTTGAGCCAGGGCTGCTCCTCGACGATGCGGAAGAGGTCCCGTCCCGCCGCGTCCTGGACGTCGTAGGTGGCCCGCCAGAGCGAGCGGGTGCCCTGCCGCTGGACGGCGCCGATGGTGCGCCCCTGGGGATCGGTGAAGACGAAGCGGGCCGACCAGTCGAGGACGCGGTCGGCGTTGATCTCGAAGAGCTCCTGGGACTGCGAGCTGTCGGCGAAGACGTGGATCTTGTCGCGCAGCTTCAGCAACCGCTGCCGCACGTAGAGGATCTCGCGGCCCGTGGCGTCGACCACGGAGATCTGCGGCGCCAGGGCCGCGATCTTGAAGTTGAGGACGAGCGGGTACTGCAACGGGTGCTGCATGGTCCCTCCTTGGGGGAAAAACTAGGTGGCTCCCGGGCGCACGATCATCCGGTCGTCTCCCACGCGGCGCGTGGCTCCCGTCGAGTCGAGGTGCTCGAGGAGCGGGATGGCCCATTTCCGCGTCAGCCCGAAACGGTCCTTGAAGTCGGCCACCGAGAAGCGGTCCCAGGCGGTGGCGAGGAGGTCGCGCCGGAGGCCGGTCAGGGCGGAGGAGGCGAGGATCAGGCCGCTCGGCAGCCTGGTGAGCTGGCCGCGGGCGACGAGGTGCCGCATGACCCCTTCCAGGATCTGCGGCTTGGCGCCCAGCTCGCGCGCCACGTCGCCCGGCGACGGCGGCGCCAGCCCCGCCTTGTCGAAGCTGGCGAGCACGTCCGCGGAGAGCTTCGATTCCTCGCCGGTGAGCTGGGCGCTGCGGCCGGGCAGGGTGACCTGGTCGCCCTGGACGGCGAGCACCTTCTGCGCCGCGAGCCAGCCGAAGTAGACGTCCGCCAGCTCGGCGCCGCGGCCGCGCAGGATGCGCCGCACGGCCTCGGCCTTGGGGATCGACTCGGCGAGGCGGTCCTTCTGGAAGTGCTCCTTGAGCACGCGGCGGGCCCGCTCGGTGACCCGCTGCACGGCGGCGGGGGCGATCCAGCGCCGGGCCCGCCCGTGCTCCTCGGGAACCTCGATCAGCCGCTGGTCGCGGGCGAGCGCCGCGAGCCGCTTCCCCACCTGGTCCGGCGGCACGCCGAGCCGGCGCGCCAGCTCGGCGGCCTCGGTGCCCCGCTCTCCCGCCTCCTGCACCCAGAAGGCGAGCGAGGCGGGAAGGTCCTTCTGGAGAGCGGCGAGCGCCTGCTGGAGGATCGTGCCCCGGTGCCGGCGCCAGCGCGGATCGAGGATCTCGCCGCCGCCCAGGGTGGCGGGCGGCGACGGCCGGCGGATGATGAAGCGGTCCCCCCGCAGCGCCGAGACGGGTCCCTGGAGGCGGATCTCCACCGGGCCGGTCTCGCCCGGCGCGAGGCCGTCGGGGCTGAAGGGACGCATGCGGCCCAGCACCTCGCTGGCGTAGAGATGGAGCCGCACCGGGACGAAGCCGCGCAGCGGCGCCGGAGCGTCCGGCAGCAGCGTGAAGCGGGCGAGCAGGCTGGTGGTGGCCGCGAACGCCGCGGGCGCGCCGAGCTGCATGCCACGGGCGAGATCCTCCAGGGCGATGCCGGTGAGCTGGAGCGACGTGCGCTCGCCGGCCTCCGCCTGCTCGCGCGGCTGGCCGTGGACCTGGACGCTGCGCACCCGCACCCGTTCTCCCTTGGGCAGGATCTCCAGCGTGTCGCCGGGGCGGACGGCGCCGCTCGCCAGCGTGCCGGTGACGATCACGCCCAGGCCCTTGAGATGGAAGGCGCGGTCGATCGGCAGGCGGGCCGGCCGGTCAGGTTCCTCCGGCATCGAGTTGCGGCCCGCGAGGTCGAGCAGCGCCGCCTTGAGCTCCGGGACGCCCTGGCCGGTGGTGCTGGAGACGGGGAGGACGGCGGCGCCCGCGAAGGGAGTGGGCGCGAGCAACTCCTCGACCTCGAGCTGGGCGAGCTCCAGCAGGTCGGGCGAGACGAGATCCACCTTGGTCAGCGCCACCAGCCCGGCGGGGATGCCGAGCAGCGAGCAGACGGCCAGGTGCTCCCGCGTCTGCGGCTTCACCCCTTCGTCAGCCGCCACCACCAGCAGCATGATCCGGATGCCTCCCAGGCCGGCGAGAGCGTTGTGCAGGAACCGCTCGTGCCCGGGCACGTCCACAAAGCCGAGCTGGAGATCCCCCTCGGTCAGGTGGGCGAACCCGATGTCGATCGTGATGCCGCGCGCCTTCTCCTCCGCCCAGCGGTCGCAGTCGATCCCGGTGAGGGCCAGCACCAGGCTGGTCTTGCCGTGATCGATGTGTCCGGCGGTACCGACGATGACCCGTCGCATGATGACGCAAAACCGGCGAGAGGCCCGGCGATCTATCCCGCTTGCTTCGCCAGCACCTCGCGGGCGATGCGGTTGATGGTGGCGCCGTCGGCGCTGGAGCCGAAGCGGGCGATCACCCCCTTCATGATCGGTCCCATGGCGGCGGGCCCGGAGAGCCCCTTCTCGGCCACGATCTCCTCCACGGCGGCGCGGATCTGCCCCTCGTCCACCTGCGCGGGAAGGTAGGCGCCGAGCACCCCGAGCTCCGCCTCCTCTCTGGCGGCCAGCTCCTCGCGGCCGCCGGCGCGAAACTGCGAGATGGAGTCCTCGCGCTGCTTGATGGCCTTGCGGACCAGCGACACGAAGCCGGCCTCGTCCACCTCATCGCCGCGGCGGATGCGCTCGTTCTTGATCTCCGTGAGGAGCATCCGCAGGGTGGAGAGCTTCTCCTTCTCCTGCGCTTTCATGGCGGCCTTCACCTCGGCCTCGATGCGTTGCTGCGGTGTGGTGGTGGTCATGAGGGGGATTATAGAGGTAGATGATGGAGGTAGATGATAGAGGGGGATCACGCGGTGAACCGCATATGATCTCGGGCGATGAAGGCTTCCCTCCTCCTCGTGGCGCTCGTCCTCGCCGCCTGCCGCCCGGTCCTGCCGGCGGGGTCCGGGGCGGACGGCGGCCGCCTCCGCGTCGCCGTCAGCGTGCCGCCGCAGGCCTATTTCGTGCGGCGGATCGGCGGCGATCGCGTGCGGGTGGACGTGATGATCCCGCCCGGCTACTCCCACGTGGACTATCCGCTCACGCCGCGGCAGGTCGCGGCCCTCAGCCGGGCGCGGCTCTATGTGGCGGTGGGGCATCCCGCCTTCGAGTTCGAGCGGGTGCAGCTCGCCGGCGTGCTCCGGGACCTCCCCGGCATCCGCGTGGTGGACATGTCGCGCGGCATGCGGCTGATCGCGGGGAACGGAGAAGGGGACGAGGACGAGCACGGGCATGCCGCGGGGGCCGCGGGGGCCGGCGGAGACCCGCACGTCTGGGTGGCGCCGGACACCGTGGCCGTCGCGGCGCGCAACATCGCCGCCGCCCTGGTGGAGATCGACCCGGCCCACGCCGCCGAGTACCGCGCCAACCTCCAGCGCTTCGAGGCGGACGTCGCCGCGCTGGACCGCGAGATCCGCCAGCGTCTCGCCGGGACTCGCGGCGACCGCTTCATGGTCTATCACCCCACCTGGGGATACTTCGCCCGCGAGTACGGGCTGGAGCAGGTGGCGATCGAGGCCGAGGGCAAGGAGCCGAGCGCCCAGCGGCTGATCCAGCTCATCGACCGCGCGCGGCGGGAGAAGGTGAAGGTCGTCTTCGTCCAGGCCGGTTTTCCCCGCAAGAGCGCGCAGGTGATCGCCGAGGCCGTGGGCGGCCGGGTGCTGGTCGCCGATCCCCAGGACCCGGACTGGCTCGGCAACCTGCGCCGGGTCGCGAGAGAGCTGCAGGAGGCGCTCCCCCATGCCTGAACCCCTGGTCGAAATCCGGGACCTCACCTTCGGCTACGGCCGCGAGGTGGTGCTGGACCACGTGAGCCTGGAGATCCAGCCGCGCGACTTCCTGGCGATCATCGGTCCCAACGGCGGCGGCAAGACGACGCTGCTGAAGGCGATCCTGGGGCTCGTGCGGCCGTGGTCCGGCGAGGTGCTCTACCGCCTTCCCTCCGGGAGCGATCCCCGCGGGCGGCTGGGCTATGTGCCGCAGTTCTCCACCTTCGACCGCGACTTTCCCCTGCGCATCTTCGAGATGGTGCTGATGGGCCGGCTCGGCCACCGCCGGCTGCTGCGCCCCTACTCGCGCGACGACCGCGCCGCCGCCGAGCGGGTGATCGAGCGCCTCGGCCTCGCGGCCATCGCCCGCTCGCACGTCGCCGAGGTCTCCGGCGGTCAGCTCCAGCGGGCGCTGATCGCCCGCTCCCTGGTCTCCGAGCCGGAGATCCTCTTTCTCGACGAGCCCACGGCCTCGATCGACGCCGAGTCGCGCGAGACCCTGCGCGGGCTGCTGGAGGACCTGAACCGCACGATCCCCGTCGTCGTGGTCACCCACGACGTCACCTCCCTCGCCCCGATGGTGCGGCGGATCGCCTGCATCAACCGCAAGCTCTTCTACCACGGCGATCCCGAGCTCTCGCGGGAGGTGATGGAGGAGGTCTATGGCTGTCCCGTCGAGCTGGTGACCCACGGCGTGCCGCACCGCGTGCTGCACGACCACCATCACTGAGGGTTCCTGAAAGATCCCGATGCCCGGCTTCCTCGACGCCCTGTCCTACGAGTTCCTGCGCAACGCCGTGCTCGCCGGCGTGCTGGCGAGCGTCCTCTGCGGCGTCATCGGCACCTTCGTGGTGGTCAAGAAGCTGGCCTTCATCAGCGACGGCATCAGCCACGCCGCGTTCGGCGGCATGGGGATCTGCTTCTTCCTCGGGGTCGATCCTCTGCTGGGAGCCATCCCGGTGGCCCTCGCCTGCGCCCTGGCGCTGGGCGCGGTGGACCGCGAGACGATCCGTTCCTACGATGCCCTGATCGGCGTCCTCTGGGCGGTGGGCATGGCGGTGGGCGTGGTCTTCGTCTACAAGACCCCGGGCTACGCCCCCAACCTGATGACCTATCTGTTCGGCAACATCCTGCTGGTGACCCGCCGCGACCTCCTGGCCATCCTGGCGCTGGCCGCCTCGGTCCTGGTCACCCTCTTCCTCTTCTTCCGGGGGATCGTGGCCGTGGCCTTCGACGAGGTGTTCGCACGGGTGCGCGGCGTCCAGGTGCGGTTCCTGATGTCGCTGCTGCTGGGGATGATCGCCCTGTCGGTGGTCATCCTGATCCAGGTGGTGGGGATCATCCTGGTGGTGGCGCTGCTGACGATCCCGCCGGTGATCAGCATGATGCTGTGGAAGGACCTGCGGAGCGTGCTGCTCGGATCGGTGGCGATCGGCGTCGGCATCACCCTCGGCGGCCTCGTCCTCTCCTTCGACTACGACCTCCCCTCGGGGCCGGCGATCATCCTGCTCGGCGCGGTGCTGCTGGTAGGGGTGTACGGAGCGAAGAAGCTGCGGCGGCGGAGCCTGGCGCCGATGCCGTAGGGCGCAGCATGCTGCGCCCGGAGCACTCTCTTTCTTGGAGCCCAGCCCGGGCTTCTCTTACGAAAGGAGAACCTTCATGACCCGATTCAAGCTTCTGCTCGTGGCCGCGGCGGTCCTGATGACCACCGTGGCGGTGCGGCCCGCCAAGTCGGACGTCTGCATCGCCTACGGCGTCTGCCGGGCCTGCACCACGACCAAGTCCCAGCCGTGCACCGTGGTCCGCTGCGGCACCAACCCGGCGCACTACAACTGCGGCACCTGCACGACGAACTGCGTGCCTCCTCCGGATTAGCCTGCCACCGGCGGGCCTCCCGCTCGAGGTCCCGCCCCCCTTTTCCTTCCTGCGCGGCACGTCCCTTGCTCGAAAACCTGGGACAGCCCGGTCTCGCCCGCCACGGACGTACGGCGGGACCGATTTCAAACTCGCCAGGAGGTGCCCATGGCCACATTGACCCAGGACGACGTTCAGGCCTCCCGCCTGAGCACGATCACCCGCGAAGAGATCCGAGATCTCCTCACGCTGCCGGGCCGTCCCCGCGTTTCGATCTACATGCCGACCTTCCGGGCCGGAGCGGAGACCCAACAGAACCCCATCCGGCTCAAGAACCTGCTGCGCTCCGTCCAGGAGCGGCTCGAGGCCACCGGGATGGAGAGCGCCGGCGCCACCGAGATGATGGCCCCGGTCCGCGAGCTGGTCGAGGATCAGGCCTTCTGGCAGGAGGCGAGCGACGGCCTGGCGCTCTTCCGGACCCCCGAGGCCTTCCGCGCCTACCGGCTGCCGGCCGCCTTCGACGAGCTGGCGGTGGTGGGCGACCGCTTCCATCTCAAGCCCCTGTTCTCGCTGCTCGCGGAGGACGCGCCGTTCTACGTCCTCGTGCTGAGCCTCAAGAACATCCGCCTGATCGCGGCGACCCGCCACCGGGCCGAGGAGGTGGCGCTGCCGCCGGACATCCCCCGCGGCTTCAACGAGGCCATGGGAAACCTGACCCGGCAGTACTCGCAGTTCCAGCAACCCAGCGTCGGCGCCAAAGCGATCGCGCGCTCGCCCATCTTCCACGGCCACGGTACCGGCGAGGACAACCTGAAGGCCGAGATCGTGCAGTTCTTCAACCTGGCGGACAAGGCCCTGGTCAAGCACATGGACCGCGAGGCGCCCGTGGTGCTCGCCGGGGTCGAGTACCTCCTGCCGCGCTACAAGGAGACGACGGAGCTCCCGCACGTCCTGGACGAGGGGCTGACCGGCAGCGCCGAGGGTCTCTCGCCGGAGGAGCTGCGCGACAAGGCCTGGGAGATCGTCGAGCCCGTGCTGACGGCCGGCCGGCGCAAGGCCGCGGAGCTCTACGGCGATCTCCTCGGCACCGGCCGCGCCTCCAGCCGCTACGACGAGATCCTGCCGGCGGCCCACGACGGGCGGATCGACACCCTGTTCGTCGCCCGCGGCGTCCGCCTGTGGGGGAGGTACGACGAACGGCTGCGGGAGGTCCGCCTGGAGGAGAACCAGGACGAGCAGGCCGGCGGTGGCGAGGATCTCCTCAGCCTCGCCGCGGAACAGACGTTCCTGAACGGCGGCAGGGTCTTCGCCGTCCCGCAGCAGGAGGTGCCCGACGGGCAGGCGATGGCGGCGGTGTTCCGGTACTAGACCCTGACCGCTCTTCCAGCAGGAGGTGCTCGCGATGGCTGAGATCAAGATCGAACGGAAGAAGGGCATCCCCGTCTGGGTGATCCTCCTGGCGCTGATCGTGCTGGCGCTGATCGTCTGGGCCTACGTGTCCAACCGGAACCGCAACCGCCGGACCGTGCCGGACAACGTGGCGGTGCTGGAGCTGAACGCTCCGGCCCCGGCACACGTCTTCGTGCCGGTCCGCCGGTGCGCCTGAGACCCCCCGAGTCCAGCTTTGAGGACGGTGCCCGCGGCCCCTTCTCGAAGTTCGTCGAAGAAAGTTTGGATTCGGTGTCAAAAAAACCGGGGGTGCGGCAACTTATAAGGGAAGCGGTTTCCGCACGCGGTTGTCATGACGCGCTAGAGGCTGGTACGCCCGGCCTCGCGGAGACCTCCTCTCTCAGCGCGCGACATCTGGTTGCGCGCTCTTTTTTTGTCTGCCGGCTACGCCGGTCCCTCTCCTCCCGAGCTCGCGAGCAATTCATCGGGGCCGGCTTTGAGAGGCGGGCGGGTGCCGCCGGCGATCGCGACTCGGAACGTGTGAGGAGCGGAGGACGAGGTTGTAGGGGCGCAGCATGCTGCGCCCCTACGCCTGCCGACGATCGTGGCGCCCTAGACCCCGCCGCCGGCCGGCGGGCAGTAGTTGTTGGTGCAGGCGATGGGGAACCCGGACGAGTTGCAGACGCAGCTCACGCAGCACTGGGAGCCGTCGGCGTAGGTCGTACAGCGGGGACAGGCGTGGGTGCCGCCCGCCACGGCGCTGGGCGTGGTGAGCGAGGCGGCGGCGGCGGCGAGGGAGAGGGCCAGGAGCAGCATCTTTTTACGCATAGGGCTTGAAGTCTCCTTGAGGGGAGATCAGAGAATTCTGAAATCCCGATAGGGTAGTGCCGCCGGATCGCCCCGAGGGGACGCGGCGGACCTGCTATCCTGCCCGCGGGCCCCGAAGGCAAACGCCATGCTCAAGGTCCTGATCGTCGAAGACCAGCCCGCCGTCGTCACCGCCCTCCAGGTCCTGTTCGAGATCCGGGGGATGCCGTGCGCCGTGGCGCGCTCGCCGGAGGACGCTCTGCGGCGGCTCGACGACGACGCGGCGCGGGCCGCGCCGGAGATCGGCATCGTGGTGCAGGACATGAACTTCAGCCCCGAGGCGACCTCCGGCGAGGAGGGGATCGCCCTGTTCCGCGAGATCAAGCGGCGGGACCCGGGGCTGCCCGTCCTGCTGCTCACCGCCTGGACCTCGCTCGAGACCGCCGTGCAGATCGTCAAGGAGGGGGCGAGCGATTACCTGGCCAAGCCCTGGGACGATGAGAAGCTGCTCGCCTCGGCGCGCAACCTGCTGCGGCTGCGCGAGCTGCAGCTCGAGAACGCACGCCTGCGCGGCCGCGCCCGGCGGAGCTGGGAGGACCTCGCCGAGGGGAACGACCTCTGCGGCGCCGTGTGGGCGAGCGGGAAGATGCACGCCGTGGTCACCCTCGCCCTCCAGGTGGCCCGCGGCGACGTCCCGGTGCTGATCACCGGCCCTTCCGGCGCCGGCAAGGAGAAGCTGGCCGAGATCGTCCAGGCCAACTCGCGGCGCAAGGAGCG
>DASWRX010000003.1:0-3174 GCA_036402955.1 Thermoanaerobaculia bacterium
CGATCGCCGAGCACGGCCAGCGCCGCGGCGTTCAGCCAGTAGTAGAGGGGGGGCTTCTCGAAATAGAGCACGCCGTTGAGGTGCGGCGTCACGAAGTCGCCGCGGACCAGCATCTCGCGGGGAATCTCCGCGTAGCGGCCCTCATCCGGCTCCAGCAGCGCCATGCCGCCCAGGCCGCCGAAATACAGCAGCAGGGCCAGGACCGCCAGGGCGAGCCAGGGCAGCCAGGCGCGGAGCGCCGGCCTCTGGGGATCGGCAGGGAGAGCAGTCTCGGGCATGGGATCGGACAAGGGACGACCACCGGGGACCGTGGAGCCCCCCGGAAGAGTCAGGGAGTCTAGCGTATCGTCGCGGAAAGGCGGAAGGTCCCGCGGGTCCCGATCAGCGGCGATCCAACTCCCGCCGCAGCCGCGCGAGCTCGGCCTCGGCGGCTTCCGCCCGCGCCTCGGCGGCCCGCGCCCAGTCCTCGAGCTCGTTGTCCCAGGGCAGGCCCTCCCCGGTCCCGGCGTCCACCAGGCGCAACCCCGAGTCTTCCGGCCGCAGGATCAGCCCGGTCACGCGGCTGGGCAGCGCGCCGTTCACGGAGGGAGGGATCGCCTGGTATTTACCAGACGGTCCCTCGGCGAGACGGTAGCCTTGAAGCCGGGGCTTGAGATAGTCGCCGAGGGGATCGAAGAGGAAGTATTCCTCGATTCCCAGCATCTCGTAGATCTTTTTCTTCTTGCGGACGTCCTCGTCGCGGGTGCTGTCCGAGGTGACCTCGATGACCAGGCTCGGCGCCTTTCCTTCCTCCCAGAGCTTGTAGATCCGCCGGCGGGGGGTCTTCGGCACGCCATGGACCAGGAAGACGTCCGGCGACACCACGGAGCGGGGATCGCCCTGAACGTAGTAGAGGAACATGTCCCCCACCACGTAGACGTCCGGCACGTCACGATAGCGGCGGCGCAGACCCTGGATCAGGTCGATCGTGACGTCCAGGTGGATCTCGGTCTCCGCCATCGGTTGGCCGTCTGATTCCGGATAATGGATATCGCGCTGCAGGGGAATCGCCGCCATACATATCATCCTTTCCCCGAAAGGGCACGCCAGGGGAAATCGCGCCCCGCGGAGTCTCGGCTTCAATGTTGAGTTTACCACCAGACCGGGAGACGGGATCTGGTCTCACCCCCCACCCGAACGGGTGTTTCCTCCCGATCCGCAGACGCCTATCCTCGATCGAAGGTGCTAAAGTTACCCGGTCAGGAGGTCCCCCATGTCCAATCTCCCGTTCCGATCGCGCACCAGCGCGCCCTGGAGTCTCGCGGCGCTCCTGCTCACCGCGCTGGTCCTCGCGCTGGGCCCCGCCGCCCTCGCCAATACGCCGGCGCCGGCGTCCGTCACCGTCGCCGGCGACCTGCAGTCCGAGCTGGGCTGCGCCAACGACTGGATGCCCGACTGCGCCGCGACGCACCTGACCTATGACGCCGTCGACGACGTCTGGCAGGGGACCTTCGACGTCCCGGCCGGCGGGTATCAGTACAAGGCGGCCCTCAACAACGGCTGGACGGAGAACTACGGCGATCATGCCCAGCTCAACGGCGGCAACCTCGCCCTCAACCTCCCCGCCGCCGCCAGCGTCAAGTTCTACTACTCGCACCAGACCCACTGGATCACCAGCAACAAGAACGCGGTGATCGCCGTGGCCCCCGGCAGCTTCCAGCACTTCCTGGGCTGCCCGGGCGACTGGCAGCCGGACTGCCTGCGCTCCTGGCTCCAGGACCCGGACGGCGACGGCATCTACACCTTCACCACCACCGCGATCCCGGCCGGCAACTATGAGGCCAAGGTCGCCCTCGACGAGAGCTGGACGGTGAACTACGGTGCCGGCGGCGCGGCGAACGGGGCCAACATTCCGTTCACCGTGGCCTCCGACTGCGCGGCGACGGTCTTCACCTACGACTCCAACACCCACGTCCTCACCATCGCCGCCGGCTCTGGGAGCGGCGCGGCCCAGCCGGCCAGCGTCACCATTCCCGGCAGCTTCCAGTCCGAGCTCGGCTGCCCGGACGACTGGCAGCCGGCGTGCGCCAACACCCACCTGACCTACGACTCCACCGACGGCGTCTGGCAGGGGACGTTCAACCTTCCCGCCGGCGGTTGGGAGTACAAGGCGGCCCTCAACGACTCGTGGGACGTCAACTACGGCGCCAACGCGCAGCCGGGCGGGTCCAACCTCGCCCTCTCGCTGCCCTCGCCGTCCGCGGTCAAGTTCTATTACGATGACGCGACGCACTGGGTGACCAGCAACAGGAACGCCGTGATCGCCACGGCGCCCGGCAGCTACCAGCACTTCCTGGGCTGCTCCGGGGACTGGCAGCCGGACTGCCTGCGCTCCTGGCTCGAGGATCCGGACGGCGATGGGGTCTACACCTTCTCGACCCACGCCATCCCGCCGGGCAACTATGAGACGAAAGTCGCGATCAATGAGAGCTGGGACGAGAACTACGGCGCCGGCGGCGCTCCCAACGGCGCCAACATCTCCTTCTCGGTGCCGCAGGCCTGCGTCGAGATCTTCTTCTCCTACAACGCCACGACCCACGTCCTCACCGTGAGCGCCGGCGGAGCTCCCAAGGGCAACATCGGCCGGACTCAAGCCTACTGGGTGACGGCGGACACCATCGCCTGGAACCCGGGTGCGGCGTCGGCCGCCTGGAACATCTCGCTGCACTACGACGCGGCCGGCGGCCTCGCCCTCGATCCCAACGGCGTCACCGGCGGCACCACGATCCCGCTGACCTGGGATCCGGCCGGGCTCTCCGCCGCGGTCCAGCAGAAGTTCCCGCAGATCGCCGGCTACCAGGCCTTCCACGTCCCGGCCAGCCGGCTGGCCGAAGTGCCCGAAGCGCTCAAGGGGCAGATCGCCGTCGACGCCAAGGACGGCGGCGGCGCCCTGGTGGATGCCACCGGCCTCCAGATCCAGGGCGTGCTGGACGACCGCTACGCCTACAACGGCCCCTTGGGCGCCACCTTCGCGGCCGGCGATCCCAGCCGGACGCCCACCCTGCGGGTGTGGGCGCCCACGGCCCGCTCGGTCAACCTCCACCTCTTCAGCGACTCGAACCCGGCCACCACGGACACGGTCTACGCCATGACGGCCGATCCGGCGACCGGCGTCTGGAGCGTCGCCGGGACTCC
>DASWRX010000004.1:0-26039 GCA_036402955.1 Thermoanaerobaculia bacterium
TAATCCGAGTTGCTCTTCTTGGCGAACCCGTGCCCCTCGTCCCTGGCGACGAGATACCAGACGGGCACGCCGTTGCTCTTGACCGCCGCCACGATCTGATCCGACTCCGCGAGCGGCACCCGCGGATCGTTCGCTCCCCCGGTCACCAGCAGCGGCCTGGTGATCTGCCTGGCGTGGTTGACGGGCGCGATCCCCTCGAGGAAGGCGCGCATCGACTCGTCCCGCTCGTCGCCGTACTCGGCGCGGCGGAGATCCTGGCGATAGCCTTGCGTGTTCTTGAGGAAGGTCGCGAAGTTGCTGATCCCCACCGAGTCCCAGCCGCAGCACAGGCGGTCGCTGTAGAAGGTCATGGCGGCGAGCGTCATGTAGCCGCCGTAGGAGCCGCCGGCCACCATCACCCGCGCGGGATCGAGGTCCGGCTGGGTGGCGATCCAATCGAGCAGCGCGCCGATGTCCTTGACCGAATCCTCGCGCAGCCGGCCGTTGTCCAGCTTCAGGTAGCCCTTGCCGTAGCCGCTCGAGCCGCGCACGTTGGGATAGATCACCACCACGCCCAGCTCGTCGACCAGGTAGCTCGTGCTCCCCAGGAACTGCGGCCGCGACTGCGCCTCCGGTCCGCCGTGGATGCTGATGTAGACCGGCCGGCGACCCTGCGAGCGGCCAGGCGGGCCCGCCGGCCGATACACGAAGGCCGGGATCATTCGCCGGGGACCGTTCCTGCCCGCGCTGTCGAAGGTGGGGAAGTGGATCAGCTCCGGCACCGCGAAGGAGTCCGGATTGATGCCGCCGGTCTCGCTCGCCGTCCAGCGCTCGAGCCGCCGCGTGCCCGGGTCGTAGCTGTAGACGTCCGAGGGCGAGCGGGCCCAACTGAGGTCGAACCCCAGCTCGTGCGAGCCGGGACGGAAGACCAGGGCGCCGCCCACGCCGGCCGGCAGCTCGGGCGAGGGGAGCGCCGCGCCGGTCATGGCGTCGAGCAGGTGGAGCTTGCTGACGCCGTCCTCGTCGGTGAAGAAGGCGAGCACGCGGCCGTCGTCCGACAGCTCGAACTGTTCCACGTCCCAGGGCACGGCGCCCGACAGCACCGTCGAGGCCCCGGTCGCCAGATCCAGGCGGACCAGCCGCAGGAACTCGCCGTCGCGGTCCGAGAGCGTGTAGACCGAGCCGCCGTCCGCCGACCAGCGGCCGCCCTGATAGGAGACCAGCGGCGCGTCCCTGCGCGTGGCGCGCGGCGTGATCGCATGGAGTTGCCCGCCCGCGACGTCCACCCAGTGGAGATAGGCCTCGTTGGCCGAGACGTACTCGGAGAGCAGGAGGCGCTTGCCGTCCGGGCTCCAGTCGAGCGGCGACCAGGCGCCCGGGGCCGCCGTCACCCGCCGCTCGCTGCCGGCGGCCGACGGATCGGCCACGTAGACGTCCATGTCGCGGCCGTTGCGGGCGTTGCTCGCGTAGGTGAGGAGCTTGCCGTCGTTCGACCAGCGCGGCGACGTGTAGCGATGAGCGCCGTCGGTGAAGCGCCGCGAGCGGCCGGTGCGGCGATCGAGCAGGAAGAGCTGGAAATTCTCCGCGCCCCCCACATTGAGCGAATAGACGATCTGGTTGGCGTCGTTCGGCCGGTACAGGCCCTCGCCCGCGGGATCGCGATAGAACGTCAACTGCGTGCGCGCGCCCAGCGGCATCGCCACCTCGTGGAGCTGGGGGGTCTCCGCGAAACGGGTGCGGATCAGCAGGCGGCGCTCCGTGGGATGCCAGCTCGCGAGGACCGCCGCGCGGATGTTCTCGTACGGCAGCAGCGCCTCGACGCTCTGCGCCGGGATCGGCGGCACGCCCTGCGCCGCGATGCTCTCCGGCACCGGCAGCATTGCCATTGCCGCCTCGGCGGGCGGCGGCTCGGCCGGCCGCGCGGCGGCAGCGAGGAAGAGCAGGACGTTGAGAAGAAGCGCGATCTTGCCGTTCATATCGGACCTCCGGAGTGGACATTCCCCTCGAAACGGATACACTGATCGAGGGACCTTCACCATGGCCAACTTCTACTGCTGCGACCGTTGCCCCTCGTACTGCTGCTCCTACCCGCGCATCCCGGTCCAGGACTCCGACGTCCGCCGTCTGGCGCTGCACCTGGGCCTGGATCACGAGATCGTCGCGCGGAAGTTTACCAAGAAGAGCGAGGAGCCTGGCGAGATCATCCTCCGCCACCAGCCGGACAAGATCTACGGCACCATCTGCAAGTTCATGGACCGCGAGACGCGCCGCTGCACCGTCTACGAGGCGCGGCCCGAGATCTGCCGCGACTACCCCGGCAACAGCCGTTGCGGCTACTACGACTTCCTGGCCTTCGAGCGCCGCGCGCAGGAGGATGCGGAGTTCATCCCCTCGACGTTCAACGGGCCGCGGGAGTAGGGGAAAATCCAGCGAGTCTTCACGGCAATCCGGCCGGCGCGTCGCAGCCTGAGAAGGCGTCGATGTCCTGGATCGGCTGGAACGCCGTTCCCTGCGGATTCGTATACGTTTTCCTGTCGCCCGTCACGGCGTCGCGGATGGTGACGGTGGTCTGCAGATTGGTCAGGCCGCCGGCGAAGACCCAGAAATGGTTGTTGTAGTTGCAGCCGTCGATCACCTTGACCACCGCCTCGATGTTGGCGCGATCGAAGAAATAGAACATCGCGGTGTCGGCCGTCAGCGGCACGGCGTAGGCATGGCCTTGGCCGCTCGTGGGCGTCGCCCAGTCGATCTTGACCTCGAAACGGTTGTTGCCGAGGCAGAGCGTGGCGGCGTCCGACGCGCAGGGCGGCGGCGGCTCGAGCTCCCACATGCCGCGGCCGTAGGTCGCCGCGGCCATGCGGCCGGAGGCCGGATCGAGGCAGAGATCGAAGACGATCGCGCCCGGCAGCTCGCCGCTGGCGTCCTGCCAGGTCGCGCCGTCGTCGCTGGACATTGCAACGCCCGCGTCCGTCGCGACCCACAGGCGTCCGTCGGCGCGAGGATCGGCGAGCACGGCGTCGAGCGCGACGTCCGGCAGATCGTGACCGATGTCGGTCCAGGTGACGCCGCCGTCGCGGCTGCGGAACAGGCGCGGTCCGGTCGTGCCGCCGAGGACCGCGTACGCCGTGCCCTGGACCGGACCGGCGCTGATCCGGTTGCCGGCCCGCGCGCCGGCGACCGCGGCGGGAGGCGAACGGTCCTGCCACGTCGCGCCCGCGTCCGCGGAGACGAAAACCTTTCCATCCGACCAGAGAGTCCAGACCTCGGCGTCGCCGGCGGGCGAGAAGGCGGTGTCGACGATGGAGACCACAGTATTGACCGGCAAAATCGCGACGGGCCGGATGGTGATCGGCTGCCAGCTCTGGCCGCCGTCGGTGGACTTTTCCAGGCGGCGGGCTCCCAGGGCGACGAGCTCTGGGTGCAGCGGGCTGCGCGCCAGGCGGGGCACCCAACTGGAGAAATCGTCCGCGGGAATGCCGTTGCGCCGCGTGGCGACCCAGGTGCGTCCCTCGTCGGCGCTGTAGCCGACGTCGAAGGCGTAGGCGGTCGCCGCCGAGATCTCGTTGGGGTGGGCGGGATTGATCGTCGCGCCGCCGACGTCGCCCACGCCGGGCGGATAGGTGTAGTCCCAGGCGCCATCGGGCGCTCCGCGATAGACCGTCATCCAGTTGTCCTGCGTGCCGCCGAAGAGGCTGACTCCGTCGTTGAGCCCGATCGCGCAGGAGTAGAGCTGGACCGTGGGAAAACCGCGGTCCACGCGCTGGAAGCTGGCGCCGCCGTCCGCCGAGACCGCGACCCCGCCGTCGGTGGCGAGTGCCATGCGGTTGAAGGCGTGGGGAGTGAAGGCGAGGCCGTGGGTGTCGACGTGCCAGTTGCCGCCGGGCCGCGTCCAGGTCAGGCCGCCGTCCCGCGACACCTGGACCGCGAGGCCGTTGGCCTGCACGAGGAAGCTCTCGTCGAGCGGCATGTAGAGGTGGGCGCCGTAGGAGGTCAGGCCGGCGTAGCCCTTCTGGTTCGCCGTCGCATAGGGAGCCCAGGTCTTGCCGTTGTCGGTCGAGCGGAACAGGCTCGACGCCAGCGGGCCGTCATAGAGGTCGAGGGCGAGGTACAGCAGCGGCGAGGGGGACGGTGGAAAGGCGAGGGCGGCGCGGCCCCAGTGGATCGGATCGGGAAGACCCGTTCCCAGGGGATGCCAGGTGGCGCCCGCGTCCAGCGACTCGAAGAGGCCGCTGTCGGCATGACTGAGGTACGTCGTGGCGCGCGCGGCCACGAACCGGGAGGGGTTCTTGGGGTCCTGGACGAAATCCGTGATCTCCCCCGTCAACGTCTTGGTGAAATGCCCGCCGGCGTCCGCCGACCGGTAGAGGCCGGTCTTCGCCGCGGTCAGCACGAGCTTCGAGTCGGCCGTGGAGACGATGGTGCGGAAGAAGGCGGATTCGCCGAGCGGGATCGGCCGGAAGGTCGCGCCGCCGTCGGTCGTCTTCAGCAGGCCGCCGAAGCCGCCGAAGCTGTGGAGATTGGTGTTCGGATCGCCGGTGCCCATGTAGATCACCCTGGGGTCCCTGGGATCGACGGCGAGGGCGCCGATCCACAGGCTCGGCAGGTGATCGCCGCCCACCTGCAGCCAGGTCTGCCCGAAGTCCCCCGACCGCCACAGGCCGCCGCCGGCGCTGCCGGCCCAGAGCACGTCGGGATCCCCGGGATCGAAGGCGACCGAGAGCACGCGGCCCGCGATGTTGCGGGGGCCCATCTCCCGCCAGACCCGGCCGTTGAGGGGCGAGCCGCCGGCGGCCTTTTCCGGGAGCCCTGCATGGCTGGCGGACCAGGCCTTCCAGCTCCGCGTTTCGCGCGCGAAGGCGTCCACCGGCACGGTGCCGTCGGCTCCCTGGCGCTGCCGCAGAAGCCACTCCTCCCGCTCCAGCCGGCGGCGGCCGTCGGGCTCGACCATCTGGTGATCGGGAACCGGTTGCGGCCGCGTCCGTGGGGAGGGAGACGGCCGGCCGGCACAGGCCGCGGCGAGGAGGAGAGCTCCCAGGATCCAGAATCGGTTCATGAGCATTTTTCTACGCCGGGGGTGATTTGATCGTGCCTCCTATCATAGCGCGCCAACCCCTGGCGAACCGCTTGCACATCCGGTAAAGTAAGACCACCACCTGTTGAAAGGACAGACCGCATGGCCGACGAGGCGCCGGACCTCCGGACGTTCATCGATCTCTCCGTGGTCCTGACCGGCTTTTCCGAGGTCGAGCTGCTCGGGACCGGCATGGCCGCGCTCTATTACGGCACCGTGCGCGGCGCGGTGGGCGAGGGCGTCATGGGCGATCTGCTCGCGACGTTCCGCGCGGTGAGCCACGGCGGCGGCGACCTGGAGACGGCGATGCGCACGCGCATCCTGGGCGATCCCCGGCTCGGCCAGGTCGCCCGCAACCTGATCACCCTCTGGTACGTGGGCAACTGGTACGAGATGTCGCAGCTCTGGCGGGACGCGTACGGCATCTCGCCCAGCGACGTCACCCGGGTGGTGAGCGCCGAGTCGTATCAGCAGGGCCTGATGTGGGCCGCCGGCGAGACCCATCCCCAGGGCGCCCACCAGCCCGGGTTCGGCACCTGGGCGCTGCCCCCCGCGAGGTCATCGTCATGATGGAAGACTACGACGTCGTCATCGTGGGCGCGGGGATCGCCGGCGCCATCCTCGCCAAGGTGCTCACTCAAGGCGGCCGGAGCGTGCTCCTGCTGGAGGCCGGCACCGCCACGGCAATGACCTGGGACGGCTACCTGAGCAACCTGAATTCCTTCTATACGGCGCTCGCCAAGGTCCCGGAGTCCCCCTATCCCTACAATCCGGACGCGCCGCAGCCGGACGTGCTCGCCATCGGCATCCCCGGCTCCGGCTACTTCGTGCAGGACGGCCCGGTGGCCTACGGCAGCACCTACACCCGCACGGCCGGCGGCACCACCCTGCACTGGCTGGGCACCTGCCTGCGCATGCTGCCCGAGGACTTCGAGCTGCGCTCCCGCTTCGGCGTCGGGCGGGACTGGCCGTTCGCCTACGGCGATCTCCGCGACGACTACGGGCTGGCCGAGATGGAGATCGGCGTCGCCGCCGAGGTGGAGGAGCAGGAGTACCTGGGGATCACGTTTCCGAAGGGTTACGTCTACCCCATGCACAAGATCCCCCAGAGCTGGTCCGATCAGGTTCTGGGCCAGGTCATCGACGGCCGCAGCGTCGACCTCGACGGCAGGCCGCGCGAGCTGAAGGTCCGCAGCACGCCCCAGGGCCGCAACTCGATTCCCAACGCGAATTACCGCTATCCGAAAGGTCGCGAGCCCAGGGACGGGCAGGACCGCGGCTACCGGCCGGTGGGCGCCGTGGACCCGCGGCCCCGGGGCCAGGATCTGGCCCGCGACCTGGGGCAGCGCTGCGCCGGCAACAGCGCCTGCGTGCCGATCTGTCCCATCCAGGCCAAGTACAACGCCCTCAAGACCCTGGTCCACGCCGACGGCGACCGGCTGACCGTGCGGACCCAGGCCGTGGCCTCGCGCGTGCTCGCCGATCCGGCCGGCGGCAGGATCCTCGGCATCGAGTACAAGGCCTATGAGAGCCCCAATTCGCCCGCGTATACCACCCAGGTCGCTCGCGGTCGGGTCTACGTGCTGGCCGCGCACGCGGTGGAGAACGCCAAGCTCCTGCTGGCCTCCAATCTCGCCGGCACCAGCGGCCAGCTCGGCCGCAACCTGATGGATCACCCCGTGCTGCTGCGCTGGGGCCTGATGCCGGAGCCGGTGGGCAGCTTCCGCGGCCCCCTGTCGACCTCCGGCATCGAGGACCTGCGCGGCGGCGAGTTCCGGGCGGCGCGCGCGGCGTTCCGCGTCGAGGTCGGCAACGACGGCTGGACCTGGCCGACCGGCTCGCCGGAGAGCGAGGTCCTGCAGGCGGTCGGCCAGGGCAACCTGTTCGGGTCGCGCCTGCGGGCCCAGCTCCGGGAGACCCTCTCGCGCCAGATCCGGCTGGGCTTCCTGGTCGAGCAGCTTCCCGACCCCGCCAACCGCGTCACCATCGACCCGCAATACCGCGACGCGATCGGCAACTTCCGGCCGGTGATCCAGTACGGCCTGTCGGACTACACCCTGGCCGGCATGGGCGCGGGCACCATGCTGGCGGAGCGATTGTTCCAGTGGCTGGGGATGGCGGACCGCACCAACGCCGCGCAGAGCCTGCTGTCGCAGATCACCTGGCGGAACCAGCTCTTCCTGTGGGGAGGCGCCGGCCACTTCGCCGGCACGCACGTCATGGGAAGCACGCCGGCGAGCTCCGTGGTGGACTCCTGGCAGCGCTGCTGGGACCACGAGAACCTCTTCGCGGTGGGCTGCGGCAGCTTCCCCACCATGGGCACCTCGAATCCCACCCTGACCCTGGCGGCCACGACCTTCCGGACGGCGCGCGCGATCCTGAAGGACCTGGAGGCGTATGCGCCGGCCTCCGGGTCCGCCCCAACCGGCGAGGAGCGGCGGCCATGATCGAGACCCTGGAAGATCTCGAGCGGCACCTGGAAGCGGCGGTGCAGCTCGAGCTGTCGGTGATCCCGCCGTACCTCTGCGCGCTGTACACCCTCCAGCCCGGCGCCAACGAGGAGGTCTCACAGATCATCCGCTCGGTGGTGGTGGAGGAGATGCTGCACATGATCCTGGCGGCCAACGTCCTCAACGCGGTCGACGGCCGGCTGCGGATGACCGACCCGGGGTTCGTGCCCACATATCCCACCTATCTGCCGGACGGCAACGAGAGCTTCCTGGTCCACCTGCTGCCGTTCTCGCCGGAGGCGGTGGAAACCTTTCTCAAGATCGAGGAGCCGTCGTACGAGCCGCCGCCGGCGGCCATGGAATCCCTCGCGAAGACGGCCGCCGCGAAGCCTCCCGTGCCGCTGCGCCTCGCCGAGCTGGGTCCCTACGAGACCGTGGGGGACTTCTACAAGGCCATCATCAAGGGTATCGAGCACCTGGTCGACAAGCTGGGGGAGCGCGAGGTCTTCCAGGGGAACCCCGAACGGCAGATCCCGCCGGAGATCTATTACTACGCCGGCGGCGGGCAGCCCATCGCCGTCCACGATCTGCGCTCGGCGAAGGCGGCGATGGAGCAGATCGTCGATCAGGGCGAAGGGGAGACCTGCTCGATGTACGACGGCGACGGCGATCTCGCGCACTACTTCCGCTTCATGGAGATCAAGTACGGGCGGCGCTATGAGCCGGGCCAGCGGCAGGGGCTCGCCCTCTCGCTGTCCGAGGTGCCCCGCGGCGAGCCGTTCCCGGTGAGCTACGAGGCGGTCTATCCCATGCTGCGCGACCCGCGGACCGGGGACTATCCGGCAGGAGAGCTGCGGCAGGCTTCCCTGGCCGTCGACGCCGCATACTCCCACCTGATCCGCCAGCTCCAGAGCGCCTTCGACGGCCGGAAGGATCTGCTCCTGCCGGCGGTGGGCACGATGTTCGAGCTGAAGTACAAGGCGCTGGAATTGCTCAAGAATCCACTTCCCGGCCAACCCGGAGTCAACGCGGGGCCCGCGTTCGAGTACGTTCCCTAGTCCACGGACACGCGCGAACAGGAGAGAGACCCATGACGACCGACGCCGTTGGTGCGCAGCCATTGCCGGAACCGGTATCGGAACCGGTATTGCAACCGTCAGACCGGACCTGGCTGGCGCGCCTCGCCGCGGCCTGGGCGTACGTGAAGCGCCTCTATCTCTTTCTGCTGCCGATCCGCTTCAGCTTTCTCGCGCTGGCCCTGGTGGCCTTCGCTTTCATCGTCTCGGATCAGGGGCACGACATCATCGCGGCGATGACGGAGAACGATCCGCTCGACATGAGCACGTCGTCGCACCCGCTGCAGCGCTTCTTCTTCGTTCCACTGGTCACGTTTCTGGCGCTGCAGGTCTGGTACTGGTCGCGGACGCTGTTGCGCCTGCAGGTCCCCGGCGTGCCGCCGGCGTCCGAGTTCCCGCGGCTCGCGATGATCGTGCCGCGCGCTCTCGGCGTGCTGGCGTACCTGATCATGCTGGCGGCGCTGTACCGCGTCGGGCGCGAGTACGGCCGGGGCGGCGAGCAGCCGCTGCACACGCTGTGGATTCTCGCCGCATGGCTCGCCGTGGCCGCGGTGCTGTTCGTCATCTTCTGCGTCCTGCGCCGGCGCATGCTCGAGAGACGCGGCAAGACCGTGATGAAGCAGAAGCGGCTCGACGAGCTCTCGCCGGCGACGTGGTGGGCGCTCGGCATCAGCCTCTCCATCGCCATCGTCTTCTTTCTCGCGTCGTGCCTCTTCGTCCAGCAGACGGGCAGGCTCGGCTCGATGGCCATCGTCCTGTTGTCCCTGGCGCTCTGGGTCTCGTTCGGCAGCGTCCTCGTCTTCGCCGGCGAGAAGGCGAGGGTGCCGGTCCTCACGATGCTGATGCTCCTCGCGCTGGTCTCCAGCCGGTGGGCGGACAACCACGTCGTGCCGACGCTGGCCGGCACCTCTAACCTCGTCAAGGAGCGGCCGACGGTGGCGCAGGCGTTCGACCGGTGGAGCGCGCGTCTGGCCCGCGATTACCCGGCCGAGGGCGTCCACCCGGTCTTCATCGTCGCCACCGAGGGAGGCGGCATCCGCGCCGCGTACTGGACGGCGGCGGTGCTGACGGCGCTCGACGACGACGTCCCGGGCTTCCGCGATCACCTGTTCGCGGTCAGCGGCGTCTCGGGCGGCTCGGTCGGCGCCGCGGCCTATGCGGCGCTCGTCACGCGGCAGATGGACTCTCCGGGCGCGCTGCCGAAGCTGCGGCCGGCCGCGCAGCAGATGCTCGCCTACGACGCGCTGGCGCCGACGCTCGCGGCGATGACGCAGCAGGACTTCCTGCAACGTTTCATCGCCTACCCCTTCCTTCCCGACCGCGCGCACGCGCTGGAAGGGGGATGGCAGCAGGGGTGGCAAGCGACGAACCACGGCGACGATCGGGTCGGCCAGGGGTTCCTCACGCTGCTGCGCGGACGCGAGGACCGCATGCCGTCGCTCTTCCTCAACGGCACGGCGGTGGAGACGGGAGAACGGATGATCGGCAGCAACTGCCGCATCACGCCGGCGGAGTTCTCGAGCGCGCTGGACGTTTTCGACGCCGCCGGTCTCGACCTGCGCGTCAGCACGACGGCGCACAACAGCGCGCGCTTCACCTACATCTCGCCGGCCGGCACCTTCCTGCGCAATCCGCTTGGGGTTCCGGACTCGCCGTACGACTGCAAGCCCGGAAAGCGCTGCGAGCACGTCGTCGACGGCGGCTACTTCGACAACTCCGGCGCCATCACGGCGGCGGAGATCATCACCGCCATCGGCAAGGCCGCTCAGAATCACGTCGCGATCAAGCCGTACGTGCTGGTCATCCGTTACCTGCCCAAGGACCCGCCGCCCGCCGTTCCGGAACGGTGGGCGAACGAAATCCTCTCGCCGGTGCGCGCGCTCCTGAACACGCGCGGCTCGCGGGCCGTGCTGGCGGTCGCGCAGCTCACGCCGCAGACCGGCACGCCGGTCATCCCGTTCACCCTGCTGCAATATCCCCACACCGTCCCGATGCCGCTCGGCTGGCTGCTCTCGCTGCACACGCGGGGCGCCATCGACGTGCAAATGGGGCGTGACGCGAAGGAGAACGGACCGGCCATGGCGGCGGTCGCCGCGCTCCTCGGACGCGCCGCGAAGGCCGATCCGATCCAGGAGAAGGCGGCGGCGGCGCCGGTGGTGAAGCGGATCACGGCCCGGTGATACCTGGTGAGCGCCGAGGGGGTTGACTCGTCCAGCCACGACGCGATATGGTTTCGTCCTGCCACGGAGTCAATGGGTGATTCCCTGGCATCCAAAGCCAGAAATCTAGAAAGGGACCTGGTGTAACGCGGGTCCCTTTTCTGTTTTTCAGGCGCTAGAAAGAGAGACAACGAGAATGCGTAACACGGGTAAAGTGAAGTGGTTCAATGACACCAAGGGCTTCGGATTCATCACGCCGGAGGACGGAGGCAAGGACCTCTTCGTGCACCACTCGGCCATCCAGGGCTCTGGTTTCAAGAGCCTGGCCGAGGGTGACCGCGTCGAGTTCGACGTCGTGCAGGGCCAGAAGGGCCCCGCGGCCGAGAACGTCACGAAGATCTGACGTAAACCTTCCAGGCGCCGAACCGGCGCTTCCATGGTAGTGATGAGATCGAGGCCACCTGTCCGGGTGGCCTTTTCTATTGGGAGCAGCCCGGGAAGGCGCTGATGTCCTGGACCGGCTGGAACGCTCTGCCCTGGCGGTTGACGTAGGTCTTGATCCTGCCGGTCGCCGTGTCCGTGACCGTCAGGGTGGTCTGGACGTTGGTGAGCCCGCCGGCGAACACCCAGTAGCTGCCGTTCACGCCGCAGCCGCGGAGGATCTTGACCACCATCTCCACGTTGTCGGCGCCGAAGAACCAGAAATACCCCGTATCGCTCGTGAGCTGGACGGGAACGCCGGTCCCCGTCTTGCCGTCCGGCGTCTTCCAGCTCGCGTCGACTTTGAACCGGTCGCCGTTGAGGAAGAGCGAGGTTCCGGAGACCGACCGGCCGGCTTTAGTGACTCCAGTGACTCCGGTGACTCCGGCGGTCCGCGCCGCGCTGCACGCCGGGAAGGCGATGGTGTCCTGGATCGGCTGGAACGCCTTGCCCTGGGGATTCGTATAGGTCTTGACGGTGCCGGTCTGGTGGTCGCGGATGGTGAGGGTGGTCTGGAGGTTGGTCAGGCCGCCGGCGAAGACCCAGAAGCTGCCGTTGAAGCCGCAGCCGTCGATCACCTTGATGACGGCCTCGACGTTGCTGGGATCGAAGAAATAGAGATAGCCGGTGTCCGCGGTCAGCGGCACCGCGCTGGCGACGCCCGAGCTCGCCGGCGCCGCCCAGCTCGCCTTGACCTCGAAGCGGTTCTGGTTGAGACAGAGGGTGGTGGCGTCCGGGGCGCAGGGAGGGGACGTGTCGAGCTCCCAGATCCCGCGGCCGTAGGTCGCGGCGGCGAGGCGGCCGGAGCCCGGATCGAGGCACAGATCCATCACGACCGCGCGCGGCAACCGGCCGCTCGCGTCCTGCCAGGTGGCGCCGTCGTCGTCCGACGTGGCGACGCCGGCGTCGGTCGAGGCGAAGAGGCGTCCGGACTGGCGCGGATCGGCGAGGATCGTGTTGATCACGAGCAGCGGCAGGTCACTGCTGATGTCCGTCCACGTCGCTCCGCCGTCGCGGGAGCGGAACACGCGGGCTCCGTCCGTGCCGCTCAGGGCGGCGTAGGCCGTGCCCTTGACCGGGCCGGCGCTGATCCGGTTGCCGCTCCGGTACTGGTTGGGTGGGGAGCGCTCCTGCCACGTCGCGCCGGCGTCCTCGGAGACGAAGACCCTGGCATCCGACCAGAGGGTCCAGATCTCGCGGTCGTCGGACGGCGAGATGGCGATGTCCACGATCTGCTGCTGGAGGTCGGGCCGCACCACGGTCGGCCGCCAGTGCCGGCCGTTGTCGGAGGAGATCTCCAGGCGGCGGGCCCCCAGATAGACCCGCTCGGGATGGAGAGGGCTGCGCGCCATCCGCGGTGCCCAGGGGGCTCCCTCGTCGGCGGGAATCCCGTTGTCCCGCGTCGCGATCCAGTTGCGTCCCTCGTCGTTGCTGTAGCCGACGTCCTTGGCAGTCGCGGTGACCGTCGAGACCTCGATGGGCGACAGCGGATCGACCGTGATGCCGCCGACGTCTCCATATCCGGGCGGGTAACTGGGCTCCCAGACTCCTCCGGGAGCCCCCCGGTAGACGGCCATCCAGTTGTCCTGCGTGCCGCCGAAGAGGGTCGAGGAATCGGCGAGGCCGATCGCGCAGGAGTAGAACTGGACGGTGGGAAAACCGTGGTCCCTGCGGACGAAGGTGGACCCGCCGTCGGTCGACACGGCGACTCCGCCGTCGGTCGCCAGGATCATGCGCGCGGGATCGAGGGGATGAAAGGCGATGCCGTGGGTGTCGACGTGCCAGTCGCCTCCCGGCAGCGTCCAGTTGAGCCCGCCGTCGTGGGAGACGAGGATGGAGCCGCCGTTCGCCTGGGCGACGAACCTCTCGTCGCCGGGAGCGATGAAGAGGTGAGCGCCGTACCAGCCGACGCCGGAGTAGCCGCTCTGGCGGTCCACGGCATGGGGAGACCAGGTCCTGCCGTGATCGAGCGAGCGGAAGAGGGCCGGGGTCAGGGCGCCGCCGATCTTCTGCCCGATGGCGAGCAGCACGACCGGCGAGGGCGCTGGCGCGAACGCGATCGCGCTGCGGCCCCACTCGGTGGGGCTGGGCAGGCCCGCTCCCACCGGATTCCAGGTCAGCCCGGCGTCGAGCGATTCGAAGAGACCGCTCTCGGGGTTGCCCCAGGCGGCGGCCCGCACGGCGATGAAGCGGGACGGGTTCGTGGGATCCTGGGCCAGATCCGTGACCCCCTGCTCCTGGACCCTCGTGAAATGGGCGCCGGCGTCCGCCGAGCGGTAGAGGCTGTTGCCCGCCGCGACGAGCACCAGGTTTGAATCGGCCGACGAGACGACCGTCCGGAAGAACCCATATTCGTTCAGGCTGATCTGGGTGAAGGTCTGGCCGCCGTCGGTCGTCTTCAGCATGCCGCCGAAACCGCCGTAGCCGCCGAGGTTCGAGTTGGCTTCGCCCGTCCCCATGTAGAGCACGTCGGGATTCCTGGGATCGACCGCGATGGCGCTGATCCACAGGCTCGGCAGATGGTCGCCGCCCATCTGCTTCCAGGTCTGTCCGAAGTCGCCCGAGCGCCACAGGCCGCCGCCGGCGCTCCCGGCCCAGAGGACGTCGTGGTTCTGGGGATCGAAGGCGACCGACAGCACGCGGCCGGCGATGTTTTTCGGCCCGACTTCCTGCCAGATCCGGTTCCCCAGGGGAGAGCCCGCCTTGAGGGCCGGATTGGGATGATCGAGGGACCAGGCTTCCCAGTTCCGCACGCCGCGGCCGAAAGCGTCCACGCGGACTCCGCCGTCCGCCTCCCGGCGCCGGCGCAGGAACCACTCCTCGCGCTCCAGCCGTGCGTCCCCCCGCTCGTCGACGACGACGCGGTCGGGCAGCGGCCGCGGCCTCGCTTCGGGCGGACGGACGGGAACAGTGGTGCAGGCTGCGGTGGCGAGCAGGGCCATCAGGTTCCAGCGCAAGCTCCAGCGCCTTTTCATCGGGAGCCTCCATATTGTCGAATTCGGAGACCATTTAACTATAGTCTCAGCCGGCGGCGCCGTCGAGAGCCTTGCCGAACCGGTGCCTCCATGGTAGGGATGAGAGCGCAGCAGCTCGGGAAGAAGGGGCCGTGCTACGCTGCATCCTGGGTCCCGGAAAGATTGCTCATGCGACAGGCATTGAAGCGCTCCTGCCTTGTGGCGTTGCTGCTGCTCGGGTCGGCAGTCGCCGCCCTGGCTCAGAGCCGGGACCCGGACGCGGCGCGCATCGTCACCGACGATATCGATCGCTTCTGGGGCGCTTTCGACCGTGCGGCTCCGGAGCTCCCGGCCCAGCCCTTTGAGGCGGGATATCTGGCGCCGGGGACGACGGGCCTAAAGGACTTCGTCGCCTTGCGGATCGGCGGCGCCGAAGAGCTGGCGAAAACGCTTCGCGCCCACCCGAAGTACTATCGGTCCATCCGTGAGAGCACGCAGCGCATCCGGACGATGGAGCCAGGCATCCGCGCCTCGTTCTACGCCTTGAAGTACCTGTACCCGGATGCGGTCTTTCCGGATGTCTATTTTCTGATCGGGCGGCTGACGTCGGGAGGCACGGTCTCTAGCCATGGACTGTTGATCGGGGCGGAGATGAATGGCAGGACGCCGCAGGCGCCCATGGAGGAACTGAGCGACTGGCTGCGCCAGGTCATCAAGCCGGTCGATCAAATTCCCCACATCGTAGCGCACGAGTTGATCCACTTTCAGCAGAAGTACCCGGATGCCAAGACCCTGCTCGGCCAAGCGATCCGCGAGGGTAGCGCCGACTTTCTCGCGGAGCTGATCTCCGGCAGCCATGGCAATCAGCATATCCACGAGTTCGCCGATCCCAGGGAAGCCGAGCTCTGGGCGGAGTTCCAGCGGAAGATGCACGGCAAGGACTTCGCCGGCTGGCTCTACAGCGATGTCGAGGGGCGCCCGCACGACCTCGGGTACTGGATGGGGTACAAGATCACGAAGTCCTACTACGACCGGGCCGGGGACAAGCGGCAGGCGATCCGGGAGATCCTGGGGATCCAGGACTTCGACGCCTTCCTCGCGAAGAGCGGATATGCGGAGAGATTCGCGACGCCGGTCGGCGTAAATGATCTGCCCGATCTGCCCGGGCGGCTGCGGTCCGGCCCTCTCTGATAGACTTCCCCCGTTCCGTGATTCCGTCATCCATGACCATCCGCTGAGACCTTTTTCCGACGTGCTCCGCGAGATCCACGTCCGCAACCTGGCCGTCCTGGCCGAAGCCGCCGTCGAGCTCGGGGCGGGGTTCAACGTGCTGTCCGGCGAGACCGGGGCCGGCAAGTCGATCGTCGTCGATTCGCTGTCGCTGCTGGCGGGATCGCGGGCGAGCGTCGAGATGGTGCGCACCGGCGCCGAGGCGCTGACCGTCTCGGGGGTCTTCGAGCCGGCGGGGGACGGCTGGCGGGCCGTGCTGGAGGAGGCCGGGCTTGAGGCCGGGGGCAAGGAGATCCTGGTCCGCCGCGAGATCGGGCGCAGCGGCAGGAACCGCGTCTTCGTCAACGATCAGCCGACGACGCTGCGGCTGCTCGCCGACCTCGCCCCGTATCTGCTGCGCATCCACGGCCAGCGCGACGAGCTGGGGCTGATCCAGCCGGATCTCCAGCGCGCCATGCTCGACCGCAGCGGCGGCGCCGAGGCCGGACCGCTCCTCGCCCGGGTGGCCGCGGCGCACGAGCGGCACGAGCGTCTGGCCGAGCGGCTGGAGCGCCTGTCGGGGGACGACCGCATGCGGCGCGAGCGGCTCGACCTGCTGCACTTCCAGGCCGCCGAGATCGACGCCGCCCGGCTGCGCGCCGGCGAGGAGGTGGAGCTCCGGGCCGAGCGGGACGTGCTGCGCAATGCCGAGGCGATCACCCGCGCGCTGGGCACCGCCTTCGCCCTGCTGTTCGAGGAGGAGGGCGCGGCGGTCGAGCGGATGGGCAGGGCCGGCTCGCTGCTCGCCGGGATCGAGGTCTGGGAGCCGCAGGCCGTTGCCTGGGCGGCGGAGATCGAAGAGGCGCGCATCCGCCTGTCGGAGACCGCCCGCTCACTCCAGCGGCGGCTCGACGGCCTGGAGGCCGATCCGGCGCGGCTCGACTTCGTGGAGGAGCGGCTCGCCCTGATCGAGCGCCTCTGCCGCAAGCACGGCGGCGACTCGGGAGCCGTCCTCGCCCGGCGCGCCGAGATCGCCGCCGAGCTGGCCGAGCTCGCAGGGGACGCGGACAACCGCGACGAGCTGGAGGGCAAGGTCGCCGCCGCCCTGGCCGAGATCCGGGAGGCGGCGCTGGCGCTGTCGGCCGCCCGCGAGGCGTGGGGCAAGACCCTGGTGGAGCGGATCGAAGCGGAGCTCAAGGATCTCGGGCTGGCCCGCGCCCGCCTCGCCGTCGGGCTGGAGCGGCGGCGGCGCACCGGCAGCCCGCTGGTGATCGACGGCGAGGAGGTGGATTTCGGCCGCGACGGCATCGATCAGGTGGTCTTCCTGTTCGCGCCCAACCCGGGCGAGCCGCCGCGGCCGCTGGCCCGCATCGCCTCGGGCGGCGAGCTGTCGCGCATCCACCTCGCCCTCCAGCTCGCCTCGCGCGGGGAGACCGAGAAGGCCCATCCGACGCTGGTCTTCGACGAGGTGGACACCGGGATCGGCGGCGCCGAGGCCGCCGCCCTCGGGGCCAAGCTCCAGCGCCTCGCCAAAGGCGGCCAGATCCTCGCCGTGACCCACCTGCCGCAGGTGGCGAGCCACGGCGACCTCCACTTCAAGGTCGGCAAGCGGGTGGACGGCGGCCGCACCAGCGTGCGGGTGGAGGAGCTGGACGCCGCGGCCCGCGTCGAGGAGGTGGCCCGCATGCTGGCCGGCAAGCAGATCACCGACACCTCCCTCTCCCACGCCCGCGAGCTGATCGCCGGCGCGGCCCGGCGCAAGAAGTGAGCCCTCACTCCCCCTGCCCCCTCTCTCCCATCCTCCCCCCCGACCGCCGGGAGAGAGGGGGATTGAGAAGAAGGGGGTCTTTCTCCCTCCTCTCCCGGAGGGGTGGGGGGGAGGCCGGGAGAGGAGGGCCGGGGAGGTGAGGGTCTTCCGCTTCGGCGATCCCGTCGCTCCCCTCCAGGACCTCCTGCGGCGGGGCGGCATCGTGGCGATCCCCACGGAGTCGAGCTACGGGCTGGGGGTCGATCCCCGGAACCCGGCGGGGGTCGCGGCGGTCTACAGGGTCAAGCGGCGCGAGGCGGGCAAGGCGCTGCCGGTGGTGATCGCCGGCCGCGAGCAGCTCGCCGGTTTGGGGGTGGATGCCAACCTTTATATAGTGGGGCGTCTCCTCGCCCTCTGGCCGGCGCCGCTGACGGCGGTGCTGCCGATCGAGCGGCCGCTGCCGGCCTCGGCCGGAGCGCGGACCCTGGCGGTGCGGGTGCCGGATCACGCGGCGCTGCGGGAGCTGCTCGCGTCCCTCGGGCACGGCCTGACGGCGACGAGCGCCAATCGCAGCGGCGGCGAGCCGATCCTCGATCCGGACGCGGCCGCCGAGCTGCTGGCGGGCGAGGACGCGGCGGTGGTGGACGGCGGGACGCTTCCCGGCGGGCTCCCCTCGACGCTGGTGGCAATAGAAGAGGACGGGCTCAAGGTTCTACGGACAGGGAGATTTCCCGCCGAGCGTCTGCTGGAGGAGCTCGGCCGATCGGCCGGCCGGGGAGCGCCCCGCAACCGGCCCGCGGGAGAAGAAGCATGAGGCATCCATCGTTCCCTCTCACGGTCCGCGCGTCCTCGCGGCTGGCGCTCGCATTGGCCGTCGTCGGGCTGCTGGCGGCTCCCGGTTCGTCTCGGGCCGCGCGGGCCGCGGAAACCGCCGCCGCGCCGCCGCCGCCGGCCCCGGCGGACGCCGGCGCCGTGACGATCCCGCCCGGCGCTCTGCAGACGATCCCGATCACGGAGATCCAGCGCGGCCAGCGCGGCTACGGCCTGTCGGTCTTCGCGGGCACCGAGCCGGAGCGCTTCGACGTCGAGGTGATCGGCATCATGCGCAACCTCAGCCCGAACGTCAGCTACATCCTCGCCAAGCTGACCGGCAAGGGGCTCGAGAAGAGCGGGGTGGCGGGGGGCATGAGCGGCAGCCCGGTGTTCCTCGGCGGCCGGCTCGCCGGCGCGGTGGCGTTCAGTTGGCCGTTCACCAACGAGGCGATCGCGGGCATCACGCCGATCGACTCGATGCGGCAGCTCTCCGGCTTCAAGCCGCTGCCGGTCGCGCCGCCGCCGCCGCTGGTCAAGCTGGCGGACATCCTCTCCGGCCATCTCCCCACGGACCTGCTCGCCAGCCAGTTCGCCCGGCTGCACCCGCGCTACGCCGACGGCGCCGCGCCCACCGTGCAGTGGACCGCCACCGGCTTCGGCGAGCAGTCGGAGGGGATGCTGCGCATGGCGCTGGGGAACGTCGCGTCGGCGGGCAAGGCCGCTCCCGGCACGGTGCCGGACGACCTCACCCCCGGCAAGGCGGTGGACGTCGTGCTGGTGGACGGCGACTTCCAGATCGCCGCCAACGGCACGGTGACCGACCGCTACGGCGACCAGGTGCTGGCCTTCGGCCATCCCTTCCTGGGGCTTGGGCCCGTGCGGGTGCCGATGGCCACGGCCGAGGTGGTGACGGTGCTCTCCAGCTCGAACAACTCGTTCAAGATCTCGAACACCGGCAAGATCGTCGGCGCCTTCGAGCAGGACCGCAAGACGGGAATCCAGGGGCGGATCGGCGCCGAGGCGCCGATGATCCCGATGGTGGTGAAGGTCCAGAGCGAGCGGCCGCGCGAGTACAAGCTGCGGCTGGCGGCGCTCCCGGAGTTCATGCCCCTGCTGGTGGGCAGCGGCATGGTGGCCGGCCTGGAGGCCGCCAGCTACACGACCGGCTCCCAGGGCCTCGACATGACGGCCCACCTGCGCCTCCGCCGCTACGGCGATCTGGTGGTGCGCCAGAGCTTCGACGGCGCCAACGCCGTGGGCGAGGCCTCCGCCTTCCTGCTGTCGGTGGTCTCCTACGTCTCCCAGAACAGCCTGGAGAAGGTCGACTTCGACAGCATCGAGGTCGATCTCGCGCAGACCCACGAGCCGAGCTTCGCCAACCTGGTGGGCGCCAACGCCAGCCGCACGGTGGTGCACCCCGGCGATCGCGTGACGCTGAACCTGGACTTCGATCCCTACCGCGGGGACCGCTTCCACCGCCTGGTGCCCCTCGTGGTGCCGGACGACCTGCCGGCCGGCCGCTACTCGCTGCTGGTGGGGGACGGCGCCAGCGTGGACGCCGCCCGCCTGGCCATGGAGCCGGCGGAGCCGGTCTCCTTCCCGCAGGCGCTCGCGCTGCTGCGCTCCTTCCACTCCCGGCGCGACCTGATCGTGCTGGGGGTCTACGGCGGGCCGGGGCTGTCGGTGGCGGGCGAGGCCATGCCGCGGCTGCCGGGCTCGGTGCGCTCGCTGTGGGGAGCCGCGGCCTCGGGGAGCGCGGTGGCCCTGCGCTCCACCATCGTCGAGGAGAAGCGCGAGACCATGAGCGTGCCGGTGCAGGGGCTGGTGAGGATCGATCTCGAGGTGCGCCGCCGCGAGCCGCTGGCGAACGGCGAGGACGCGGGGGCCGCCAGCGTGGCCGCCGCGGCAACCAATGACAAGGGAGGGGTATGAGAGCTCGATCCAACGTCCTCGCGGTCCTCGGTCTGCTGGCCGCCGCCGCCCTGCCGGCGCGCGGCACGCAGGTGAAGATCTTCCAGGCGCACAGCCAGGCCACCTTTCTCACCGGCACCCTGGAAGGCATCAGCGTCGACGCGCTCGGCCGCATGCAGCTCGCGCCGCGGGTCGACCGGGTGGCCGCGATCTCCGAGCCCTTCCTGCTCGCCGCCGCCGTCCACCCGGACGGCTGGGTGGTGGGCACCGGCAATGCCGGCAAGGTGCTGAAAGTCGACCGCAAGGGCGCCGTCTCCGAGCTGTTCGCCGCGCCGGAGCCCGAGGTGTTCGCCGTCCTGGTGGATCCGGACGGCACGGTCTACGCCGCCACCTCGCCGCGGGGCAAGGTCTACCGCATCCCGCCGGGGAAGAACGCCAAGGCGCAGGTCTTCTTCGATCCCGGCGAGACCTACCTCTGGGCCCTGGCCCGCGCCGCGGACGGCTCGCTGCTGGTGGGCACCGGCACGCAGGGCAAGCTCTTCCGGGTGGACGCCAAGGGCAAGGGCAAGGTCCTCTTCGACAGCGAGGACACCCACATCCGCTCCCTCGCGGCGCTCCCCGGCGGCGACGTCCTGGTCGGCACCGCCGGCGAGGGCCTCATCCTGCGCGTCAGCCCCGACGGCAAGGCGCGCACCCTCTACGATGCCCAAGAACCCGAGGTCGTCTCCCTGGCCACGGCGCCGGACGGCACCTGCTACGCGGCGGTGATCGCCTCCGAGGCGAGCCTGGTGGACCAGGCCAAGGATCAGGCCGCGCCCACGGCGCCGGCGGCCCCGCCCGGCCGCGGCGCCGGCAAGACGGGCGGCGGCCAGCCGCAGGTCTCCGTCTCCGTCGAACAGGTGGAGAGCCCCACGCTCACCACCGGCGGCCGCAAGGGAAGCGGGGCGGCGAGCCCGCGCAGCGAGGTGCTCGCGATCTCCCCCTCCGGCGTGGTCGAGAGCCTCTGGAGCTTCCCCGATGACACCGTCTACTCCCTCCTCCTGCAGGACGGCAAGCTGTGGGTGGGCACCGGCCTCGAGGGCAAGCTCTATCGCTGGGCCGATCCGCAGATGCTGCTGGAGAAGGACGTCGACGAGCGGCAGATCGTGGCCGTGCTGCCCGGCGGTCCGGGCCCGGTCTTCGCCACCACCAACGCCGCCGCCCTGTTCCGGGTGACCCGGGGGACCGAAACGTCGGGCACCTATACCAGCCCGGCGCTCGACGCCGAGCAGATCGCGCGCTTCGGCACCTTCTCCTGGCAGGGGGAAATCCCGGAGGGCGGCGCGGTCCGCCTCTCCTTCCGCAGCGGCGTCAGCGCCGAGCCGGACCACACCTGGTCCCCCTGGACCTCGCCGCGCGAGGGCAGGGAGGTGCCGCTGACCGACGTTCCCAAGGGGCGTTTCGTCCAGTGGCGGGCCGAACTGCGGGGGAGCGAGGCGGGCTCGCCGCGGATCTACGAGACCGAGCTCTCCTATCGCCAGGAGAACCTGAAGCCCAGGATCGGCACCTTCCAGGCGCTCGATCCGGGGCAGATCCTGGTGCCGACCAACTTCAATCCGACCAACCAGATCTACGAGCCGGCCCACCCCAACCGCGACGGGATCTTCACCAGCCTCACCGCGGCGTCGGACGACGACTCCGGCGGCGGCCGCAACAAGCTGCTGTGGAAGCTCGGCTACCAGACGCTGCGGTGGACGGCGGCCGATCCCAACGGCGACGATCTGGTCTACGATCTCTCCTTCCGTCCGGCGGCGTCCGCGGGGGACAAGGACAAGGACAAGGAAGGGGACTGGCTCACCATCGTGAAGGACCTCAAGGAAGAGCACTACAGCTTCGACGCCCTGTCGCTGCCCGACGGCACCTACCGGTTCCGGCTGCGCGCCTCGGACCGGCCGTCCAACGATCCCGACAGCGCGCTGGTGGCCGAACGGACGAGCGATCCGGTGGTGGTCGACCACACGCCGCCCGAGCTGGTGAAGGTGGAGAAGGACGGCGACGGCAAGCTCCTGCGGGTCACCGTCCGCGACGCGGCGAGCCCCCTGCGCGAGGCCGTCTCCAGCATCAATGCCCAGGAGTGGAAGCCGGTGCGGGCGGCCGACGGGCTGATCGACGGCCGCACCGAGACCCTGCTCATCGAGCCCGGCAAGCCGGGGGACCTGCTGCTGCTCCGGGTCACCGACGCCGCGCACAACGTCATCACCTTCAACCTCAGCCCGGAGCAATGAGCAAGCGGATCGCCGTCTATCCCGGGTCCTTCGACCCCATCCACAACGGCCACCTCGACGTCATCGAGCGTTGCCGTCCACTGTTTGACGAAGTCGTCGTGGCGGTGCTGTTCAACGAGGGCAAGCAGCCGCTGTTCTCCGTCGAGGAGCGGATCGAGTCGATCCGCGAGATGGTGGAGAGCGACGTGCGGGTGGAGAGCTTCTCCGGCCTGCTGGTCCACTTCATGGACCGGGTGGGCGCCCGCGTCGTGGTGCGGGGGCTGCGCGCCGTCTCGGACTTCGAGTACGAGTTCCAGATGGCGCTGATGAACCGGCGCCTCAACCCGCGGGTCGAGACCGTGTTCATGATGCCCAAGGAGGACTACACCTACCTCTCCAGCCGGGTGGTCAAGGAGGTCTTCTCGTTGGGCGGCAACCTGACCGGACTGGTCCCCGAGCCCGTGCTCGACCGCCTGCGGCGGCGCCTGCACCCCGCTGCCAAATCATGAGCATCGACCGCTTCCTGCTGCGCATCCCGAAAGTCGAGCTCCACGTCCACCTGGAGGGTTCGATGCGGCCGGCGGTGCTGCTGGAGCTGGCGCGCCGCAACGGCATCGCGCTGCCCGCCCAGGACGAGGCGGGGCTCAAGCGCTGGTTCCGCTTCACCAACTTCGAGCACTTCGTGCAGGTCTATCTCGCCTGCTCGCGGGCGCTGCGCCGGCCGGAGGACTTCCAGCTCCTGGCGCTCGACGTGCTGGCCGAGCAGGCGTATCAGAACGTCGTCTACACCGAGGCCCACTTCACAATCTCGACCCATCTCGCCAACGGCGTCGACGGCGATGAGGTGCTGGCGGCCCTGGCCGAGGCGATCGCCGAGGGGGAACGCCGGTACGGCGTCACCCTGCGCCTGATCCCGGACATCGTTCGCAACGTCGGGGTGGAGCCGGCGGACCGCACGCTCGAATGGGCGCTCGCGGCCCGGCAGCGGGGGGTGGTCGCGGCGCTCGGGTTTTCGGGGAGCGAGCGGCTCTACCCCAACGAGCCCTTCCGGGAGCATTTCGCGGTTGCCAAGCGCGAGGGGCTCCACCGCACCGCCCACGCCGGCGAGCACGCGGGTCCGGAGTCGATCCGCTCGGCGCTGGAGGTCTGCGGTGCCGAGCGGATCGGGCACGGCGTGCGGGCGGTGGAGGATCCGTCGCTGGTCGAGGAGTTGCGGGCGGCCCAGATTCCCCTGGAGGTCTGCCCGACGTCGAACCTCTGCCTGGGGGTGACGCCCGACATGCCGAGCCATCCGTTCGACCGGCTCTACCGCTCGGGCGTGGCGCTGTCGGTGAATTCGGACGATCCGGCCTTCTTCAACACCAACCTCACCCGCGAGTACCTGCGCCTCCATCAGGCCTTCGGCTACACGGCGGCCCAGATGGCGGGCCTGTCGCTCACCGCCGTGCGGCAGGCCTTCCTGCCCGAGGCCGAGCGCACGGCCATGGAGGAGAGCTTCCGCCGGCAGTTCGACATCCTGGGCCAGGAGCTGTTCGGCGCGCCGGTCGAGCCGCCGGTGACCTAGCGGCGGATCAGTCGTTGGGGAGGCCCCAGAGCTCCATCCTCATCCGGCGGGCGAGGTGGAGGAGGTGCTCGAACCGCTGGAGGAAATCGAGGAGCCCGCGCCAGCCGAACTCCTCGCCGATGCGGAGATCGCCCGTCCCCTCGAGTCCGACCCAGTCCGGCGGCGCGGGAGCCGCGCGGCGCCGCACCCGCGCCGCCAGCTCTGCCACCTCCCGCTCAAGCATCTCCCGCACCTCGGCGTCGATCCAGGTCTCCTCGCGGGGATCGAGGGTCTTCAGGTTGCGCAGGACGGGGAACTCCGTGAAGCCGGCCAGATAGGCCACCACCTCGTCGTCGAGCACCACGAACGACTCGTTCAGGATGTCCCCCTCGTCGTCGGCGAGCTGAAGGGTCCAGGCCATGGGGGAGAGGCTATCAGGGGCAGGGACGGCGCGGGAATTGACAGACGGACCGGCGTCGCATATCTTGGCTCGAGAGCAGCGTTTTCGTAGGTTTGGTGTTCATCCTAGAGGATTGGTTCCCTGCGGTCGAATCCCTCCCTTCCAGATACCGCCCCTCCCCTGGACCCTCCAGAGGCAGGAGAGGCCCCCTTAAGCCCTTGGCCGTCTTGAACAACGACGATTCCACCCCGCCGGACGATCCCGTCCTGCGTCTGGTCGAGGAGATCCAGCAGGGAATCCGCGTCGAGGAAAACTTCGAGGAGCTGTTTCGGCGGTTCCGTCCTTCGGTCCATTCCTATTTTTTCCGCAAACGCTTCACCACCGAAGAGAGCAAAGATCTCACCCAAGATGTCTTTCTGCGTGTCTTCAAGAGTATAGACAGCTTTCGACGGGAGTCGAGATTCGAAAGATGGCTGTGGGAAATTGTGACCAACATCTACTTTAATGAGATCCGAAAGCGAAAAACGGAGAAGCGACGGGGCTTCGAGCAATCGCTGGATGCGCCGGGCCAGGGCGAAGAGGGGCCCTCGCCGGCGATGGAGATCCCCGCCGACGAGCCCAGCCCGGAAGAGTACATCCTCCTGGCGGAGCGGCTGGGCACTCTCCGGACCGCGCTCCACGAATTGCCGGACCAGATGCGGCGGTGCTGTCTGCTGCGCTACGAGCAGGGCCTGAAGTACCAGGAGATCGCAGTGGTCATGAAGATCTCCATCGAGACGGTGAAGGCGCACCTGCACCAGGCGCGGAAGCGGCTCATCGCCCAACTGGGAGGGGAGAAGGATGTGGGCAAGAAGAAAGAGAAGGGATCGTGACCGGAGAGACGACGCACCGCGGACCGGGCGCGCCAGGTTCGTGGGACCATCCCAGTCCCGAGGAGCTCGCCGCCTACCAGGCGAACGAGCTGTCGCCGGAGCGGGACGACGCCATCCAGGAGCACCTCGCCGGTTGCAGCCTCTGCACCCAGGCGCTCCTGGACCTGCACCGCTTTCTCGATCCCCCGGAGGAGGACCGCCCCCGGGAAGGGGTCGCCGACCTCGAGACGGCGGTCGCGTGGCGGAAGCTGCGCGGGAAGATCGAAGCCGAGAAGCGTGGCGCTCCCCGTGAACGGATCTCTGAGCCGAGCCCCCGCCGAAGGTCCCAGGGCGCTCCTCGAACGGCCTACGCGCTGGCCGCCGTCTTCGCCATGGCCACTCTCGGGCTGTCCCTGTATGTCGTGAGCCTCAAGCAGGAGCTGAGGTTGTCGGGGCTGAGCCCTCGCCTGCTGTTCCTCTCCTCGGCGACCACACGCGCCGGAGAGCCTAAAGCGGTCGAGTTGCCCCAGAGAAGAGACGAGCTCGTTGCCGTCGTCCTCATTCTGCCCCCAGGCGTTTCCAATAGGGAATATCGGGTTGAAGTCCATCGCCAGCAGGGCGGAAAGGTCTTCGAAAAAGGCGGTTTGGAAGCGCAGCCCGACGGAGTTGTATTCCTTCTCCCTTCGAGTAGCTTGGACTCTGGTCCATACGAGATCAAGCTCGAAGGCCTGAGCCCGGGAAAGGTAGACCTCATCGGACAATACGAGGTCGAGATTCGGAAGTAGCAACCTCCTTCGGTACAATAGACTCTTCAGAGTCTTCGATCCTCATCAGGATCTCCAATACAGAGCCGTAATGAGATCTGTGAATAGATCTCTCTGGAGGCCGTCTGTATGCCGAGTTCGGGAAGGCGGTTGATCGTCGCGTGGGTTTTGCTCATCGCGAGCCTGGGCGCAGCCCTGCACCTCGCTCAAGGGAGAACCTGGGCTCCCGCAGCGCCCATACAGGCTCCCCAAGCCCCCAAGGCTGCTTCCGCTCCAGTCCCGGCCGCTCCACGCATCAAGGATTTCAGTCTGGACCGTCATCGGAAGATCAAGGGCTGGCTGGACGGCCACGTCATTCACCGCTATGCCATCGATCTTCGCGCCAACCA
>DASWRX010000005.1:0-48156 GCA_036402955.1 Thermoanaerobaculia bacterium
GATGTTGACCAGGTCGTCCACCCGCCCCGCAAGCGCCAGCTCGCCGTGCCGCCAGACTCCCAGGTCGCCGGCGCGGAACCGGCCGCCGGCGAGCCGCTCGTCCGGGTCCGGCAGGTAGCCGGAGGAGACGGCGGGGGACTCGACGGTCACCCGTCCTGCGGTTTCCCCGCCATCGACGGGCTCCAGCGCGATCCGCACCCCCTCGACCGGCGAGCCGACCGTCCCCCGCTCGGCGGCCCCGCCCTCGCGGTCGTAGCAGATGCCGCCGCACTCGCTGGAGCCGTAGAAGACGTGGACGTCCAGGCCGAACACCTCGCGGAAGCGGGCGGAGGTGGCGGCCGAGAGGGGGGCGCCGGCGGTGATCACCAGCCGCAGCGAATCGGGTGGCGGCGGCGGATCGCTCAGCCGCGCCAGGGCGTCGAGATAGGCCGGAACGGTGGGGAAGAAGGTGGCGCCGGTCCGCGCCGCGGTGACGAACGGATCGTAGACGCCCGCCGCCTCCGGGATCACCAGCAGCGTGCCGCGGACGAGGGCCGGCAGCGCCAGGCTCGCCAGGCCGTAGGAGTGGGAGAGGGGGATCGTGGCGAGCATCCGGTCCACGCCCGAGAGGCCCATGGTGGCGGTGAGCGCGGCGTCGTCGGCCAGCAGCGCCTCGGAGCTGGCGGCGATGCCGCGGGGCGCGCCGGTGGAGCCGGAGGTGAGCTTGACCACGGCGGTGTCCGGGAAGATCGATGGCGGGAAGATCGCTGGCGGCGGCTCTGTTGTGCCGGTCGTCCCGGACGGATTGGGCCCGGACGGATCGGGATCGGGGGCGAGCAGCGACCATCCCTCCGGGCACCGCGGCCAGCCCTCCGGGCAGCGCAGGAGGCAGGGCGCTCCCAGGGCGCGCAGGACGCGCAGGGCCTCGGGCGTGGGCGTCTGGGCGTCGAGCAGCAGGGCGGCGAGCCCGGCGCGGCGCAGGGCGAGCAGCGAGGCGAGGAAGCCCGGGCCGTTGGCGGCGGCCAGCCCCACGAGGGTGCCCGGCGCGAGGCGTGGCGCGGCCAGCGGGCGCCCGGCCGCGCGCGCCAGCGCGTCGACGTCGCCCACCGTCGCCCGCCGCTCCGGGGAGACGGCCAGGGGCGCGAGGGGGTCTCGCCGGACGAGCCGGTCGAAGGCTTGGAGGATGGGGTCCTGGGAGCTCAAACCGGCCGCGCGTCTCCTTTCCCTGACGGAGGGGATTACGGAGGGGGGATGATACTAGAGGCCGCCGGCTCACGGGCTCATCGCCCGCGGCGAACGCGGCTAAGGACTTGTTGAAGAAAGGGTTGGGTTGCCAGCGCCCCTGGGGGCACGCTAGCATTAGCGACCCGGTGCGTGCACAGCCTGCGGATTCGCCGCACGGTGGATATGAGGCCGCCGGCCTTCAGAGGTTTCGCGTATGTCGGAAGCAGTCGCCACCACGCCGGTGCGGATCAAGCGCCTGATCGTCGAGAGCCTCAACCTCGAGGGGATGCGGCCGGAGATGATCGAGGACGAGGCCCCTCTCTTCGGCGAGGGCCTGGGTCTGGACTCGGTGGATGCCCTCGAGCTGGTGGTGGCACTCGAGAAGGAGTTCGGCATCAAGATCAAGAGCCAGGAGATCGGCCGCGAGGTCTTCTCCTCGGTCTCGACGCTCTCTCAGTTCATCGAGGGGCGGACCTGAAGACGCACCCGTGGAGCGAACAGAACAGCCAGGGATTCGAGACCGGCTCGTCGCCGTCACCGGCATGGGCGCCGTCTGCGGCCTGGGCTGGGGCGTCGACGCCCTGTGGGCGGGGCTGCGCGCCGGCCGCTCCGAGATCGGCCCCTTCCACCGCTTCGATCACCGTCAGCACCGCACCCACCTCGCCGCCGAGGCGTCCCCTCCGCCGGCCGGTCTCGCCGCCGAGCTCCCCGGCTGGCGCCGGCTGTCGATCGCCGACCGCTTCGCCCTGTTCGCCGCCCGCGAGGCGGTGGCGCGGGCCGGCTTGACGTCCCCGCTGGACGATGGTGGGGCTGGCGTCTTCTTCGGCAGCAGCACCGGCGGCATGTACGAGAGCGAGCTCTTCTTCGCCGACTTCCTGCGCGACCGGCGGGGGCGCCTCTCGGCGCTCGCCTCGCAGCAGGTCAACGGTCCCGGCGACGCCGTGGCCCGCCACCTGGGGGTGACCGGGCCGGTCGAGACGGTCTCCTCGGCCTGCGCCTCGGGGGCGCTGGCGCTGGGCGCGGCGCTGCAGGCGATCCGCTCGGGAGAGGTCGAGATCGCCGTCGCCGGCGGCTCGGACTCGCTCTGCCAGCTCACCTACGCGGGGTTCAACGCGCTGCGCTCGGTCGACGAGGTGCCCTGCCGGCCGTTCCGCGCCGGCCGCGCCGGCATGTCGTTCGGCGAGGGGGCGGCCGTGCTGGTGCTGGAGCCGCTGGCGCGGGCGCTGGCGCGCGGCGCCGAGCCGCTCGCCGTGCTCGCCGGCGCCGGCGCCTCCTGCGACGCCCACCACATGACCGCGCCGGACCCCTCCGGCACGGGCGCCGCTGCGGCCCTCGCCGCCGCCCTCGCCGACGCCGGGCTGCCCGCCGGCGCCATCGACTTCGTCAACGTCCACGGCACGGGCACGCCGCTCAACGACGCCGCCGAGTGGCAGGCGCTCCAGCGGGTGTTCGGGCCGCGGGCGGCCGAGATCCCGCTGGTCGCCACCAAGGCCCTGGTGGGGCACCTCCTGGGGTGCTCCGGAGCGCTCGAGGCGGTGGCCACCATCCTCTGCCTGCGCCACGGCGAGCTCCATCCGGCGCCGGGCGCGGGCGAGCCCGCCGATCCCGAGCTGCCGGTGGCGCTGGTGACGGGCGAGCCCCTCCCCTTTCCCGGCGCGCGGTCGGCGGTCTCCACCAGCCTGGCGTTCGGCGGCTCGAACGCCGCGCTCGTGTTTTCCCGGTGGACGGACCGGTCCCCTTGAGGAGACCCATCCTGCTGACCGGTGTGGGCACGATCGGAGCCTGGGGCCTGGGCGCGGACTCCCTCGCCGCCGCCCTGGCCGCGGGCAAGGCCCTGGCGGGCGAGATGGACCGCTCGGCGGGCTACCACCTCGCCGCGGGGGCCCGCCGCGCCGGCCTGGTGTGCCCCGGCCAGCTCGGGGGCTGGCTGTCACCGGGCGAGTCGCGCCGGATGAGCCCGCCCTCGAAGCTCGCCGTGGCGGCCTCGCGCATGGCGCTGCGCTGCGCGGGCCTGCCGGCCACGGAGGAGGACGGCACGGCGGTGGTCGTCGCCACGGCCTTCGGGCCCTCCTCCAACACGGAGGCCCTGCTGAAGCAGATCCTCGACGAGGGGCCGGAGTCGGCCTCCCCCTCCCTGTTCACCGAGAGCGTCGCCAACGCGCCGGCGGCGCAGATCGCCATCGCCGCCCACGCTACCGGGCCGAGCCTCACCATCTGCCAGCGCGAGGCCGGGCCGCTGATCGCCCTCGGCCGCGCCGCCGGCGAGGTGGCCGGCGGGCGCGCCCGCCGCGCCCTGGCCGGCTCGGTCGACGAGATGACGCCGCTCCTCCACGCCCTGCTCGACCGCTTCGGCGCCCTGGCCCGGCGTCGCCCCACGGGCGAGGGCATCGATGAGGAGGCCGGCGAGGAGGCGGCGCGCCCCTTCGACCGGCGGCGCGACGGCGTCCTCGCCGGCGAGGGGACGGCGATCGTGGTGCTGGAGGGGGAGGAGGATGTGGCGCGGCGCGGCGGGCGCCCGCTCGCCCGGCTGCTCGCCTGGGGGAGCGCCTTCGATCCCACGGCGCCGCCGACCGGCTGGGGGGAGGGGTCCGGCGCGCTGGCGCGCGGCCTGCTGCGGACGCTGGAGCGGGCCGGGCTGGCCCCCGCGGACGTGGACCTGATCGTCTCGGGCGCCGCCGGCTCGGCCCACGGCGACCGGCTGGAGGCGCGGGTGCTGCGGGCCGCCTGGGGGAGCGCGCCGCTGCCCCCGATCGCCGCTCCCAAGGCGGTCACCGGGGAGTACGGCGGCGGCCTGCTGGGCGCGGCGGTGCTGGCGGCGGCGGGCTCGCCGCTCGGCCCCACCCCCGGCTTCGCCGAGCCCGACCCCGAGCTGGGGATCGTGCCGCACGACGGCTCCCCCCTGCCGCCCCCCGCCACCGTGCTGGTCACCAGCCTCGCCGCGGGCGGCGCCGCGTCCTGGCTGGTATTGGGGAAGTCATGAGGGGGAAGCCATGAGGGGGAAGCCATGGAGGGGGAAGCCATGAAGCCGCGGATCGCCGGCGCCATCCCCGCCTATCAGGCGGCTCCCTCGGTGGGGACGGTGGCACGGGGCGCCCTGCTCGAGCTCGACGAGGTGCTGGTGGTGGACGACGGCTCGACGGACGGCACGGCCGAGGAGGCCCGCCGCGCCGGCGCGCGCGTCCACTCCTTCCCCTGCAACCGCGGCAAGGGGGCGGCGCTCGCCTTCGCCTTCGCCGACCTCTTCAGCCGCGGCTTCGACGGCGTGGTGACCCTCGACGCCGACGGCCAGCACCTGCCGGAGGAGATCCCCAAGCTCCTCGTCCCGGCGGCGGCCGGAGCCGATCTGGTGCTCGGGGTGCGCGACCATCTCTTCGGCGAGATGAGCGCCGTGCGCCGGGCGAGCAACCGGCTGTCGTCGCGGGCCATCTCCTTCGCCGCCGGCCAGCCGCTCACCGACATCCAGACCGGCTTTCGCTACTACTCGCGGCGGCTGGTCGAGGACGTCGGCTTCCCGGAGGCCCGCTTCGAGGCCGAGAGCGCCGTGGTGGTGCGGGCGGCCCGCCGCGGCTTCCGGGTGCTGACGGTGCCGGTGCGGCTGGGCTTCGCCGACGGGCGGACGACCAGCCACTACCGGCCGCTGCTGGACAGCCTCCGGATCGCCGGCGCGGTCACCCGCGCCCGGCTCGAGATGCGGCGATGGGCGCGGTCCTTGTAACCGGCGGCAGCCGCGGCCTGGGGCGGGCCGTGGTCGCGGCGCTCGCCGGCGCTGCCACCGGATCGACTGAATTCGCCGCCACGCGCGTGGCCTTCACCTGGAGCGCGGACGAGGCGGCGGCGCGGCAGGTGGAGGCGGCGACCGGGGCGCGGGCCTTCCGCCTCGATCTGCGCGACCGCGCGCGGCCGGACGACCTGGTCGCCGAGGTGGAGGCGGCGCTGGGGCCGGTGGAGGGGCTGGTCAACAACGCCGGCCTGCGCCGCGAGTCGCTGCTCGCCCTGACCTCGGACGACGACTGGGACGCCGTGCTGGAGGTCAACCTCGGCGGCCTCTTCCGCTGCTGCCGGGCGGTGCTGCGGGGGATGATGGTGCGGCGGCGCGGGGGGATCGTCAACGTCTCCTCGCTCTCGGCCCTGCACGGCGTCGCCGGCCAGGGGGCCTATGCCGCCTCCAAGGCCGGCATCCTGGGGCTGACCCGCTCGCTGGCCCGCGAGACCGGCCGCCGCGGGGTGCGGGTCAACGCCGTGGTCCCCGGCTTCGTGGCCACCGACCTCACCGCCGGGCTCCCCGACGCGGCCGTCGCCCACCTGCGGGCCGGCGAGTGCCTGGCGCGCGGGGTGGTGGCGGACGACGTGGCGCAGGCGGTGCTCTTCCTGCTCTCGGAGCGCGCCGCGGGGATCACCGGCCAGACCCTGGTGGTCGACGCCGGGGCCTCGGCTTGAGGCCCCGCTCGCGTATCCTTGCCGCATGCTCGGCCGCCTCTCGTCCGCCCGCGCCGCTTATGCCGCCTACGTCGCCTACATCGCCCGCCGGCCGCGCCTCGTGCTGGCCGCCGCCGTCCTGCTGACCCTGGCGGCCCTCATCCCGGCGTCGCGCTTTCACGTCGAGACCCAGCTCGAGGCCCTGCTGCCGGAGGGGGCGCCGGCGGCGACCGACTACCGCGCGTTCCTGCGGACGTTCGGAGGGTTCGAGAAGGTCTTCGTGCTGGTGCGCGCCGCCGGGGGCAAGCGGGTCGAGACCGAGGCCCTGGTCAACGCCGCCGCCGAGCTGGCCGACCGGATGCGGCGGAGCCCGCTGGTGGCCGACGCCCGCGCCGGCCTGACCGAGGAGGACGAGCGCTTCTTCTTCGCCCACGTGGCGCCCCGCATGCCGCTGCTCGTCCACGCGCCGGGGTGGCGCGAGGACCTGGCCCGCCGGCTGGAGCCGGCCGCCATCCACGAGCGGGTGGCCGAGATGCGGCAGGCCCTGCGCAGCCCGGTGGGAGCGGTCGCCGCGCCGCTCTACGCCGCCGATCCCCTGGGGCTCTCGGAGGGGCTGCTGGGGGCGGCCGCGGCCTCCCTCCCCATCGACCCCCTGAGCGGCGCCTTCGTCTCGCCGGACGGCACCGCCACCCTGGTGATCCTCACCCCCGCCCGGGCCGAGGTGGACTCCGCGGGGGGCCGGGCCCTGCTGGCGGCGCTCCGGACGGCCTACGGCGAGGTGCGCGGGTCGGCGGGGGTGCCGCTCGACTTCCAGGCGGTGGGGGGGCCGATCTACGCCGCCCAGGACGAGGCCGCCTTCCGCGCCGACCTCGAGAGCACGGCCTCCGGCACCTTCGTAGGGCTGGCCCTGGTGATGATCCTCGGCTTCGAGGGGCTGTTCCTGCCGGCGGCCATCCTGGCGGCGGTGGCGGCGGGCACGGTCTGGATGATGGGCGGGGCCTCCCTGGGTCTCGGCAGCATCAGCGTGCTGGGGGTGGGCTTCACCGCCGCCCTGCTGGGCATGGGGGTCGACTACGGCATCCTGGGCTCGTCGCTGTTCCGGGACCTGCGGTTGCGGGGCATGGGCGTGGCGCCGGCGCTCGCCGCCGCCTTTCGCGAGACCGGGCCGGGCATCGCCACCACGGCCGTCACCACGGCGGCGGGCCTCGCCGCGCTGACCATCGCTCACTTCCGGCTGCTGCGGGAGCTGGGGCAGGTGCTGTCCCTGGGAGTGATCGCCACGCTGGTCGCCACCGCCACGCTGGCCGCCGCGCTGCTCGCGGCCTTCCCGCGGGCGTCGGCCCGCTTCCGGCCGCTGCGGCTGTGGCCCCGGTTCGGGCAGCCGGTGCTGACCCGCATCGCCGATCTCGCCGCCGGGCGGTGGCGCGCGGCCCTGGCGCTGGTGGCCCTGATGACGGTGTTGGCCGGCTGGGGGATCTCGCGCCTCGAGCTCTCCACCGACCTGCGGGCCCTGCGGCCGGCCGACGCGCCGTCGGGCGAGGCCGAGAAACTGCTGGTGCAGAAGTTCGCGGTGGGGCTCGACACCTTCTCGGTGGTGCTGCGCGGGCGGACCCTCGGCGAGGCCCTCGACCGGGCCGCCGCGGCGCGCGCCATCCTGGAACAGCGGCTGGGCCCGAAGGCGGAGATCACCTCCCCGGCCGATTGGCTGGTGCTGGGGCACCGCCTCGACCGGCGGCTGGCGGAGCTCCGCGGCCTGCCGCTGGAGCGGGCCGCGGACGACTTCCAGCGCGAGCTGGCGGCGGCCGGCTTCAAGCTCGACCGCTTCGCCCCCGCCCTCGCCACCCTGCGCGAGCTGGGCCGGGGGGAGAACGCGGGCGCGCTGCCGTTGCCTGAGTGGCCGCGCTGGATGTCCGAGCTGGTGCGCCTGGAGAAGCCGCCGGGAGGGAGGGAGCCGGGCGCGGTGGTCGCCGTGCACGTGCGGCTGCCGCTGGGCATGGGAGCGCGGATGGACGCGGCGGCCCTCGCCCGGGAGCTCGCCCGCCTGGCGCCCGACCGGCGGGACGTGGCCCTGGCCTCCTTCGCCTGGGTGGGGGCGGAGCTGCGGGACCTCGCCCTGTCGGACCTCCTGCGGTCGAGCGCCCTGGCCCTGGTCCTGGTCGGCGCGGTGGTGCTCGCCTCCTTCCGCTGGCGGTTGCGGGACGCGCTGCTGGCGGCCCTCCCGCTGACCCTGGGCTGCCTGTGGACCTTCGGGCTCTGGGGCCTCCTCGGCCTCCCCCTGGACCTGCTGTGCGCCTTCACCGTGCCCCTGCTGCTGGGCACCGGCACGACCCTCGGAGCGAACGCCGTCCATTGGAAGCGCCTGCACCCCGACCGCGGCTTCAAGGCGGCGGCCGCGGACCTCGGGCTGCCGCTGACGCTGGCGACGCTGACCACGGTGATCGGGTTCGGCAGCCTGAGCACGTCGCGGGTGCCGGGCCTGCGTCATGCAGGGGTTCTGGTGGCGGTGGGGCTGTCGGCCTGCCTGCTGGCCACCGTGCTGGTGCTGCCGGCCCTGGAGGCTGCCCTGGAGCGGCGGCGGCCCGGGCCTTCGCCCGGTTCCTCGCCGGAATCGTGGGATAATGGGAAGGAAAAAGCAGACAGGCCGGACCCCGGAAGGACCTGATGAGCGTCGTACTGCGCCACGAACCTCCCCCGCACGCGCCCGAGGCCGGCTGGAGCCGCCGCCTCCTGGGGCCATTCCACATCACCGGGGTGTTCTGGTTCCGCCTCCACCAGTTCGCGGTGACCAACCTGCCCCTGTGGGCCCTGAAGGTGGTGCTCGCCGTCTTCACGGCCTTCTTCTGGATCGCCCTGCGGAAGATCCGCGCCGCCGTCGCCTCCAACCTCGAGGCGGTGCTCGGCCCCTGCGGCTGGTGGGAGCGCCAGCGCCGCATCCACCGCACCTTCCACACCTTCGCCTGGTGCCTCTCGGAGCGCTACGAGCGGCTGAGCACCGACCGCGTCTTCGCGGTGGAGGCCGAGGGGCTGGAGACCTGGCGCGGGCTCGCCGGCGGCGAGCTGGGGTTCATCCTGGTGACGGCCCACCTCGGCGCCTGGGAGGTGGGCTCGATGCTCCCCGCCTCGCGCGAGGGCCGGCGCATCCACGTGGTGCGCGAGGCGGAGACCGATCCGCGGGCGCAGCGGTTCATCGAGGGGCTGATCCGCAAATGCGGCGGCGATCTCTACACCACCCACTTCGCCGAGGACCCGCGGCTCGGTGTCGACCTCCTGGATGCCCTGCGCCGCGGCGAGGTCGTGGCGCTCCAGGGGGACCGCCCGCGCTCCGGCGGCCGGACGGTGGAGGCCCGCCTGCTCGGCCGTCCCTTCCCCCTGCCGGTCGGCCCCGCCGCCCTCGCCCGCGCCGCCGGCGTGCCGATCGTGCCGGTGTTCGTCTTTCGCGAGGGCCGGCTGCGCTACCGCTGCGTGATCCGCCCCGCGATCCAGGTCGCGCAGAGCGCCGACCGGCAGCGCGACGTCCGCGAGGCGCAGGAGCGGTTCGCCGCCGATCTCGAAACGGCCATCCGGCGAGAGCCCCACCAGTGGTTCTGTTTCCGTCGGATCTGGCCGGGCCGGGAATGATAGGATAAAGCCCTCTTTTCTCTTTGTTCCACTCGAGGAGCCGGCGTGAAGTGGTCGATCCGGGGAGATCGTTCTCTGGAGATCCGCATCCCTGTCGAAAAGGAGCCGAACATGCAATCACCACGTCCTGCAGCCCTCGTCCTCGCTCTCCTCCTCACCGCCGCCGGGCCGCCGGCCTGCCGGGCCCAGGAGATGATCCTGGAAGCCGATCCCGGCGCCACCACGTCGCTCTATTGCGAGATGCTGCACAGCTCGAGCTGCGCGATGCTCCACGTGGAGAACCAGGTGGCCCTCGCCGTCGGGGCCTCGCTGCAGCTCGACGGCGCGCCCTACGTGATCACCTGGCTGGGGCCCGGGTACTACCTGGAGACCGGGGTCGTCCTCGAGGCCCAGGGCGAGGCGGTCGCGGACCTCAAGGGCCAGCGCTGGGTGGAGATCAATCCGCATGAGGGGAAGGCGCACGTCTCCCGTTTTTGGAAGGACACGGACGGCAACCGGGCGCTGAGCGCCTCCGACACCCTGGCGCTCGACGACGGGCCGGAGGTCGCGATCAAGGACGTGCGCCTGCACCTGCGGGTGAGGCCCGCTCCGTCGAAGGAGAAGAAGTAGCCGGCGGCGAGTCGAGGAGCGGATAGCCCGCGTCCCGCCACTCCTGGATGCCGCCGCGGAACCAGAGCACGTTCCGGAATCCGAGCCGGGCGGCTTGGGCGCCCGCCTTGCGGCTGCGCACGCAGTCGATCCCGTAACAGTAGAGGAGCAGGGGAGCCGTGGCCCGGTCGGCGGCCGGCCACGAGGTGGAGACCACCGCCTCCAGCTCCGCCGCGAAGCGGAGGATGGGCAGGTTGAGGGCCCCCGGCAGGTGGCCGATCGCGAAGTCCCCGGGCTCCCGCAGGTCGAGCAGCATCAGGTCGCGCGGCCGGCGGTCCGCGGCGAGCCGCGGGTTCTCCGGGCGCAGCCGGCCGGCCACCTCCGCGGCCGAGACCACCCGCACCACCGGCCGCGAGCCGTCCGCCGTCCACTCCTTCCAGCCCCCCGGGAAGATCCGTGCCTCGAAGCCGGCCAGGGTGAGCAGCAGAAGCCCGAGGGCGGGCCGGGGATCGCGCGCGTCCTCGCCGTAGACCACGAAGGTGGATTCCGGGCGCACCGGGTCGCCGGGCCGTGGCCCGAGGGCGGCGAGGCGGCGGCGGAGCGCGGCCGGTTCCGGCCAGCCGCCGCCGGCGGGCAGCAGAGCGCGGGGATCGAAGGGGAGGCCGTAGGGGATGTGGCCGGCGGCGAAGGTGGGGGGCGTCTCCCAGCGCTCCCAGCCGCGGGCGTCCCGCGCGTCCAGCAGCTCGACCCCCTCGGCGCCGAAGTGGCCGGCGACCCAGCCGGCGTCCACCGCGGCCTCCTCCTGGGGGACGGGGTGGAAGGCGGCGGCGGGGGCGCGGCGCGCCGGGCCGGTCTCGATCGCTCCGCCGGCGGCGCGCCAGGCGTCGAGCCCGCCGTCGAGGATGCGCACCTCGGCGCAGCCCGCCCGCCGCAGCAGCCAATACAGGAGAGCGATGGCCTCGCGGTCGGAATCGCCGTAAACCACCACCCTCTCCCGGCCGGAGATCCCCAGCCCGGCGAGCCGCGCGCGCAGGCGGCCGACGTCGGCGGAGACCTCGCTCCCGGCCGGGACGGCTCCGGGCAGGTGCCCGGCCGCGAACTCGCCGGCTCCCCGGGCATCGATGGGAACGCCGCCCGCCACCAGCGCGCGCGCCAGCTCGGGGGCCGCGATCAGGACGCGGGGGAAAACGGTCTCCCGGGGAGGCCGCGGCGGCGGGACGGGCCACTGGAGAGGCGAGCCCTGGCCGGCGGCTGGAAGTGACACCGCGAACACTAGAAGGAACAGCCATCCTCCGGTTTTCATGGGCATGCAAAGATGCTAATCTTTGCGGCAACTCCCGGCAAGCAGAGAAGCCGCCGGATCACGGTCCGCTGCGAGTCCCGATATGAGCGTTCCTCTCGACGTGCGGTATGGCATCCGCAGGCTGAACAACAACGTCGGCTTCACCATCGTGGCGGTCGCCTGCCTGGCGCTGGGGATCTGCGCCAGCGTCACGGTCTTCAGCGTCGTCGACTCGCTGCTGCTGCGGCCGTTCCCCGGCGTGGTGGACCAGGGCCGGATCGTCGGCCTGTCCGGCAGGCCGGTCAACGTGAAGGGCCTCAAGGAGACGTTCTCCCCCGCGCTCAGCTACACCACCTTCCAGCTCTACCGGCAGGGCTCCCGCCACGTCTTCGACGGCCTGGTGGCCTTCTCCACGGTGGCGATGAACCTGGAAGGGGGCGGCGAGCCGCTGCGCGTGACGGGCCAGGTGGTCACCGACGACTACTTCAGGGTCCTCGGCCTCGAGAGCTCCGCGGGCCGGCTGTTCGGCCCTGGCGAGGGGCGGCGCGAGGCGCAGCCGGAGGCGGTGATCAGCGAGGGCCTGTGGCACCGGGCCTTCGGCGCCCGCCGGCAGGCGATCGGCGGCCCGCTCCGCCTCAACGGCCGCGTGTTCGTCATCGTCGGAGTGGCTCCGGAGGGATTCCGCGGCACCCTCCACACCGTGCCGACGGACGTCTGGGTGCCGATGGAGACCGCGCCGCTCGTCCTCTCCGGGCTGCTCCCCGGAGGTCTGTTCGCCGAGAAGCCCGCCTGGCTGTTCTGGTTCTTCGGCCGGCTGGCTCCGGGGATGGACCGCGAGCGCGCCCAGGCCGAGATGGACCGGCTGGCGGCCCGGCTGGCGGAGGGCGCGCCGCCGGACCAGGGGCCGCCCGCGCTGGCGCTCTCCCCCTGGCGCGGCGTCTGGCCGGGCACCCCGGACCTCCTCACCGAGCCGCTGGTGCTCCTCTCGATCGTCACCGCGCTGCTGATGCTGGTGGTCTGCGCCAATCTGGGCGGGCTGCTGCTGGTGAAGGCGGCGGCGCGGCGGGAGGAGATCGGTGTCCGGATGGCCCTGGGGGTCACCCGCGGGCGGCTGGTGCGCCAGCTCCTCACCGAGAGCCTGGCGCTGGCGCTCCTCGGCGGCGCCGCGGGCTTCCTGCTGGCGCTGTTCGTGCTGGACGCGATCCAGGGGCTCCCGCTGGGGCGCTACCTGCCCAGGGTCAGCGACGTCGCCGTGGGCGTCCGGGTGGTCGCCTTCACCCTCGGCGTCTCCCTGGGGGCGGGCGTATTGTTCGGCCTGATGCCGGCGCTGTGGTCCACCCGCCGCCAGGTGGTGCCGATGCTGCACCGGGGGGGGGAGGGGATCGCGGAGCGCGGCCGTACCCGCCTGCAGGAGATGCTGGTGGTGGGGCAGGTCACGCTTTCCCTGATGCTGCTGGTCAGCACGGGCCTCTTCGTGCGCACCCTGCAGAACCTGCGGTCGATCGATCCCGGATTCAACAGCCGGGGGGTGGTCAACCTGAAGATCGACCTCTCCCTGCGGGGCCTGCCCGAACCCTCCGGGCTGGCCTTCTACGACCAGCTCCTCGACCAGGTGGGACGGCTGTCCGGCGTCCGGACCGCCGCGCTGACGCTGACGGTGCCGCTCGCGAGCGTCAGCGGGGAGGGGGTGATCGGCAGCCTGCGGCCGGCCTCGGGTGCCGCCGGGGCCGCTGACAGTGGCCCGATGACGGCGGATCTCGACGTCGTATCGCCCGGGTTCTTCCGCACCCTCGGCATCCCGCTCGTCCGGGGGCGCGACTTCTCGCGCCTCGACGGCAAGGGCGCTCCCCTGGTCGTGATCGTCGACGAGGCCACGGCGCGGGCCCTCTGGCCGGGCCGGAACCCGGTGGGGGAGCGCGTCACACTGGGGGACAACACGGTCCGCGAGGTGGTCGGCGTCGCGCGGCGGATCCGCTTCTGGGATCTGCCGGCCGACCCGCAGCCGTTCTTCTACGTCCCGCTCGCCCAGCACTACGAGCCCGCCATGGCGCTGCAGGTGCGGACGGCAGGCGATCCCCTGCTGGCGGCGGGTCCCGTCCGCGCCGTCCTGCGCAAGCTGGACCCCGGCCTGGCGGTCGAGGTGAGCCGATTCGACGACGAGGTCAAGGAGACGCTCTCCCTGCCCCGGCTGTTCTCCTGGCTGTTCGGGAGCTTCAGCCTGACGGCGCTGCTGGTCACCGCCATCGGGCTCTACGGCACCCTGTCGTACGCGGTCAGCCGCCGCACCCGCGAGCTGGGCATCCGCATGGCCCTCGGCGCGCGCGCCTCCGAGATCATCGTCATGGTGCTGCGGCGGGGGCTCGGCCTGACGTTCGCCGGGCTGGCGCTCGGCCTGGTCGCCGCGTCCTGGGCGACCAGCCTCTTCGCCGGCTACCTCTTCGGGGTGACGCCGACCGATCCGGCGGTTTTCGTCTCCGTCGGCCTGCTCCTCGCGCTGGTGGGGCTCGCCGCCAGCTCGCTGCCTGCCTACCGGGCCACCCGCGTCGATCCCATGGCGATCATTCGCCACGAGTAGTTTCGCCGGAACCAGGGAGAAACGTGCTGATCGTGCCGGTCAGCCACTCCGCGCCCGGCTCCCCTGCGGCGATCTCGTAGACGGCCAGCGGCGGCGCGCTCCCCTGGCGGCGGGCGGTCACCCGGAAGGGGCGGCCGGCCGGCAGCGAGGGGACGGCGAAGCGGGCCTCGCGGACGCCCACCAGGTAGCCGATGCGGGGACCGGGAGCCTCCCCCTCGCGCCGGGCGAGCGCCTCGAGGACGGCCGCCGCCTGGGCCGCGGCCTCGATGCCGAGGCAGGCGGGAAGCCGGCCTTTCTCGGCGAGCGGATGGGCCGCGGGGACGGCGGCCGCGCAGACGATTCCCTCGGCGGAGACCGCGAGGACGCTCGCGATGAAGCGGGCGGGGGGAGCGTGGGGAAGGAGGACGGGGAGATCGACGACTCCGGCGGCGGGTGCCGAGCCCTCCTCCCTCCCTCCGATCTCGCCCTGGCCCGAAGCCACGGCCCCGCCGCTGACCATCTCCTGGTGGCGACGGATCTCGAACCGCGTCCAGTCATCCTCGCTCGGAGTCAGCAGGAAGTCCAGCGCGTCCCCCGGCGCGACCGGACGGCGCAGCCGCAGCGAGCGCACCGCCGCCAGGGGAGCTCCCAGGGCGCGCTCGACCATGGCGAGCTGGGCGACGCCCGGCAGGATGGGATGGCCGGGGAAGTGCCCCGCGAAGAGCGGGCTGCCGGCCGGGATCTCGACGCGGTATCCGCGTCCCGGACGTCCCGGGCCGGGGTCTGCCGCCTCGAGCAGCCGGAAGGGCTCGTTCCCGTCCGGGGTCATCCGGCGCTGGCGGCCGGCTCGGGCTCGCCCTCCGGCCCGGTGGAGGAGCCGGCGCCGGCCAGCAGGGAGAAGCGCTCGCGCCGCGGGACCAGGGGGAAGCGGCGGTTGAGCCGGACGAACAGCTCGAAGAGGGCGAGCCGCCAGCGCAGGGCGAACGACGGCCGGGGAAAGACCTCGCCGGCGAGGACCGAGAGCACCGCCCGGTGCACCTGGAGCGGCCCCTCCCCCTCCAGGAACAGCTCGCGGAAGGAGTGATCGTAATAGAGCTCCACCAGGCGGAAGAAGGGTTTGGAGCTCTCCTCGACGAAGCGGATGTAGCCGCGGCGGACCCGCGCCGGGCGGGCGCCCCGCCGCTCGATGGCGAGCACCCCCTCGGCGGCCTGGACGCCGGTCATCATCCCCAGGCAGACGCCGGTCGAGAAGATGGGATCGACGAAGGTCGCGGCGTCGCCGAGCAGGAAGTAGCCCGGGCCCGCGTAGGGCGCGCAGCGGTAGCTGAAGTCCGCGTCCACCCAGGTGGTGTCGGGGAAGGTGGCGGTGGCGGTGAGCGTCCGCATCAGGGGCGCGCGGGCGATCCCCCAGGCGAGCATGCGGTCGGCGGGGATCCCCAGCCCGCGGGCCGTGTCGGCGTCGAGGACCAGCCCGATGCTGGTGCGGCGCTCGTCGACCGGGATCAGCCAGAACCACCCCTCGTCGAACATCACGATGAACGGGTAGCCCCCCTCGGCCCCCGGCCGCCGGACCACCCCCTCGAAATGGCCGAAGTAGGAGATCTTCCGGTGGCGGGGCAGGACGCGCCGGAGCCCCAGGTGCTTGCCCACCACCGTGGCCTGGCCGCTGGCGTCGAGCAGCCAGCGGGCGGTGATCTCCTCGCCGGCGTCGGTGGTCACCGCCACGTCGCCGTCGGCGAGGCGGACGAACGACTTCGCCGCCTGCCCCTCGCTCACCTCCGCGCCCGCGGCGCGGGCCTCGCCCAGCAGCAGGGCGTCGAACGGCGCCCGCTCCATGCTGAAGACCACGGTCTCGCCGCCGGCCAGTCCGCCCCTGAAGGGGAAGAGCTGCTCGTGCCGGCCGTCGGCGGTGGCGAAGGCGGCGCCGCGCTTCTCGACCTGCGGGATCCGCTGCATCGCCGCGTCGAGGCCCAGCTCGCGGAAGATCCGCGAGGTGCGCGGCAGGAGCGACTCGCCGACGTGGAAGCGGGGGAAGGTCGAGCGCTCCAGCACCCGCACCCGCAGGCCGGCGCGGGCCATCACCAGGGCCGCGGTGGCGCCGGACGGGCCGCCGCCGATCACCAGGGCGTCGTAGGCCGGGGAAGAAGCCGAAGAAGACATCGCGGGGAGATTATATCGACGGATCCTGCTCCAACCGGTAGGTCCAGCGGCCGGGCCGGATCTCGCGGCGCTCCAGGCGGAAGCGGCGGCCGAGCCGCGGCGAGGCCGTCCACCCCTCCGCGTCCGGCGCCACCGTTGCATAGCCGCCGGCTCCGAGGCTCCGGATCTGGAAGTGGACCGGCTCTTCCCGGGCGTCCACCAGCCAGAGCTCCGGCACTCCGGCGACGGCGTAGAGCGGCGGCAGGCGGACGAGGTCCTTGCGGACCGAGCTGTCGCTGACGATCTCGACCACGACGTCCGGCGCGCCCTCCATCTCGATGACGCGGCCGGGCTTCCGCCTGGCTCCTGGTACCTTTCGCAGCCGCCCCTGATCGAGGGTCTCCCAGAACACCACGACGATATCGGGCTCGACGGATAGAGAGGCCTCGGGGCTGGAGATGCGAGCCCGGTCGATATAGATCTCGCCCAGTCCCCGGCGGGCCACCAGGAGCTGGAGAGCGGCCGCGATCTCGGCCTTGACCAATCCGTGCGTATGGAGCTCCTCGGGGCTCATGTCCACCTCGAGGTCGCCGGCAAGAAAATCGATCCGCCCCCGCTCGGGGAAGCTTCTGGAGACGGCCCAGGCCCGGAAACGGGCAAGGTCTGCGACCCCTGGGGGGATGTGGATGCTGTCGTCGAGGCGATTGCGCATGGACGCGCCCTCCGGCACGCAATCACGCTAGCACACCTTCCGGCGCCGCGGCCGAGAAGAGCAGGGGGAAGCGGCGCGGCAGGAAGGAGCGGCCGAGGAAGGCGCTCCACGCCCGCCGCAGGGCCTCGTCCCCGGCGTGGGCGAGGAGCGCGGCCAACCGCTCCAGGAGGGGATCGACGGCCGCGGCCGTGCGGCTCCGCTCGAGCTCGCAGAGGAGGGAGATCAGGTTGTCCGGGCCCGCGGCGGCGGGGATCGGCCCGTGGGCCGCGTCGAGCAGCAGGTACTGCGTCCGCGGCACGTGGCGCTGGAGGGCGGGGAGAAGGGGAAGGAACAACTCGCGGGCGTCGCGCGGCGCGGTCCAGGGGCTCTCGCCGCCGTAGAGGATGACCGGCAGCACGGCCGGCAGCCGCGCCGGGGACCGGCGCCGGCGCAGGAAGGCACGATAGAGCAGGCTGCGGGAGAGCTCCAGGTTGAGGGCCACGAAGGGGTCCTCAACCCCCTGCGGCTTGAGCAGGAGATAGACCCAGTCCGAGCCCCCCATCAGGCGCAGGCGCCAGATCAGCGGGCGGTCCGGCGGGTCCGGGCGGTCCAGACGGTCCAGGGGGGAGCCGCTTTCGCCGTCCTGGCGTTCGAGGGTGGCCGGGTCGAGCCAGCCGATCCACTCCTCGGGCAGGAAGCCGCGGAGGAGGTCCTGGACCATCCGTGGTTGCGAGAAGAGAAACTGGTATCCGGTGTCGGTGGTGGTGTCGCGGGTTCCGTTCAGGGGCATTTTCGATCCTCCTGAGCCCCAATAAACGGAAAACCGGTGCCCAAACTTATCGGCCCTAGAAGCTCTAGGGTTCGAGAGGCCTTCGGAGGCGTCAGTAGAGGGAGACCGTCGTGCCGTCCCGGAGGCGGACGGCGGGCTGGGACCGGCGGACGGGGACTCCGAAAAGGCGGACCTCCGCCGCGCCGAGGAGGGGAATGGGGACGCGTCCGGCGGGAGGGCCCGTGCCGGCGGACCCGGGGGCGACGATCCGCGTCCAGACCTCCCGGCGGACCCGCCGGCGGAGGTGGATGGGATCGATCCCATACCAGGAGGCCTCGGGCTCGACGAGCCGCACGCCGCGGTTACGGTCACCGCCGAGCCGCCGCAGCCGCCCGTCGAGCTCCCGCGCGCGGTCGAGGAGCGCCGGCCACGGGGCCTCGCGCCCCGGAAACAGCAGGGAGGCCGCGAGCCGGACCTGGCCGGCGGACAGGCGCTCGAGGCGTGCCAGGGGGAGGAGCGCCATCGCGATCTCCAGGGGATGGTCTCCGCTGTGGAGGATCAGCCGGTCGAGGCAGGCTTCCACCCAGCCGGCGATCGCCTCCACGCCGGCGCCGTAGACGAGGTCGTTGCCGACGTCGGCGACCAGCGCGAAGGTGGGGAGGGGAGGGCGCCGGCCGAGCTCGCGCCAGAGCCCGCAGCCCGCGATGGCGGGCAGGCGGCGGACCCCGAGGAAGCGGCTCCAGGCGCCGTACGAGCGGCCGTGCCCGCAGGCGGCGAGCGCCTCGATGGGGCCGCCGGCCCGCCGCCGCAGGAGGCCGAGGACGAGGGGAAGCGAGCGCCTGAGATTGCTGGCGCCGAGGAGGATCGCCCGCCGGGCGGGTTCGCGGCTCTGCATCGCCTTCAGCATGGCACGTCCCGGAAGCCGCGGGGCGGCGCACCTGTATAGTCAGTGCCCGAGGCCTCGCGGCCTCGTCTGCCCTTTCTCGCGCAAACCTTGTGCCCCCACCGAGAGGAGCCCAGCCGATGAGCAATGAGACCAGGACCGCGGAGACCAAGACCGCGGAGTTGCTGTCCAAGTACGCCCAGAGCATCGATCACGTGGCGATCGCCGTCCGCAACCTGGAGGAGTCGATCCGTTTCTATACCGACGTCCTCGGCTTCGAGCTCACCGAGCGCCGGCGCACCGAGGGGAAGCAGACGGCCATGATCTCGGCGGTCCTGAAGGCCGGCTCGATCACCGTCGTCCTGCTCGAGGGCACCACCCCGGAGTCGCAGGTCTCGCGCTTCGTCGAGCACTTCGGCCCCGGCGTCCAGCACGTCGCCATCGGAGTCCAGAACCTGCCCGAGATGGCGGAGGACCTCAAGGCGGCCGGCATGGAGTTCGACACCACGGTCATCCAGAGCCCGGGCCTGCGGCAGATCTTCTCCCGGCGCGACGAGGGCTCGGGCATGATGTTCGAGTTCATCGAGCGGATGGGCGGCGACTTCTCCGACCAGAGCGTGCAGTCGCTCTTCGAGCAACTCGAGAACAAGAACCATTTCTGATCCCGGGGACTCAGGCGATGGAGATCACCCTCAAGGGTTGGCTCGCCGACCCGCTGCTCGACGTGATGAACTTCCTCAACGAGGTGGTGCTCCGCTACCCGCAGGCGGTGTCGTTCGCGCCGGGGCGGCCGTCGGAGCGGCACTTCGACGTCGAGCGGAGCCTGGGCACGGCCGCGCTCTGGGTGGAGTCGCGGGCGCGCGCCGCCGGGCTGCCGCCGCGCGCGGTCTGGAACGACATCGGGCAGTACAACAAGACCAACGGCGTCATCAACGACCTGATCGCCCGCCAGCTCGCCGCCGACGAGGGGATCGCCGCCCGCCCGGAGTCGATCATCGTCACCACCGGCTGCCAGGAGGGGATGGCCATCCTGCTGCTGGGGCTGATCGATCCGGCCGCGGACGCGCTCCTGGTGAGCGACCCGGCCTACATCGGCATCCCCGGCCTCGCCCGCATCATGGGGCTGACCGTGATCCCGGTGCCCACCGGCGAGCGGGGCCTCGACCCCGCGGCCGTCGGCCGGGCGATGGCGGAGGCCCGGCGGATGGGGCGGCGCCCGCGCGCCCTCTATGACGTGCCCGACTTCAACAACCCCCTGGGCACCCGCATGCCGCTGGAGGCCCGGCGCGCCCTGCTCGCGCTCGCCCACGAGAACGGCATGCTGATCTGGGAGGACAACCCCTACGGCATGTTCTCCTACGACGGCCCGCCGCTGCCCACCCTCAAGGCGCTCGACGAGCACGGGGTGGTGATCTATATGGGGAGCTTCTCGAAGACTCTCTTCCCCGGCCTGCGGCTCGGCTACCTGGTGACCGACCAGCAGGTCGTGCTCGCCTCGGGGCAGCGCTCGCCGCTCGCCGCCGAGCTGTCGAAGATCAAGAGTCTGACCACCGTCAACACCTCGACCGTGGTGCAGGCGATCGCCGGCGGCATCCTGCTCGAGACGGGCGGCTCGCTGCGCCCGCTGGTCGCGGCCAAGCTGCCGTTCTACCGCGGGAACCGTGACGCCATGCTGGCGGCCCTGGACGGCGCGCTGGGCGATCTCGGCGAGGTGCGCTGGAACCGGCCCGAGGGGGGCTTCTTCCTCACCCTCACCCTCCCCTTCGAGTTCACCGACGACGACCTGACGGCCTGCGCCCGCGACTACGGCGTGATCGTCTGCCCGATGCGCTTCTTCGCCCTTACGCCGGGGCGCGAGCGGCAGGTGCGGCTCTCCTTCAGCTACGTCACCGAGGAGCAGATCGCCGAGGGGATCGCCCGGTTCGCCCGCTTCGTGCGCGACCGCGCCACCGCCGCGCAGCCCGCGCTGACCGCCTCGGGACACGGCTCTTGAGGGCGGTCGCCGCCGAGACCCTCGCCGGCCTGATGACGCAGGCCCTGCGCCGGCGGGGGCTCTCAGAGGAGCACGCCGCTTACGTGGTCGACGGGCTCGTCGAGACGTCGCTGCGCGGCGTCGACACCCATGGCGTCCGGCTGTTCCCCACCTATCTCGCCGAGCTCGACGGCGGCCGCGCCCGGGCGCGGCCCGAGCTCCGCTGGTCGGGGGAGGGCGCGGCGCGGGTCCTCGACGCCGGCGGCGCTCTCGGCCTGGTGGCGGGGAGGGTGGCCGCGGACGAGGCCGCCCGGCTGGCCCGCGAGCTCGGCGTCGGGGCGGTGTCGGTGCGGAGCTCCAACCACTTCGGCGCCGCCGCGGTCTACACCCTGGCGATGGCGCGCCAGGGCGTGCTCGGGCTCTCCTTCACCAACAGCGACGCCCTGGTGGCGCCGCACGGCGGGCGGCGGCCGGCCTTCGGCACCAACCCCATCTCGATGGCGGCGCGCGGCGCTGGCGGCGACCTCTTCTGCGCCGATTTCGCCACCAGCCAGGTCTCCTACTCCAAGGTCAGGCACCACCGGGCCCACGGGCTCCCTTTGGAGCCCGGCTGGGTGGTTGACGAGGACGAGACGGTGCTCAAGCCCCTGGGCGGGCACAAGGGCCAGTGCCTGGGGATGATGGTGGAGATCCTCTGCGCCGTGGTCGCCGGCATGCCGCTCGACGCCGAGCTGTCGCACCTCTACGCGCCCCCCTACGACGAGCCCCGCCGCGTGGCCCACCTCTTCCTGGCCCTCGATCCCGGCGCCTTCCGCGCCGCCGAGGCCTTCCGCGGCGACCTCTCCCGCTTCCTGGGCCAGGTGCGGGGCGAGCCCGCGGTGGCCGGTGCCCGGGTGGTGGCGCCGGGGGACCTCGAGGAGGAGACCGCCGCCGCGCGCCGCCGGGACGGCGTTCCGCTCGCAGACGAGGAGTGGGCCTTCTTCGAGAGCCTCGCGCGGCCCTCAGATCGGCAGACGCTGCCGTAGGTCCGCGACGGCCCCGGCAAGGGCCTCCCCGGCGCTCTCGGCGGCGAGGTCCTCCAGCCGCAGCGAGGCCAGCGCCGCCAGGGTCGCCGCCGTCTCATCCCGGTTTTGCGGAACCGGAGGGCGCCGCGCGTCGAAGCGCTCCAGGTTCTCCGCCGCCCGCTTCACCAGCGCCTGGAGGATCTGGAAGGCGCCGTCGGACAGCGGCGGCTTCCCGCGGTAGAGGTCGAGGCGGGCGCCCGCACGGTAGCGGGGGAAGTCCTCCAGCCCGACGAAGAGCAGGAACCAGTCGGCGCGGAAGCGGCCGGTGGCCGCCACCAGCCCGGCATAGTCGGCGATCAGCTCGTCGAGCAGGTTGTTGCGCATCGAGCCGAAGAGCCGCCGGGTGAAGTAATGGGCGCACTCGTGGTCGCGGCGGATGACGAGCGACATCGCGCGCCACTCCTCCTCGTCCAGCCCGAGGGCGGCGGCGGGCACGGCGCTGTAGGGGCCGTCGGAGAGCAGGATGAAGCGGTCCTGGTAGAGGTCGCGCCGGCTCTGGAGCCGCTGCAGCTCCTCGCCCCAGGTCGCGGTCTCGCGGCCGGCGGGAGCGAGCGCCTCCCAGCGGCGGCGCAGCGCTCCGAGACGGCTCCAGTTGTTGTAGCCCGCCACCATCAGCGCTCCCTGGGCGTCGGGGATGCTCTCGGGCTCGTTGCGCCGGGCGAGGCACTGGATCAGGGCGACGAACTCCGCGCGGCCGCGGGCGATCAGCAGCGGGATGCGGCCGGCGGCGCTCTGGTGGATCACCACCTCGATCGCCTCCGGCCGGCCGATCTCCAGCCCCGTCGCCTCCGGGAGGGTGTCGACCGCGACGCCGCGCCGGGTGGCCGCCCGGTAGGGCTCGGTCTCGCTGATCCCCGCGCGCACCGGGAAGCGGAGCTGCGGCAGCCGCTCGCGCAGCACGGCGAAGGCGCCGCGCTCCTGAGCCTCCTCGGCGATCTCCCGCCAGAAGGCCACGAACGGCTCGTCCGGCAGCGGGAACCGGGTCTCCGGGCCGAGCGCGCCGAGGTCGAAGAGGTTCTCGTTGTAGGCCAGCAGCTCCGCCACCTCCGCGGGCGAGGCGCCGAGAGCGGCGAGGACGGACGCTTGAACACCCTGGCTCATGCTGGTAGCCTAACCTGCCTTGATTCGATTCCGCAGTTTCGTTGTCCGGTGCGGGGTCCTGCTGGCCGTGCTCAGCGGGGCGGCTGCGATGGCGCTGGCCGCGGAGGCGCCGGCGCCGTCCGGTGGCCTCGGCCTGATGGATGCCGTGCGGATGACGCTGGCGCGCGATCCCAACGTGGCGATCGAGGCGGCCCGGGTCGATGCCGCCCGCGGCGCGCTCGAGTTCGCCTCCGGGCAGTTCGATCCGGTGATCGCCTCCGGGCTGACGCAAGCGGACAAGGACGCGCCGAAGACGTTCACCACCGGCCAGGAGACGCGGACGCTGCAGAACACCCTGAATGTCAGCAAGGAATTCCGCAACGGCCTGATCCTCGAGCCGCAGCTCCAGCTCTCCCGCACCCAGGACATCACCGCGAGATCGGGGGCGGTGAACGCGGGGACGCTCACGTTCCAGATCCGCCAGCCGCTGCTGCGGGGCCGGGGCCGCGCCGCGGTGCAGGCGACGGAGCTCGCCGCCGAGCGCGAGCTGGCGGCGAGCGGGCTCGATCTGCGCCAGACCGTGTCCCAGCGATTGATGGTCGTCGCCTCGCAGTACTGGCAGGTGCTCGCCGCCGAGCGCAACCTCAACGTCCTGCGCGTCAACGAGCAGAGCTCGCGCGAGCTGCTCGAGAACACCCGCAAGCTGGTCCAGGCCGATCAGGTGCCCCCGGCCGAGCTGGTGCAGCTCGAGGCCAACCTGGCCTCCGCGGAGTCGGCCCGCATCGGCGGCGAGCGCGACCTGTTCACGCAGCGGCAGGGCCTGGGGCGCGAGATCGGCCTCGACGCGGCGGAGGTCGCGGCCCTGCCCCCGCCCGCCGATCCGTTCCCGGGCGTGCTCCCGCAGGAGGTGCCACCGGACGCGCGGGCACGGGATTTCATCGCGCTGGCCCTCCGTCACCGTGCCGACGTGGAGGCCGCCCGGCAGCGGCTGGCCGAGGCCGACCTGCAACGGCAGGCCGCCGAGAACGCCCTCAAGCCGCAGCTCGACCTGGTCCTGGCGCCCGGCTATTCGGGCCTGGCGCCCGGCTCCGCCCCCTTCGACTATTTCTCCCCCCTGTACCGCAACATCCCCGGGGCGAGCGCCTCGCTCTCGCTGGATTTCTCGTTTCCGGTCGGCAACGAACGTGCCCGCGGCACGCTCCTCCAGATCGACGCCAACCGTCGGCAGAGCTCCCTGTTCGTCGATCTCCTGGTCAAGGGGATCGGGGCGGACGTCCCCGCGGCGCTCGACGCTGTGGGCCGCGATGCCCTGCGGCTCGAACGGGCGGTCGAGGCGGTGCGATTGTTCGAGCGGACGGTCTCCAACGAGGAGAAGAAGCTCAAGGGGGGGACCTCGACGCTGATCGACCTCATCACCCAGCGGGACCGGCTGGTCTCGGCGCGGCAGACGGAGGTCTCGGCCGAGCTGGCCCTGGCCCTCGCGCTGCTCGAGCTGCGGTTCCAGACCGGGACCCTGCTGGGCAACGGCGGGCCGGTGGGGGAGATCGAGCCCGCCCGCCTCACGACCGTGCCCTCTCCCCGGGAGGATGCCCTGTGATCTTCCGCAAGGTGGCGCTGGAGAGGCTCTCCTCTCCCGAACAGCTCGACCAGATGGTGAAGGTCACCGATCCGCGGGGGTGGATCGCCCTCGCTGGCCTCGGGGCCGTCCTCCTCGCCGCGATCGTCTGGGGGATCTGGGGTTCGATCCCCACCGAGGCGCAAGGGGACGGCATCCTGCTCCGGCAGGGCGGGGTCTCCGATCTGGTCTCCAACGCCACCGGCCAGGTCCAGGACGTGCTGGTCAGCATCGGCGACGTGATCGAGAAGGGGCAGCCGGTGGCGCGCATCCAGCAGGACGCCCTGCTGCGCCAGATCGCCGACGACCGCTCGAAGCTGGCGGCCGTCCGCTCGCGGTATGGCGAGGCGGTGCGGACCTCGGAGCAGCAGAAGCGGCTGCAGGCCCGCGACATGGCGCAGCAGCGGGCCAATCTCGAGCGGACCATCGGCGCCCTGGAGAAGGACCTCGCGATCCTGCGCGACCGGCTGGACGCCCAGCAGAACCTGCTCAACGACGGCCTGATCACCAAGGAGACCTTCCTCGGCACCCAGCAGTCGCTCAACGCCAAGCGGGACCAGCTCGCGCAGGCGCGGCTCGATCTCAACGGGCTCGACCTCAAGGGGCTCGAGTCCGTCCAGCAGATCGATCAGCAGCTCGAGACGCGCCAGACCGCGATCCGCGACCTCGAGCTCGAGATCAAGGAGCTCAACGCCAAGCTGGGGGAGAACGTCAACATCCTCTCCCCGTATTCGGGCCGCGTCCTGGAGGTGCTGGCGAACCGCGGCGACGTGGTCAACCCGGGCACGGCCATCCTGTCCGTGGAGGTGCTCTCCGAGGATCTCCAGGCGGTGCTCTTCGTGCCGGCGTCGGCGGGCAAGAAGGTGCAGCTCGGCATGACCGTCCGGGTGGCGCCGAGCACCGTCAAGCGGGAGGAGTACGGCGCGATGCTGGGCAAGGTGAGCTGGGTGGCGGAGTTCCCGTCGACCTCCCGTGGCATGAAGCGCCTGCTCGGCAACGACGCCCTGGTCACCAAGCTGATGGAGCAGGGGCCGCCGATCCAGGTCAACGTCACCCTGGCGCGCGACCCCTCGACCCCCACCGGCTACCGCTGGTCTTCCTCGCGCGGGCCGAACCTCAAGATCAGCAGCGGCACGCTGGCCTCCGGGGACGTGGTGGTCAAGGAGGACCGACCCCTGCGGCTGGTGATCCCGACCCTGCGGGAGAAGCTCGGGCTGTGACCTTCCGCCGGCCGAGCTGGCTGAAATGGCCGAGATGGCCGCGCCGGACGCCGGCCGCGGGCGGTGCGCCGCCGCCTTCGCGGCCGGCGCGCACACCCACCGTCCTCCAGATGGAGGCCGTCGAGTGCGGGGCCGCCGCCCTGGCCATCGTCCTCGCCCACTACGGTCGCTGGATCCCGCTCGAGGAGCTGCGCATCGCCTGCGGCGTCTCGCGCGACGGCAGCAAGGCGAGCAACGTGGTCAAGGCCGCCCGCGGCTACGGACTGGCCGCCAAGGGGTTCAAGAAGGAGCCGCAGGCGCTGCGCACCCTGCGGCCGCCGATGATCCTGCACTGGAACTTCAACCACTTCCTCGTCCTCGAGGGGTTCCGCAAGGGGCGCGTGTACCTGAACGACCCCGGCTCGGGTCCGCGGGTGGTGACCGAGGAGGAGCTGGACCAGGCGTTCACCGGGGTGGTGCTGACCTTCGAGCCGGGACCGGACTTCCACCGCAAAGGGGAGCCGCCGCGGCTGATCCCCGCCCTGCGCCGGCGCCTCGGCGGCGCCCGCGCGGCCCTGGCGTTCGTGATCCTTGCCGGCCTGGCGCTGGTCGTCCCCGGGCTCGTCCTGCCCGCTTTCTCCAAGGTGTTCATCGACAGCGTGCTGCTGGAGAGCCGGGCGGACTGGCTGCCGGTCCTGCTGCTCGGCATGGGGATCGCCGGCGTGCTCACCGGCGTGCTCACCTGGCTCCAGCAGGCGTACCTGCTGCGGCTCGAGACCAAGATGGCGCTGTCGTCCTCCAGCCGTTTCCTCTGGCACGTGCTGTGCCTGCCGGTGGAGTTCTTCAGCCAGCGCTTCCACGGCGAGATCAGCAACCGGGTGGGAATCAACGACCGCGTCGCACAGCTCCTGTCGCGCGACCTGGCGACCAACGTCCTCGCCGCCGTGATGATCGTCTTCTTCGCCCTCCTGATGTTCCAGTACGACCCGGTGCTGACCCTGGCCGGTATCGCCGTGGTATCGCTCAACGTGGTGGCCCTGCGGTTCGTCTCGCGCAAGCGCGTCGACGGCAACCGCCGGCTGCTCCAGGACCGGGGCAAGCTCTTCGGCACCGCCATGGGCGGCCTGCAGATGATCGAGACGATCAAGGCCACGGGCGGCGAGTCGGACCTGTTCGCCCGCTGGGCGGGTTACCAGGCCAAGGTGGTCAACACACGGCAGGAGCTCGAGCAGTACACGCAGGTGCTCGACGCCGTGCCGCCGCTGCTGGTGGCGCTCAACACCGCCGTGCTGCTGGGCTTCGGCGGGCTGCGGGTGATCGACGGCGTCCTCTCGCTCGGCGAGCTGGTGGCCTTCCAGGTGCTGATGGGGAGCTTCGTCGCCCCGATCAACCGCCTGGTCAGCCTCGGCGGCAAGCTGCAGACGGCCGAGGGGGACATGAACCGGCTCGACGACGTCCTGCGCTACCGCGTCGACCGCTCTCTGGAGCAGGGGGCCGACGCGCCGCCGCCGCCGGACTTCCCGGTCAAGCTCGCCGGCCGGCTGGAGCTGCGCGACGTCTCCTTCGGCTACAGCCGGCTCGACGCGCCGCTGATCGAGGGGCTCGACCTCGCGCTGCGCCCCGGTTCCCGCGTCGCCCTGGTCGGCGGCTCGGGGAGCGGCAAGTCGACGATCGCCAGGCTGGTGACCGGGCTCTACGATCCCTGGGAGGGGGAGATCCGCTTCGACGGCCTGCGGCGCGGCGAGATCCCCGCGAGCGTCATGGTCAACTCGATGAGCACCGTCGATCAGAGCGTCTTCCTCTTCGAGGGCAGCGTGCGGGAGAACCTGACCCTCTGGGACTCGACCATCCCCCTGCCGGAGGTGGTGGCCGCCGCCAAGGACGCCTGCATCCACGACGACATCGCGGCCCGCCCCGGCGGCTACGACAGCCCGGTGGCCGAGGGGGGGACCAACTGGAGCGGCGGCCAGCGGCAGCGCCTGGAGATCGCCCGCGCGCTGGTCACCCGCCCGAGCCTGGTGGTCCTCGACGAGGCGACCAGCGCCCTCGATCCCACCACCGAGGCCCTGATCGACGCCAACCTCCGGCGCCGCGGCTGCACCTGCCTGATCGTGGCGCACCGCCTGAGCACGGTCCGCGACGCCGACGAGATCATCGTCCTCGAGCGGGGCAAGGTCGCGCAGCGCGGCACCCACGACGAGCTCAAGGCAGTCGCGGGCCCATACGCCCAACTCATCAGCGTCGAGTGAGGGTCCCCTCAAGTTGACCGACGACACGCCCCTGCCCGACCTCGAGCCCCTGCTGCGGGCGGACGCCATCATGGCGACGGCGGCGACGGAGGTGACGGCCGGCGGCAACGCGCCGTTCCCGCTCGCGCCTGGCCTGGCTTGGCTGGTGGTCTCCGGCGCCATCGACCTGTTCGCCGTGCGGGCGGGCGCGCGGGTGCACCTCGCCGCGGTGCCCCCCGGCGAGTTGCTGCTCGGCGTCGATCCCGGCTCCGAAGCGGACATCTCGCTGTCGGCGGTCGGCGCGCAGGGGACCCGGCTGCTCCAGGTCGACCGCGCGGCTCTGTTCCGGCGGGCCGGGGATGATCCCGGGCTCGCCGCCGCCCTCGCGCCCCGCCTCGACGGCTGGATCTCGCGGCTGCTGGCGGAGATCGTCACCGCGGCGCCGCGGACCTTCCGCGACATCCGCCCCGGCGAGGAGGTCCTGCTGGAGAAGGACGGCGTGTCCGTGCGCCCGCGGGAGGGGGTGGTGTGGGCACGGGTCGAGGAGGGCGCCTGCCGCTTCCTCGGCCAGCCAGAGCTGGCGGTGGAGGCCGGGGAGGCCGTGCCGCTCCCCGAGTCGGCCTGGCTGGTCAGCGCCGGCGCCGGTCGCCTCGCCGGCTCCGCCACTCTCTCCGCGCTGGCTGGCGACAGCGATCCCTGGGCGCCGCTCGCGCGGTTCCACCGCCTGTTTCTCGGTTACGCCCGCTCGCAGATCGACGCCGCCTCCCGCGAGGAGCGCGCCCGGCTCGACCGCAAGGCGGGGGTCGACCGCGCCACCGTGCAGTCGGCCTACGTCCGGCTGGCCTCGATCCTGGCGCCCCAGCCCCACGGCGAGGCCGGGGCCGGGCAGAGCGCCGATCCGCTGCTCGCCGCCTGCCGCTGGGCCGGCGAGGCGCAGGGGATCGCCTTCCAGAGCCCGAAGGAGACGGCGGTGGGAGCCCGGCAGGGCAACCGGCTGGCGGCGATCTGCGCCGTCTCCCGCGTCCGTTTCCGGCGGGTGATCCTGCGCGGCGCCTGGTGGCGCGAGGACAACGGTCCGATGGTCGCCTTCCGGCTGGTGGACGCGGCGAGCAAGCAGACCCGCCCGGTCGCCCTGGTGCCGGACTCGCCGCGGAGCTACCGGCTGGTCGATCCGGCCGAGCCGGGACGGTCGGCGCGGGTGGACGCGGCCGTCGCCGAGGGCCTGAGCGGCGAGGCCTACATGTTCTACAACCCGCTCCCGGAGCGGACGATCACCCGCGGGGACCTGCTGCGCGCCGCCGTGCGCGGCCGTGGCAGGGACCTGCTGACGATCCTGCTGATGGGCGCCGTCGGCGGCCTGCTGGGGCTGCTGATCCCCATCCTGACCGGCCAGGTCTTCGGCAGCGTCATCCCGGGGGCGAACCGCTCGCAGCTCGCGCAGATCGCCGGCGCGCTGGTGGTCGGCGCCCTCGCCGCGGCGAGCTTCCAGATCACCCGCAGCATCGCCGTGCTGCGGCTCGGCGGCAAGATCGACGGCGCGGTGCAGGCGGCCGTGTGGGACCGCCTGCTGGCCCTGCCGGTCTCCTTCTTCCGCCAGTTCACGGTGGGGGACCTGTCCAACCGCTCGATGGGGATCGACGCCATCCGCGAGCTGGTCACGGGCAACGTGCTCACCTCGATCCTGGCGGCGATCTTCTCGCTGTTCAGCTTCGCCCTCCTCTTCTACTACAGTTGGCGCCTCGCCCTGCTCGCGACCGCCCTGGTGCTGGTGCTGAGCGGGGTGACGCTCGGGCTCGTCTGGCTGCAGCTGCGCTACCAGCGCGAGCTCCTCCACCTGCAGGGCCGGGTGTCGAGCATGCTCTTCGGCCTGATCGGCGGCATCGCCAAGCTGCGGGTGGGTGGGGCCGAGCAGCGGGCCTTCGCGCTGTGGGCCCACCGCTTCGCCGAGCAGCGGCAATACGCCATCCAGGCGCAGCGGGTCGCCAACGTCCAGACCACCTTCAACGCCACCTATGGCGTCCTCACCTCGATCGCCCTGTTCGCCATGGTCGGCCAGTCGTTGCGGGCCGACCTGTCGATCGGCGATTTCCTCGCCTTCAACGCCGCCTTCGGCCAGTTCCTCGCCTCGGCCCTCGCCATGATCGGCGTCTTCTCGACCCTCCTCACCATGGTGCCGATCTACGAGCGGCTGGCGCCGATCCTCGAGGAGGCCCCGGAGGTCGACGTCACCAAGGCCGAGGCCGGCGACCTCTCCGGCGAGATCGAGTTCAGCCACGTCTCCTTCCGTTACCAGGACGACGGGCCGGCGATCCTGGACGACGTCTCGTTCCGGGCCGCCCCGGGGGAGTTCATCGCCCTGGTGGGGCCCTCCGGGGCCGGCAAGTCGACCTGCCTGCGCCTGATCCTCGGCTTCGAGCGCCCGACCTCCGGGTCGATCTACTTCGACGGCCAGGACCTCACGTCGCTCAGCCTCCACTCGGTGCGGCGGCAGCTCGGCGTCGTCCTGCAGAGCGGCCGGCCGATGGTGGGAGACATCTTCTCGAACATCGTCGGCAGCGCCAACCTGGGGATCGACGACGCCTGGGAGGCCGCCCGCATGGCGGGCCTGGAGGAGGACATCAAGGCGATGCCGATGGGCATGCACACGGTGATCGGCGAGGGGGCGGAGACCTTCTCCGGCGGCCAGCGGCAGCGGCTGCTGATCGCGCGCGCCGTCGTCCACCGGCCGCGCGTCATCCTCTTCGACGAGGCGACCAGCGCGCTCGACAACCGCACCCAGGAGGTGGTCAGCCGCAGCCTGGAGCGGCTGAAGGCGACCCGCATCGTCATCGCCCACCGCCTGAGCACCATCCTCAACGCCGACCGCATCTACGTCCTGCAGGGTGGCCGGGTGGTCGAGTCGGGAACCTACGAGGCGCTGATCCGCCAGGGCGGGCTGTTCGCCGAGCTCGCCGCCCGCCAGATCGCCTAGCGCGACAAGAAGGAGCCGAGATTGAGAAAAGTCCTGTTCCTGTTCGGCCAGCTCAACGACGACGACGTCGAGTGGATGCTCGCCGCCGGCACCCGGCGGCCGGTGGGCCGCGGGGCCGTGCTGATCCGCCAGGGGGTGCCGGTCGACGCCCTGTTCATCCTGCTGGACGGGCGGCTGGCGGTCCTCCTGGGGGCCCGGGAGCAGGAGATCGCCCGGCTGAACAGCGGCGAGATCGTGGGCGAGATGTCCTTCGTCGACGCCCGCCCGCCGTCCGCCACGGTCAAGGCGCTGGAGGACTCGACGGTCTTCGCCCTCTCGAAGCCGGTCCTCAACGACAAGCTGGCCCGCGACCTCGGCTTCGCCGCCCGTTTCTACCGCGCCCTCGCCATCTACCTGTCCACCACCGTCCGCGAGCGCCACCGCATGCTCGGCTACGGCGACGGGGTGGCCCTGGACGCGGCGGAGGAGGACGACGCCGACGAGCTCGATCCCAACGTGCTCGACGGCGTCTACCTCGCCGGCGAGCGCTTCGACCGCATGGTGAAGCGGGTGATGGGGGTCTGACCCATGTCCGTCATCCCCCTGCTGATCCTGCTCGCCGCCAGCCTGGCGTCCTCCGGCTTCGACCTCTTCCGCAAGGTCCTGGTCCGCCACCTGGCGCCGGTCCCCATGGTAGTGCTGCTGGCCCTGGCCTCGGTCCCGCTGTTCGCGGTGATGGTCGCCCTCCAGGGGGGGATCCGGGTCGCGTCCGGCTACTGGGCGCCGGCCCTCGCCTCGGTGGTGCTCAACACCGTGGCGAACCTCACCTTCCTCCAGTCGGTGAGGATCTCGCCGCTCTCGGTCACCGTGCCGCTGCTGTCGCTGACGCCGGCCTTCACCACGTTGCTCGGCCTGCTGCTCCTCGGCGAGCGCCCGGCGCCGCTGGTGCTCCTGGGCATCGCGCTGGTGGTCGTCGGCGCGTTCTGGCTCAACCTGGCGCCCGGCGGGAGTGAGGAGGCCGCCGGCACCGGGGGACAGGCCCCCTCCTTCTGGCGGCTCGCCCTGCGGCAGCCCGGCTCCTGGCTGATGGCGGCCACGGCCCTGCTGATGTCGTGCACGATCCCCCTCGACAAGCTGGCGGTGGCGCGGGCCACGCCCCCCTTCCACGGGCTGATCCTGACCACCGGCATCGCCGTGGGAACGCTCGCCGTGCTGCTCGTCCAGGGGCGGACGGGTGAGCTCGCCGGGGTCCGCCAGGGATGGCTGCCGTTCTTCCTCGCGCTGACCACCAGCACCCTGGCCCTGGCCTTCCAGCTCGCCGCCCTCAAATTCCTCCTGGTCGGCGTCATCGAGACCGTCAAGCGGGGCGTCGGCAACCTCATGGCGGTCCTGCTCGGGCGGGCGGTGTTCGGCGAGCCGCTCAGCCTGCGCAAGCTCTGGGCCGCTGCCGTGATGGCGGCCGGGGTCGGCCTGATCCTGCTCTGAGGCGCCGGCCGCGGTACACTTGGGCGTCCGGCAAGGATCGGGAAACGGCCATGAAGTGCGCGCAATGCCAGTTCGATAACCCCGAAGCGATGAAGTTCTGCGGCCAGTGCGGGTCGAAGCTCGCCCGGCTCTGCCCGCAGTGCGGCGTCGAGGCGCCCCCGGGCTTCAAGTTCTGCGGCGAGTGCGGCTCGTCGCTCGCCGCTCCGGAGGCGGCGACGGCTCCATCTCCCGATCCCGTCGCGCAGCGTCCCGCCACCGCCTCCGCCCCGACCGCGGCGGCCGTCCACAGCTACACGCCCGCGCATCTGTCCGAGCAGGTCCTGCAATCGAAGACCGCCCTCGAGGGTGAGCGCAAGCAGGTCACGGTCCTGTTCTGCGACCTGGTCAGCTCGACGGCGCTCGCCGACCGCATCGGGCCCGAGGCCATGCACCTGCTGCTGAACCGCTTCTTCGAGCTGGCGCTCGGCGAGATCCACCGCTACGAGGGGACGATCAACCAGTTCCTGGGCGACGGCTTCATGGCGCTGTTCGGGGCGCCGATCGCGCACGAGGACCACCCGATGCGGGCGGTGCTGGCCGCCCTCGGCCTCCAGCGCCGCCTGCAAGAGGACCGCAACGACCTCGGCCAGAGCCTGAGCGGCGACCTCGCCATCCGCATGGGGGTGAACACCGGCTGGGTCGTCGTCGGCGGCATCGGCGACCACCTGCGGATGGACTACACGGCCGTGGGGGACACCACCAACCTGGCGGCCCGGCTGCAACAGTCGGCGGAGCCGGGCTCGGTGCTGATCAGCGAGGCGACCCAGCGGATGCTCCAGGGCGCGGTCCTGCTCGAGCCGCTGCCGCCGCTGCAGGTGAAGGGGAAGGTGGAGCCGATCCGGGCCTTCAAGGTGCTCGGCCTCGGCACCCGCTCCGAGCAGGCGGTGCTGAGCGGCGGCCTGCTGTCGCCCTTCGTCGGCCGCGAGCGCGAGCTCGCGGTGCTCGAGGAGATGCGCGATCAGGCCGCGGCCGGGGAGGGGCAGATCATCGGCATCGCGGGCGAGGCCGGCTCCGGCAAGTCGCGGCTCCTCTATGAGTTCCGCAGCCGCTCCTGGGGGCGGCCCGGGGTCTATCTGAGCGGGCGCTGCCTCTCCTACGGCGGCGGCGTGCCCTACCTGCCGCTGCTGCACCTGTTCCGGAACCACTGGGGGATCGCCGAGACCGACGGCCCGGGGGCGGCCGCCGCCAAGATCCGCGTCCATCTCGAGGCGGCGGGCCTCGATCCGGGGGAGTCGCTGCCCTATCTGCTGCTCCTGCTGGGGATCCGGACGGGCGCCGAGGCGCTCGCGGGCTTGAGCCCCCAGGCGCTCCAGGCCCGCACCTTCACCATCCTCCGCCAGATGCTGCTCAACGCGGGCCAAGGCGGGCTGGTCATCGTGGAGATCGAGGATCTGCACTGGATCGACGAGACCTCGGAGGACTTCCTCTCGCACCTGATCGAGGGGCTGGTGGTCTCCCCGGTGCTCCTGCTGCTGACCTACCGCTCGGGTTACCCGTCGCGCTGGATGGAGAAATCCTATGCCACCCAGATCTCCATGCGGCGCCTGACGGCGCGCGACAGCCTCGAGGTGGTGAGCTCCGTCCTGCGGCGGGCCAAGCTGCCCGAAGATCTCGCCCGCGCCGTGCTCGACAAGGCGGAGGGGAACCCCTTCTTCCTCGAGGAGCTCACGCGCTCGATCGTGGAGCGCTCGTCGCTGGCCGACGTCTCCGTGCCGGACACCATCCAGGGCGTGCTGATGGCGCGCATCGACCGCCTCCAGGAGGAGCACAAGCGGCTGCTCCAGACCGCCTCCGTGCTCGGCCGCGAGTTCCCGAGAGACCTGCTGGAGGCCATCTGGGAGCACCCGGGGACGGCCGGACCCCTGCTCGAGGACCTCAAGCGGTGGGAGTTCCTCTACGAGGCGCCGGCGATGGAGCCCCCCCTGTACTTCTTCAAGCACGCGCTCACCCAGGAGGCCGTCTACCAGAGCCTGCTCACCGGGCGCCGGCAGGCCCTGCACCTGGCGGCCGGCCTCGCCCTGGAGTCGTTCCACGCCGACCGCCTGGAGGACATCTACGACAGCCTGGCGGTCCACTTCCCGAAGTCGGGGGACGCGCCGCGGGCGGTCCATTACCTCTCGCTCTTCGCCGCCCGGGCCGCCGGCGCCTACGCCCACGCCGAGGCGGCCAAGGCGCTGCGCGAGGCCCTCGTCCACGCCGAGCGGCTGCCGGCCGGCGAGCGCGACCGCAAGGTCCTGGAGCTGATCCTGCAACTCGCCGACTCCCTGCTCCCCCTGGCCCGCTTCCCGGAGACCCTGGAGCTGTTCCTGCGTCATCGCGAGGCCGTGGACCGCGCCGCCGATCCGGGGCTGGCCGGGCGCTACTTCTTCTGGCTGGCCCACACCTACAGCTATCTCGGCAACCAGGCGGAGGCCGCCGCCGCCGCCGAGCGGGCCATCGAGGCGGCCCGCCTCTGCGGCGACCAGGCGACCGAGGGCAAGGCCTTCTACGTGCTCTCCCGCGACGGCTTCTGGTCGGGCCAGTTCTCGCGCGGGATCGAGTGCAGCCTGAAGGCGGTGTCGCTCCTGGAGGGGAGCGAGGACCGGTGGTGGCAGGGCCAGGCCTGGTGGGTGGCCGGGTTCAACCACTACGCGCTCGGGCGGTTCGAGCAGGCGCTCGAAGCCATGTGCCGGGTCCATGCCATCTGGAAGGCTCTCGCCGATCCGCGCCTCGACGCCTCCTGGAGCACCGGGTACTTCTACGCCTCGCTCGGGGACTGGGAGCGGGGGATCGAGGAGTGCCAGGGTGGTCTGGAGAGGGCCCAGGATCCGCTCAACACCTCGGCGGCGCTCGGCTTTCTCGGCTACGCCTATCTGGAGAAGCGGGACCTTCCCCAGGCCGTCGAGGCGCTGGAGGACTCCGTCCGGCGGATGGAGCAGGCGGGCATGCAGCAGCTCCTGGGCTGGTTCGCGGCGTTCCTGGCGGAAGCCTACCTCTACGCGGGTCGGCTCGACGCGGCCGGCGAGCTGGCCCGGCGCGCCCTCGCCGCCACCACCGCGGTCGAGTTCGGCTACGGCAGCGGCCTCGCCCGCCGGGCCCTGGGTCGCGTCGCCCGGGCCCAGGGCGATCCGGCCGCGGCGAGGCGCTGGCTGGAAGAGGCGCAGGAGGGGTTCCTCGCCCTGCGGGTCCCCTTCGAGGTGGCGAGGACCCGCCTCGACCTGGCCGAGCTGACCCACTCCGAGGGCCTCTCCACGGAGGCCGCCGGCCTCCTGGAGGAGGCGCGGCGGACCTTCTCCGAGCTGCGGGTTTCCCGCTATGCGGAGCGGACCGAGCGGATGGCGGAGGAGATGGCGCTGCCGCTCAAGCCTCCTGCGGCCTCCCCGGCCGCCGTCGCTCGAACGGCGTGAACAGCAGGTAGACCTTCGCCTCGGGCTCCCGGCCGGGTGAGCAGACCAGTTTGACGTGGCTCAGAGAGCGGACGCAGAACAGGTTCAGCCGCGCCGCCCCGGCCGGCCACGCCTCCGGCGCCGTCCAGAACGAGTCGTGCCCGGGCCAGACGAAGACGGCGTCGCGTTTCTCAGGCGAGCACAGGCCTCGCGCCACCAGCAGGTCGAAGAGCTGCCGCCAGCGGGGCTCGCGGTGGGGGAGCCGCCGGAAGGAGCCCTCGACACCGACCCGGGGAGAGATCCGCTCGCCGATGTCCAGCGAGAGGTGGAGCCTCTCCACCCCCTCGAACAGGGGCAGGACCGCCGCGAGCGGTCCGGCGGCGTGGGGGGCCGTCTGCTCCATGTACTCGCGCACGCCCTGGGGATCGAGCCCCAGGATCTCCAGCCGGACCTCGCCGGCGCCGCGCGCGCCCAGGCTGAACGCGTAGAGCAGGCGGGCCTTCTCCGGAATGGCGGCGCAGCAGGCCTCGACCAGCGTCCGCTGGCGGCCGGAGAGGGGTTCCCCGTGCAGGCCGGGGAGGAGCGAGCCCGCGATCCAGCCGGGCTCGGCGCGGCCGCGCAGGCCGGCGCAGACGACGGGCCGTGGCGCCGGGGTCGGGCCGCCGAGATCGAACTCCAGCCATAGCGTTTCGACGAGAGAACCGACGGGAGAGGCCTCGCCCTCCTCCGCCCAGCGGAGAAGGAGGGGCCGGAGGTGGTGGAGGCCGAACCGCTCCGCCAGCTCCAGGGCCTGCGGGCTTCGAGTCAGACGGAGAGACAGGTCGACGGCCCCCTCTTCCGGCGCCAGGCGCGCTTCCAGGGCGGCGAGCGCGTCGCCAGGAAGCTGCCGGGCCAGGGGAAGGATGCGGTCGAGAGCGGGTGGTGCGACGAGAGACTCCGCCAAGTGAGGCCGGACGACCGGAATCCAGTCGGCACAAGACGGCGGAGCCGCCGGCCTCAGCGGCGGCGATCTCCTATCCGGTGGTCGTGGCGTCGCCGCACCAGCCTCCGGCAACCTTTTCGAGATCGTCGTCGGAGATCTCGCTCGCGTGGCTGTCGGCCAGGCGGGTGGCCTCGTCCCGCGTGAACGAGTAGCCCTTGGCATTGGCCCAGCGGACCCAGGTGTCGGGATTGGAGTCGAGGGCCTGGAAATCGTCCCGCAGACCCGCATCGTCCTGAAGATCGCTCAAGAAGCGTTCAAAGTCGCCTGTGCTCATCAGCATGTCCCTCCGGTGGTTGGGCACAAGTCTATCATCCCGCGGTCTCGGATTGCACGGCTCGTGCCGGAGGTCCTTCGAGCCGCAGGACGCAGGGGAGCCCCTCGACGCCGGCGAGCCGCAGCAGGGCGAGGCCGATCCCCGCCTCGCCGCGGAACAGGGAGAGATCGGTCAGGGCCGAGCCGCCGAAGGGCGCGCAGCCGAACTGTCCCGACCGCTCGGCCCGCAGGAGCACGCGGCCGGCGATCTCCCGGGCTTCCGCGAGCCCCGCCGGGTCGCCGAGGACGACGGAGGCCTCGTGGAGGATCTCGGCCCGTCCCAGATTGCCGCAGCAGAGATGGTCGATGGCGGACAGGGGCTGCGAGCGGGTGGTCTCCAGGGCGATCCGGATCTCCTCGCGAAGCTTTTCCCGGACAACCGGATCGTCGAGCAGGTGGAGGATCCCCAGCCGGGCGAGGGCGATGCCCGGAGCGCCGTGGCACCAGGTGGCCTGGGGCCGCTCCCGGGGCCGGCGCGGGTCCCTCCAGTTGCCGTCCTTCGGCGAGTAGAGTCCCCTCTCGAAGGCGAGCCCTTCGAGCGCCGCTTCCCGGAGATCCCTCCGTCCGGTGCGTGCGGACAGGCGGAGCAGGGCGTGGCAGATACCGGCGGCGCCATGGGAGAAGCCCGCGAGCGGCGGGTCTCCCCGAGAGGGCCAGCCCCGCGGGTGGTCACCGTCGGCGGCAACATGATGGGAGAGCAGGTGGTCCGCGCACTCGCCGGCGATCTCCAGGGCCGTCCGGCCGGCGGGGTTCGGGCCGGGCGCCACCTCGTCCAGGGCCAGCAGCGCGAGGATGGCTCCGGCGCTGCCGGAGACCACGTCGAGGTCCTCATCTTCGGCGATCCGCTCGGGCGTGAGGAGGGCCGAGCGCCCCAGAGCTTCTTGGGCCAGCTCCGGCTCGCCGAGCAACTCCCCGATCCACAGGAAGGCGTAGAGGATGGAGGCGATCCCGGTGAGGCCGCCGATCCCCAGGCGGAGCCGTTGCCAGGCCTCGGGCGGCGCCTGGCGCAGGGGAGCGATCGCCCGCAACGCGAGATCGCGGCAGGTGGCGTCTTCCAGGTGGGAGCCGCAGGCGGCGAGGAACAGGGCGATGCCCGCCGTGCCGCCGTAGAGGTCGGCGCCGAGCACCGTCAGCTCGTAGACATCGTCCGCCGGGAGGTAGCGGGGACCGATCCAGGCGAGGCTGCCGTCCGTCCCCCTCACGGCGCTCGCGCACAGCCGGGCCGCGATGGCGGCGGCGGCCCGCACGAGGCGATCCGGACCGGGGAGAGCCGCGGAGTCCTCGTGCGGACCCGGAGACGGCGCGCCGCCCGGGGTGAGCGCCGCGCGGATAAAGCCGAGTTGGAGACGGAGATCGTCCTCCCCCAGCCCCGCCAGATTCTCCCGGAGAGCGGCCAGGCTCGACATCTCCAGGGCCCCCTCCGCCGGCTCGCCGCCGGGGATCTCGATGCGCGTGCCGTCCACGGGAATCCGGAACAGCGGGATGTCGCCCTGCTCCAGGGCTGCGCGCTCGGCGGCCAGCAGGGGCCAGGCCGCGGGCCGGCCCTCCTCCGCGAGGTAGGCCGGCGCGAGGGCCGCGAGAGCGGCGTCGCGCGCGGCGAAGTCGTGGCAGCACGGCGGGCGCAGGCTGCGCTCCAGCAGCCGGTGGTAGGCGGCGGTCGAGCGGAAGACCAGCCGGGTCGTGCGGCCGGCGAGCCCCCGGAGCGGACCGGCGGGGGGGATGAGCTCGCGGCGGTGCCGCAGCAGGAGGGCATACATCTCGGAGAACCCCGCGACGACGTCCTCCGTGAATCTTCCCGGCTCGACCGGACGGCCGTCGAGCGTCGGGACGTTGGGCTCGGCCGGGGTCTCGACCTCGCGCCAGACGCGCACCATCCAGTCCGAGTTGACGTTGAGCCAGACCTCCGCGAGCCGCTGGCCGGGCTGCCCGCCGCCGAGGGCGCCGACATTGCGAAGCTCGCCGTGGCGCCGGCCCCGCTGCCAGCGCGGCAGCAGGCCGGTGGACAGCACGCCGCGTTCCAGCCGCGCCGCGGCCTCGTACCAGGCCGCGCCCAGACCCTCTCCGCCGAGCCACTTGCGCAGCCGCGCCGGCAGCCAGGCTTCGAGATCGATCAGCATGGGATGCTCGCCGTGGGCCACGAGGTTCTCGCAGTGGCAGTCCCTCGCTCCGAAGGCATGGAGGAGCCCGAGGAGCATGCCGGCGCGGCGATGGAAGCGGTGGACGGCCGCCTCGTCGGGGCAGGGCTCCGGAGCGATGAAGTCCATCCACCCATGGCTACCGCGATCGACCGCGCGAGCGCCCCGAAGCTCCAGGGAAAGACCGCGCTCGTTGCACCACCCCAGCAGCGCCGCGAAATCGGCTTCGAGCCCGAGCCCCCGTGGCTTGTAGACCCGGCGCCTCTCTCCCGAGAACGTGAGGACGTGGACCGACCGGCCGCCGTCGTGGGGATCGGAGAGCCCGGCCGCGATCCGCAGCACCGAGCCGAAGTCCTCTTCATCCCGCAGCCGCCGGATCATCTCGACGCTGTTGCGCACCCAGCCTTCGACCGTGATGGCCGTCAACCGGGCGAGGACGGGCCACCGCCGTTCCCATCCGGCGAGGCCGTCTGCGAGCTGTGTTTCAACGAAGCTTCGGTAGAGCCCCGTCTCGGGCCGGGCGCGGAGCGACGCCAAGCGGACGGCGAAGGCGTCCGGCCGGCCGCCGCGGTGGGCGTCGAAATCCGCTTCCACCGCCCGTCCCGCCAGCGCGACCAGTCGGCCGGCGAGGGCACGTTCGAGGTCGCGCCAGGCTGCTTCAGACACACGACCCGGCTCCAGGCCCTCGCCCTCCAGAACCTCCTCGACCCGCCGCCGGGCCGCGGTGACGCGCGGAAGGAAGATGTCTCCAAAGGGGACCGGCCCGGCAGGGTCTCTGAATGGCGCTGTGGGCCTCGGCACGTGAACTTTCCTGCTTGCGGGGTCGGGAGGAAACTGTGCGCGTCCGGCGTAGATCTTATATTCACAAATACTGTTGACATGCGCGCTCGACTCCTCTATTGTAGGCCGTGGTTCAAGTTCGCGCGAGTCTCAGCGCGAAACCCGGCAGCGTGAATCGAATGGCTTGATCTCGATTCGAGAGGATCTCGATGTATGGACCTCCTGCCCCTCTTTTACTCACTCATCACCTCAGCTCGTCTGATTTAGGACTCGTGTAGGAGGTCGCCATGTCCCTTGGCCTGACAAGTCAGTTCAACATTTTGCAGCAATCGCCGCACGATCTTCTCGCCCCATGCCACGCCGAAGATTCGGTCGTCAGCTCAACCCAACATTGGGTGCCTTCCCGCTACAACGTCCGCGCCACCGCCGAAGACGGCCGGTTGGTGCTGTGGAACACCCTCAGCGGCAAGATGACCGTGTTCAAGGCCGAAGACAGAGACTCTGTCCTCGACCTTCTGCAGAAACGTGGCTTCGAGGCACCGAAGGAGACCGTGGTCGAGTACTTGGTGGGGCGTGGTTACCTGGTTCGGAGAGGGGTGGACGAATTTCGACAGTTCCAACGGTTGTTCGGAGAACAGCACTATCGGAGCGACGTGCTGGAATTGATTCTCATGAGCTCGGAGGATTGCAACTTCCGGTGCAAATATTGCTATGAAGACTTTACTCGTGGCACCATGATCCCCGAGGTTCGCGAAAGTCTCAAGAACTTGGTACGCAAGCGTATAAAGAAGCTGAATCGTTTGAGCATTGGTTGGTTTGGAGGCGAGCCTCTTTATGGCTGGGAGGCAATCGAAGACTTGGCCCCGTTCTTCATGGAAATCGCCGATGAGCACGAAGTGGCTTATACGTCGAATATGACCACCAACGGTTACCTGCTGACTCCTGAGATTGCTGACAAGCTGCTCGCTTGGCGCGTTAGGCACTTTCAAATCACCATGGATGGACTGCCCGAGCATCATAACCACTCCCGCATGGGCCGGGATGGGAGCCCGACGTTCGATCGGATCTTCGATAATCTGAAGCTCCTCGCCAAGCGGGAAGAAGACTTCAAGGTCGTGCTGCGAGTGAACTTCGATCAGGCGAACGCCGGCGGACTCTCGAAATTCATCGACATGTTGTCCGGCGAGTTCAAGGATGATCCTCGTTTCAGTCTGTTGATCAAAGCGGTAGGCAAGTGGGGTGGCCCGAACGACGCAGAGCTCGATGTCTGTGGCGAAAACGATATAGCGCAGATCCAGCGGGACCTCGCGGCGCAGGCAAAGCGCCAGGGGCTTCATTTCGGCAGCTTGCGAGATTCGGCACATATGGGCAGCCAAGTGTGCTACGCCGCCCGTCCGTATAACTTCCTCATCGGTGCTTCTGGCAAGGTGATGAAATGTACCATCGTTCTGGACAAGGAAGACGCTAACGTTGTCGGCAGAATCACACCGGAAGGTAACCTGGAGTTGGACCACGATCGTATGGGGCTTTGGACCGAACCAGCGTTCGAGAAAGACAGTCAATGCCGCAAGTGCGTTGTGCTCCCGACCTGCCAGGGCGTGAGTTGTCCTCTTATTCGGATCGAGAATGATACCCACCCTTGTATTTCAACACGCAGTAACCCAAAAGGCGAGCTGCTCGGAGTTCTGGAGGCGCCGGGCAAGAAGGCTCGTCAGTTACTGATAGGAGCTGCGGGTCCAAAAGTCAGCCAGTCGATTGCCTCGGTGGAGGCTCAATGAGGTCAGGAGGCCGCTCCCTCTACAAGTGGAGAGCGTTCAAACAACCGAGCCGAATTGGCTCAAGCTTGAATGGAGTTACCATGGCCGAACAAGAAAAGAAGGGGCTGGAAATCGAGAGTCTGGAAGTTTCCGAGCTCGAAGATCAGGATCTGGAAAATGTCGCAGGCGGTGACAATACCTGCCCAATTACCAACTTCAACTGCCCCTGCCCGCAGGAACCGGTGAGCAACCAGTTTAGTTAGCGCCGGGCCCTCAAGCCTGCGCCTGCTTTGGTCGCGGCGCAGGCTCTTCTCCTTTAGCGCCGTTGCGAAAGTCGATTTCTGAAGCCAGATTTAGGATAGGGATTTGAAATGATTCGTTACTTCCGAGACTTGGGTGAACGTATCGAGCGGGACTGGCTCAGGGCAAGCTACAATGAAGAGGTGTTTTCGAATCTCGTACAGGGAGAGTTAGAAAGGGAGCCGCTCATTGATCATGTCAATGTGCCTGAAATCATCGATTGGATTTTCAACTCCTCTCAGGAATTCCGTCAGCCTCATCAATCGCAACTCTTTGGCGAGCCGCCGGTAATGCTTTTTCAGACTCGTCGATTCTATATCGAGGCATTATTTTGGCTTTCTGGCACGACTGCCATCCATGAGCATTCTTTTTCGGGAGCTTTCACAGTGTTAGCTGGCTCAAGCGTTCACAGTCATTGGCGCTTCTTGCCCAGCCACACTGTCAACTCACGGATGATCTGCGGCCGACTGGAGAGGGTCTCAACAGAGATTCTGCGTCCGGGCGGCGTTTGCCCTATCCATGCCGGCGACCGGCTCATTCATCAACTCTTCCACTTGGAGCTTCCTTCAGTCACGATTGTAGTGCGCACCTTTGGCGAGCGCCAGCATCTTCCTCAATATAGTTACTTGCTGCCGGGCTTAGCGCTCGATCGCGAGGACGTTGACGAATTGCGGGCGCGGCGCTTGATCTTCATTGACGGAATGGCTCGAGGGCACATCGAAGGATTGGAGAAATATGCCTACAAAATGGTAGAGAACGAAGATCTAGAATCGCTATTCTACCTTTTCTCAACGCTGAGCCACCGAAAGATTGATGGGGCACTCCTTGAGGACCTTTATCGGGTTGCCCGCGAACGGCATGGTGAGGTCATCAATCTCTTCAGAAATGCTTGTGAAGAGGAACGGCGGACAAGAATCATCACGGCGTTACGCTCTAAAGTCCAGTACCACGAAGGCCGCTTCCTCTTGGCATTGTTGATGTTGCTGCCTGACCGTGAGTCTATTTTCGAGACGATTCTACTCCAGTTTCCGGGTGTCGACCCGCTGGCGGCCATCGAAACGTGGCTCGGCGTAATGTCTGGGAAGGAAATCATTGGTTTCGACTTCAGTGACGAAAACCGGTTGATCTTCCGTAGTCTCATGGAAGGCTTGGATGTAGAGGGGATGTTGCAGCGCCTGCGGACTGAATTCCAGGAGAGTTCCGTCAATGCGCATCGCGACCGGTTGATCGACCACGCCAAGCAAATGGCGAGGTCGGACCTCTTCCTCCCCCTTCTCTCCCAGTCCCCGCTTCGACGGGAGGCCGGAGTGCGAATGCCGTGAGCTAGCCGTCCCGTATCGCTGGTGATTTGGACCTTCTGCAAAGGGCATCCCCCCGTGGAGGGCTGGCCATCTCCCGACGACAATGTTCTAATTCGAAACGACCCAACCCCGGAATCTTGTGCCGGGTCGCTCAGCCCTTGTCTTCAGCAGAATCGGCCGGGCCGCCCTCCGAGCCCTCCTCGGCGGCCTCGCCTCTGGCGCGGGACAGGATCCAGTTCAGGATGTTCTCCTCGTGCTCGGGCGATCCCTGGTCCGGCTGTTTCGGTTTTTCCGCTTTGGGCTCCATTTTCGTCTCCATCCGGTGCGCCTCCATCACCAGTGACGGTTCACGGGGAGAGCCAGGCTCAGGAAGCTGTTCTTCTCCTCGAGCATCAGGCCCAGGCCGCAGAACTTGTCGAGCGCCGCCCGGATCTCTTCCTTGTCGATCTCGCTTGCATGGCCGTTCTCGTTCAGGAGCTTGTGGAGGGAATCGACGCTGCGCTCGGTCTCGCCGCAGAGCTCGTAGGCGTCCGCCTCCCAGCCCTTGAAGGAGTGGGCGGCCACCTGCTTGTTGCGCTGGTCCACGATCTGGACCCAGCCGGGCGCGCGCTGGTAGACCAGCGACGGGCGCGGGCGGCTGTCCCAGGCGGCGCGCCAGCTTCCGATCACCTTGTAGAGGTCGCCGTGACCGTTGGCCGGCTGCGTCGAGTCCATGTCGTAGTTGAAGAAGTAGGCGACCTCGTTGAGATCGAGCTCTTTTTTGGGGTAGATGAACCGGTAGACATCGAGCGGACGGACGTTCTTCACCGGGAACGAGCTGTCGAAGTAGTAGGGGCTGAAGCGCTCCAGCCAGATCGGGCCGACTCCGCCGGGCGGCGGCAGGTGGCGGAGCAGCGAGATCACCCGGAGCTGATCGGCGTAGTCCTCCGCGGTCTCGCCCGGGAAGCCGGTCAGGATGTTCCAGGTCACCCGCATGCCGTGGTAGTGAGACCACTTGAGGAGGCGCACGTTGCGCAGCATGGTGACGCCCTTGCGCATCAGGGCCAGGATGTGGGAGCTGAGGCTCTCGATCCCCGGCTGGATGCCGGTGATCCCCGCCCGCTTCATCGTCCGGATCTGGTTGGGGCTGAGGTTCGCCTTGACCTCGTAGAAGATCCGGTAGTCGTAATGCTGCTCGGCCAGCGGCCCGCAGAGCTGCTCGAGGTACTTGTAGTCGATGATGTTGTCAACCGCCTCGAAGTTGACGATCTTGTACTTCGACGACAGACGCTCCAACTGGCGGGCGGCCTCGGCCGGCGCCTTCGAGCGGAACTTCATGCCGGTGTTGTTGAGGCCGCAGAAGGTGCAGTGCTGCTTCTCGCCCCACCAGCAGCCGCGCGAGGTCTCGATCAGCAGCAGGGGAGCGGCGGCCTTGCCCAGGGTCTTCTCCCGGCCCAGCCGGAAGAGCGTGGAGAAGTACTCGTCGTAATCGGGATCGGGGACCGCGTTCATGTCGTCGACGCGCGGCGCCGGGCCGTTCTCCACCAGCTCGCCGTCGCGGCGGCCGAGCACGCCGGGGAGCCCGAGCGCGCTCTCGCCCCGCGCCAGGCGCTCGACGATCTGGGGCAGCACCTTGTCCCCCTCGCCCACCACGGCGTAGTCGATGAACGGCAGCGCGCGCACGTACTCCCGGCCCATGGTGCCGTCGAAGTTGGCGCCGCCGAAGAGGATGGCGACGCCGGGATGCCGCTCCTTGATGCGGCGGGCCAGGGAGAAGGCCGCGGTATTCTGCTCGAAGGTGCTGGTGAAGCCCACCGCCGTGTAGCGGCCCCAATCGACCTGCTCGGCCCAGCGGTCGACCCAGGCCGGCAGGGTCTGGTTGCGCAGCTCGCAGAACTTCGCGTAGTCCATCGACATCTTCTGGCAGGCCCTCTCGACTCCCGGGCAGGCCGTGCGGTACTCCTCGTCGTCGTCCTGCGGGCCGAAGGCGGCCACCGCGAAGAGCCGCTCGCCCAGCAGCAGGTCGGTGCGGACGCGGGAGATCTCGGTGTAGAAGTCCGCTCCGAAGTCCGCGGCGAACTCGAGGTTGAGATAGAAGACGTCGACCTCGTGGCCGGCCTTGACGAGGCTCCCCTTCAGCAGGCCGCACTGGATCGATGGGCGGTCGGCCATCGCGAACGGCATATTGACGAGAGCTATGGAGCTTCCCGTGGATTCGAAGGCTGCGTCTTCCATGGCCTGAGCCGCTCGCGAGCGGCCTTGAATTCCCCTCGGACCGGCAGGCTGCCGCCCAGCCGGTGTTGGAGCGCTATCAAAAAAGAGGGTGTTCGACCAGGGGTCAGACGGGACAAACGGCCGGTTGCCCGGCGGCCGGCCGGTCCTACTCGGCTCTCGCCGCGGGGGGATCGACCACCGTGAAATGGAAGGTGGTGCCGACGCCCGGCTCGCTGTCGAGCCAGACGCGCCCTCCCAACTGCTCGATGGCGGCCTGGACGATGGCGAGGCCGAGGCCGGTGCCGTCCGCCACCTGCGGATGGGCGCGGACGAACTGCTCGAAGATGAGGGCCTGCATCTCCTCGGGGACGCCGAGGCCGTTGTCCGCTACCGAGATCCGCCAGAAGCCGTCCTCCTGCCGCCGGACGGCCAAGCGGACCCAGCGGTCCGCCTCGCCGGGATCGGAGTACTTGACGGCGTTGCCCACCAGGTTGATCAGCGCCAGCTCCACCCGGGTGGCGTCGACCTGGACGTCGGGGATCGGCTCCTGGATCTCCAGGCGCACCCGGCGCTCCGCCGCCAGGGTCTGGAGCTCCTCGACCGTCTCCACGATCAGCGTCCGCAGGGAGAGCCGCCGGCCCTGGGCCGTCTCCTCGCTGCCTTGGGCGATGGCCAGCGCCTGGACGTCGTCCGCCACGCTCTTGATCCGCCGCACGGTCTGCTGGAGCGTGGTCAGCACCTTCTCGCGCACGGCGGGGTCGGCCCCGTCGTTGCCGAGCATGTGGAGGGCGATCTCCGCCGTGGCCAGCCGGTTGCGCAGCTCGTGGGCGAGGTCGCGCCCGAAGCCGCCGAGCAGGCGGGCCCGCTCGCGGCGGTCCCGGAACCCCTCCTCCCGGAAGGTCGTGGCCGTGATCCCGGTGATCGACGTCAACGCCCGGTGCAGGCGCTCGGCGACCTCGATGGCGTAGTCCGGCGGCACCTTGCGCCGGAAGCTGCGGGCGTCCTCGCGCAGGGCCTTGTAGAGGATCTCCCCCAGGATCTCGAACTCGGTCAGGATCTCGTCGATGTCGTATCCCTGCTCGCGGCGCAGCCGCGCGAGCTGGGTGAACTCGTCCCGCACCAGTTGCTCGGCGGCCAGGTCGCCTTCGGAGGAGAGATAGTCGGAGATCGAGCCCAGGACCTCGGGGATGCGGTTGAGCAGGGCCTCGGCCGGAAAGATCCGGCGCGGCTGCACGTCCAGCCGCTCCAGCAGGCGGTCCAGCCAGGCGCGGGTCAGCTCGGTGGAGCGGCGTTGGAGCTCGGTACCCAGGTGCTCGTCCAGGGCGACCGCGTTCTTCTTCTGGCGCATAGACCCTCTAGATCCTGTCGAAGGGGAGGTGAGAAACCGGACGGAGAGATTCTAACTCACGGACCGTCGTACCGCGAGCGCCGGACCTGCTGGCGCAGGCCGTGGAAGATCCAGGGGATGGTCTCCAGGGTGCCTCGGTCGACCGCCCAGCCCGGGGTGAGGCCGCCCGGGTCGGTGTAGAGGCGCAGCACGGCCAGGGTGCGGCCGGGCCCCTGGGCCGTCAGGGTCCAGGAGCCGTGATGGTCGACGACGTTGCCCGAGCCGGGGACGTAGACCCAGTCGATCGTCCAGGTCCTGCCCGCGGGGCCGGTCTCGACCCGCTGCCGGAAGCGGACCCGGTAGTGACGCTCGCCCGTGGGGGCGGGGAGCTTCATCACGTGGGTGCCCAGCACCGAGCCGTCCGGCTGCGGCAGGGCGTCGGACTTCTGGAGGAAGGGCGTGAACTCCGACCAGTGGGCGTAGTCGGCGAGCGCCCGGAAGACCCGCTCCGGCGGCGCCTCGATCGCCCCCCGGCCCACCCCCTCCCGCGGCTTGCCGCCGCCGGGCGAGGCCGTCTCGACCCAGACGTCTCCCGTCGGCGTCGGGTAGGCCACGCCGGGGAATTTGGCGCCCGGAGCGGCGAGCGCGAGGACGAGCAGGAGGGGAAGGAATCGTGCCATGGAAAGATTCTAAGGGATCGGCCGCGGCGGCGAGGAGAGGATGGGGCCTACGCCCCCGCGGCCACCGCTTCGACCTGCTCGCGGACCTTCCGGATCTCCTCGACGGCGGCCCGGCGCCAGACGCCGTTCTGGCGCCGCTTCTCGATGATCGCCGGGTTGTAGCGCACCGAGGTCACCAGCTTCCCCGCCAGATTGAAGACGTGGGCGCGCCCGCGGTCGCCGACCACCACCAGCGTCTCGCGCCGGGTGTCGAAGAGCAGGTTCTCCGGCGTGGCCCGGGCGAGATCGGCCATGGCCATGCGGGTGGGGCGGTCCCCCTCGGAGTGTCGCTGCTGGCCGTGATGGGTGCGGCGTTCCTTGCCCCGTCCGTCCTTCTCCAGCCGGCGGGCGACGGCGTTGGCGAGCCCCTCGATCCGCTTGTCGATCGCCTCGGCCGGCGTGCGCGCGGCGCGCTCGAGCTGCGCCTCGATCCCCACCAGCACTCCCTGCGCCCAGCGCACCGCGTCGCCCCAGGGAATGGCGCCGATGCGATCGTAGAGGGTCTCCAGCGGCTCGCCTCCCGGACCGGTGCCGACCACGTTGATGCCGAACCGGCGGTGCCGCCGCGAGCGGGTCGAGACCACCTGGAGGGAGACGGCGAACGGCCGCCGCGTCCCCGCGGGACCCGGCGCCTGATACCACCCGGCCGTGACCTGGGCGTGGATGCGGTAGTTGTCCTCCCGCTGCCGGAAGGCCGGGATGAGATCGCCGGCGATCTCCGCCTCGGGCACCACCACGGTGACGATCTGCGGCGAGTCGCGGTAGAGGAGATCCACCCGCGGGTCGCGCCGCTGGAGGAGCCACTGGCCGAAGTCGGCGAACCGGGGGAGGCCGGCCGGACCCCAGCCGGCGAAGACCTGCCGGCCATTGGCGGGAGCGGAGTGCTCGCAGACCGCCGTCTGGCAGCGCAGGCAGAGCACGCGGCCGGGCTGGAACAGGGCGCTGTGGTGGAGAAGGGACTGGACCGCCTCCTGGAGCGACTCCGAGGCGTCGCGCCCCGCCTTGCCGAGATGCCCGTCGCGGAGGGCCGTCGGCAGGGTGAGCCGCAGATCGATCTGCTCGCCGCGCCCGGCCACCAGATGGCCCAGCGGATGGCGGTCGATCCGCTCCCGGACCTCGTCGATCAGGAGCTGGAGAGCCTGGCGGATGCGTTCTTCACGGTCGGCGGCGGGCACGGCGTCCTCCCTGGCGGGCCAGAGAGTGTAAGCGC
>DASWRX010000006.1:0-6472 GCA_036402955.1 Thermoanaerobaculia bacterium
GACGACGGCCCAGGTGGAAACCTCGGTGGTGGGGCCGGTGGCCGTGCCGGCGGGACTGACAGGGACGGCAGGGACGGCAGGACCGGCGGCGGCTGGGACGACCTCGGCGGTGCCCGCGCCTCCGGTGGCGACGGCCCCCGCCCCGAGCCCGGCTCAGGCTTTGCCGCAGAAGGCCCAGCAGAAGATTTCGCCGCCGCCTCCTCCCCAACCGCGGACCGCGCCGGCCCCGGCCGTCACGGAGCCGCCGCGCGCGCAGAGCCGCGTCCCGGGACCGGCCGCCGCGCCGCCGCCGGCGGTCGTGCCGGTGCCCGCCGCTCCGGCTCCCGCGGCTCCCGAGCGCGAGGCGGAGCCGGCGCAGCCCGCGGTCAACCAGTCGATCCGCACCGGCATGGAGGTGACCTTCCACGTCACCCCGGCGGACGCCCACGTGCTGGTCGACGGCCGGGTGATCGGCGAGGCCCAGGACTGGAGCGGCCAGCACGGGTCCCGCAGCTATGCTTTCCCCGGCGCGGGGAGCTACGTGGTCAAGATCCGCAAGCCGGGCATGAAGGATTACCGTATCGCCGTCGAGGCGGGAGCGGTGGCGGGAAAGACGCCCATCGCGGCCCGCCTCCAGCCGATGGTCGCCGCCGAGGTGGATTCCTCGGACCTCCTGACGTACCGCGTGCGCGAGGCCGTGGGCTTCCGCGTGGTGCCCGCAGCGACCGAGGTCGTGGTAGACGACCAGCCGGCCGTGCCGGCCCGGCGTTTCGCCGGCGGCGGCTTCCTGCGCGCCCGCGGGGAGTGGCTGGAGCTGACGGCCGGCAAGCACCGGCTCTCGTTCACCGCGCCGGGCTTCCGCCGGCAGGACATCCTGGTCGAGGTCACCGAGACCGCCGAGAGGGACCGCCAGCGGATCGACATCGCGCTGCTGCTGGGAGGCGACCGGTGAGGGGGCCCCAGGTGAGCGTCCTCGAGGCGCCGGCGGAGCTGAAGTCGCTGCCCGGCCGGCTCCGCCTGGAGCGGCTCGACAACGGCCTGACCGTCTGCCTGCTCAACAACGCCCAGGCGCCGGTGGTCACCGCGGCTCTCTTCTACCGCGCCGGCACCCGCGACGAGACGGCGGGGCACGGCGGCGCCGCCCATTTCCTCGAGCACATGATGTTCAAGGGCTCCGCCCACTTCGGCCCCGGCGAGATCGACCGCCTGACCCAGGCCCTGGGCGGCGTCAACAACGCCTTCACCAGCCACGACTCGACCGCCTACTACTTCAACTTCGCCGCCGACCGCTGGACCGAAGCTCTCGTCATCGAGGCCGACCGCATGGCGGCCCTCACCCTCGATCCCGAGCAGGTGGCGAGCGAGCGCCAGGTGATCCTCGAAGAGATCGCCATGTATGACAGCGAGCCCTGGGACGCCCTGGAGATGGCGGTGCACGCGCGCCTCTTCGGTCCCCATCCCTACGGCCGGCAGGTGCTCGGCACGCGCGAGGAGCTGCTGGCCACCGGCGCCGCGGAGCTGCGCGACTTCCATCGCCGCTTCTACCGGCCCGACAACGCCATCCTGGTGCTGGCGGGGGACATCGACGACGCCGCCCTCGCCGCCGTCGAGCGCACCCTCGGCGCCATCCCTCCCGGAGCCGAGCCGCGCCGGCCGCCCAACCCGCCGACCGTGCTCCCCACCGGCCTCGAGCGGCTGGAGCGCCGCAAGGGGGAGGTCTCGCGCCTGCTCCTGGCGCTGCCGGCGCCCCACGGCGCGCATCCCGATCACCCCGCCCTGCGGCTCGCCTCCACCGTGCTCGCTGGCGGCCGCACCAGCCGCCTGCAGCACGCGCTGGTCGAGGACGAGCAGATCTGCGTCTGGGTGTCGTCCGACCTCTCCGAGGGGATGGACGCCAGCATGATGACGATCACCGCCGAGGTGGTGCCCGGCGTCGAGCCCGCCCGCGTCGAGGCGCGCGTCCTCGAGCTGATGGCCGACCTGCGGCGCCTGCCGCCGGATGACGAGGAGATGGAGCGCTGTCGGCAGATCGCCGTCGCCGACTGGGTGTTCGGCCACGAGAAAGTCCACCAGCAGGCCCTCTCCGTGGGCCAGGCGCTCGCCCTGTTCGACCTCGAATACCTCGACCTCCACCTCGAGCGCCTGCTCGCCACGGACACCACCCGCCTCCTCGAGGTGGCCGAGCGCCACCTGCGCCCGGAGCGCGGCTCCATCGTCGGCTGGTCGCTCCCCAAATCGTGACCCCCGCGCCCACGATGACAGAGCCGGTCGTGAAGGTGCGGCGGGTGGAGGGGGCGCCGGTGGTGGCCGTCCGCCTGTCGCTGCGGGCGGGAGGGCGGGAAGAGCCCCTCCCCGGTCAAGCCCTGCTCACCGGGCGCATGCTGACCGAGGGCACCCGCGGCCGCGACTGGCGGCGCATCGCCGAGCAGGCCGAGAGCAAGGGGATGATCGTGGAGAGCAACGGCACGTTCGAGAACATTGGCGTGTCGATCGACGCCCTGGCGGCGGACTGGGAGCTGGCCCTGGAGTGGGCGGTCGAGCTGCTCTTCGACTCGGCGTTCCCCGAGGACCGCTGCTCCTGGCTCTCCCGGCAGGCGGCCGCCGAGCTCGAGAGCCTGGCCGACCAGCCGGAGGTCAAGACGGCCTGGGGCTTCCTCGGCCAGCTCTATGCGCCGCACCCGCGCAGCCGTCCCCTCCACGGCAGCGCCGAGAGCCTCCTGGCGCTCACCCCCGCCGACTGCGCCGAGTTCCACGCCCGAGCCCAGGCCAACGGCATCGTCGCCTCGGTGGCGGGCGTGGTGGATGAGGACGCCGTGCGCGAGCGGTTCCTGCGGCTCCTCGGCCGGCCGGAGACCGGCGTCGAGCCCTTCCCGGGCCCGCCCGAGCCCCAGGGATCGAGCCGCCGCTGCCTGATCTCGACCGACGCCGAGGACCAGGCCCACCTCTACGTCGGCCATCTCACCGTGCCGCGCCGCCATCCGGACTACGCGGCCCTGGAGGTGCTCGCCGTGATCCTGGGTTCGGGCTCCGGCCTGACCGGGCGCATCCCGGCGCGCATCCGCGAGCGCGAGGGGCTCGCCTACACCGCCTATGCGCAGACGATCGCCGGCTCCGGGCTCGACCGCGGGCGCCTGATGGCCTACGTCGGCACCTCGCCGGCCACGGTGGAGAAGGCGGAACGGGGGGTGATCGAGGAGATCACCCGCCTGCGGGACGGCATCGAGGACGCCGAGCTCGAGGAGTCCCGCGCCTACCTCCTGGGCCGCGAGCCCTTCCGCCGCGAGACCGCTCGCCAGTGGGCGGACCTGCTGATCGAGGCCGAGGAGTACGGCGTCCCCCTGGACGACTTCGAGCACCGCAAGGCCGAGCTGGAAGCCCTCGACCGCGCCACCGTCGAGGCCGCGGGCCGCCGCCACATCCATCCGGAAGAGTTGCGGGTGACGGTGGGGCTGCCGGAAGCGGACGCGCCGGACCCCGCCTGAGGTTCCTCGGAACACGACCCCGCCAGGCGGACGGTTCGCCTCGCGGGGCGAGTCATCCGCCTCGTGAGGCGGGCCGTCCGCCTCTGGAGGCGAATCATCCGCCCCGTGAGGCGGGCCGTCCGCCTCGTGAGGCGAGTCATCCGCCCCGCGAGGCGAGCCGTCCGCCTCTGGAGGCGAATCATCCGCCCCGCAAGGCGGACCATCCGCCTCTGGAGGCGGGCCGTCCGCCCCGCGAGGCGAACCAGCCGCCTCCAGAGGCGAACCGTCCGCTCCGGGGGCGAACGAAGCCGGGGATCTTGAGACGTGTATCAGAGAACGCCGGCGGAGCCGCCGCTTCAGCTCTCGCTCGCTCCCACCCTGCGCCCCGCCAGCAGCACGTTCGCGTACGGCGTCCCCATTCCCATCGGCTGCACGTCCACGGTCAGGTCCGAGCGCTCCAGCAGCGCTCTCCAGTCCGCGGCGCTCCGGTAGTGGAAGCGCTGCCCCCAGTGCCGCCGGAACGTGGCGGAGAGCCGCTCCTGCAGGCGGGTGGCGGTGAAGCGCCAGCCGGCGCCGGCATCGGCGTCGCGGAGCAGGAGGATGCCACCCGGATGCAGGGCCGCGGCGGCCCTCGACACCAGGGTCTCCTGGTCCGCGGCCGGCAGGTAGTGGAGGACGTCGAGCAGCAGGATGGCGTCCGCCGGCGGCAGGGCCGCCGTCCGCAGGTCGGCGGTCTCGATCTCGGCCCGGTCGCCGAGCGCTTCCCGGGCGGCCTCGGCGATCTTCGGACGGCTCTCGATGCCGTGGAAGGAGAGATGGGGCGGGGCGGCCCAGCCCTCGGGGTACTTCCCCTGCCGCGTCTGCTCGTGGGCGGCGAGGATCAGGGAGAACAGGATCGCCCGGCCGCAGCCGAGGTCGAGCAACCGCCCCTCGGGAGGCAGGAAACCCCGGCGCAGGAGGTTGAAGTACAGCGGATCGTGCCGGAGCTTGCCGCGCACGAACTCCCAGTCCAGGAGGCCCGACTCCAGGTAGCGGCAGGCGGCCTCCTCGAGCAGGGCCTCGATCTCGGGATGGGCCTGCCGGCGGCGGGCCAGCCACCAGGCGAGCGCGGCGAAGACCACGGCGAGCACGCCGCCGATGACCGCGCTGCCGATCAGCAGGTCGGCCCCCACCTGCCGCAGGCCGAGGTGCCGCAGGTCGGCCATGTGGACGTGGAGATAGCTCTGCCCGCGCAGGCGGCGGCCGGCCTCGAGCTCGGCCAGCAGCAGGAACGGCGTGATGCCCGGCAGGCTGATGTGGGCCGCCAGATAGGTGAGCCCCGGGTTCAGCCGCAGCAGCCGGGCGAGCAGGATGCACAGCGCCAGGTGGAGGCCGTAGAGCGGGCTGACGCCGATGAACACGCCGAGCGCCACCGCCGCCGCCTGTTTCCCCGGCGAGGTCCCCTCGGTGCGCATCTTGTAGAGGATGTCCCGGACCTCCCGGCTGGCGCGGCCCCGCGGCTTCTTTTCCCTCATGCCCTCTCCCTCATGCCGGCATCTCCGGGGCGACGGGGACCGGCACCGAGCGCAGCCCCCGCGCCGCCAGCGCGTCGAGCAGCCGGGGGAGCACCTCGAGGACGACCGGATTGCCGCCATCGCCGCCACTGCCGCCGCGGCGCCCGTGGGCGCGGCCGTCGTGGAGGAGCAGGATGTCCCTCGGCGCGAGACCGGCGAGCAGGCGGCGGACGACCGCCGCCGCATCGCTCTCCACCGCGTCGAAGCCGCGCCGGGTCCAGGCCACGTGCCGCAGGCCGGAGCCATGGAGGACCCAGTCCAGGAGCGGATTGCGCAGGCCGGCGGGGGCCCGGAAGAGCCGGGGCCGCTCGCCGGTCGCCGCCGCGATGGCGTCCTGAGCCCCCTCGATCTCCCGCCGCAGGAGGGGCGCCGGATAGAAGGGGAAGAGAGAGGGGTGGGTGTCGGTGTGGTTCTCGACCCGGTGCCCGCGGCGGACGATCTCGGCGGCGAGGCGGGGATGGGCGCGGGCGCGGCGGCCGATGACGAAGAAGGTGGCCCGCATGCCGGCGCGGTCCAGGAGGTCGAGCACCCGCGGGGTGACCTCGGGGTCCGGCCCGTCGTCGAAGGTGAGGGAGACCTCGCCCCGGTGGACCGCCGCCGCGGGGAGGCGGAGGCGGTTGGCGCCCACCCACTGGCCGCGGGGCCAGAGGCTGGCGGCGGCGAGGGTCACGTGATCGGCGACCAGGGCACCTGCCACCAGCCGCCAGTGCCGGGGGGCCACGGCGAGGGCGGCGGCCCCGGCGACGTGCAGGGCGAGCGAGCCGAGCAGCAGGGCCGGCGGCCGGTAGGGACGGTCAGGCACGGTCGTCCGTCCCCAGCGCCAGCAGAGCCGCGCGGTCGAGCTTCCCCCGCGCGTTGCGCGGCAGCGCCGCGACGAGGATGACGCTGCGCGGCACCTTGTGGGCGGAGAGGCGCTCACGGCACCAGGCCACGACCTCGCCGGCGGTGAGGTCGCCCGGCCGGCAGGCGACCACGGCGCGCAGCATCTCGCCGCGGCCGGGCACCGCCACCCCCAGCACCGCGGCCTCGTCCACCCCGGGGAGCCCGGCGAGGACGCCCTCGACCTCGCGCGGGTTGACCTTCTTGCCCTTGATGTTGACCAGGTCGTCCACCCGCCCCTGGAGGGCCAGCTCGCCGCCACGCCACGCCGCGAGGTCGCCGGCGCGGAAGCGGCCGCCGGCGAGCCGCTCGTCGGGGTCCGGCAGGTAGCCGGAGGAGACGGCGGGGGACTCGACGACCACCCGCCCGCCCGCCCCGGCGGACCCCGCGCCGACCGGCTCCAGCGTGATCCGCACCCCCTCGACGGGCGCGCCGACCGTGCCCCGCTCGGCGGCCCCGCCCTCGCGGTCGTAGCAGATGCCGCCGCACTCGCTGGAGCCGTAGAAGACATGGACGGGCAGCCCGAAAGCCTCGCGGAAGCGGGCGGAGGTGGCGGCGGAGAGGGGGGCGCCGGCGGTGATCACCAGCCGCAGGCTCTCC
>DASWRX010000007.1:0-2797 GCA_036402955.1 Thermoanaerobaculia bacterium
GCACCAGCACCTGCCGTTCGAGAAGCTGGTCGAGGCGCTGGAGCCGGAGCGGAGCCTCAGCCACTCGCCGCTGTTCCAGGTGATGTTCGTGCTGCAGAACAACCCGATTGCCTTCTCCCTGCCGGGCCTGCGGCTGAGCCCCTTCCTGCCGGATCTCAAGACCGCCAAGTTCGACCTCCTGCTCGCCATGGGAGATGCCGGGGAGGGGCTGGAGGCCGTGCTCGAATACAGCGCGGATCTCTTCGAGCCGGCGACCGCGGCGCGCATGCTCGGGGCGCTCGAGACGCTGCTCGAAGGAGCGTTGGGCGATCCGGCGCGGCCGCTCAAGGACCTCTCCCTGCTGACCGAGGCGGCGCGCGCGCAGCTTCTGGTGCAGTGGAACGATAACGCGGCGCCGGTGCCGTTCCGCGGCCAGCACGCACAGTTCACGGAGGTCGCGCGCCGTGTCCCCGATCGGGTGGCGCTCACCTTCCGGGGCGAGGACCTGACCTATGCCGAGGCCGATGCCTTCGCCAACCGGCTGGCGCATCACCTGCTGCGTCTCGGCGTCGGCCCCGGGGTCGCCGTGGGGGTCTGCCTGGAGCGCTCGCTCGCGATGCCGGTGGCGATGCTGGCGATCTTCAAGGCGGGGGGTGTCTTCCTGCCGCTCGATCCGGCCTACCCGGAAGACCGGCTGGCGTTCATGCTCACCAATGCCGGCGCCCAGGTGCTGCTGACCGAGCGGAAGTTGTCCAGCCTGCTGCCCGATTTCGCGGGGATGTTGCTCTGCCTGGAGACCCTCGAGGCCGACCTCGAGCGGGAGCCGGCGCACGCGCCCGCCTCCGTCATCGAGCCGGAGGATCTGGCGTACGTGGTCTACACCTCGGGCTCGACCGGCCGGCCGAAGGGGATCGCCATGTCGCACGGGGCGCTGGCCAACCTCATCGCCTTCCACCGCGGCCGGGCGACGGGAGCCGAGGCGCGGACCTTGCAGTTCTCCCCCCTGAGCTTCGATGTCTGCTTCCAGGAGATGTTCTCCACCTGGGCCGAGGGCGGCACCGTGGTGCTGATCTCCGACGACGACCGGCGCGACCCGGTGGCTCTGCTGCGCACCCTGGAGAGCGAACGGATCGGCCGGTTGTTCCTGCCCTTCGTGGCCCTGAACCACCTCGCCGAGGCGGCCGAGCGGCTGGGAGCCCGACCCTCACATCTGCGCGAGGTGATCGCGGCGGGCGAGCAACTCCAGTCGTCGGACGCGATCGTCGGCTGGTTCCGGCGACTGGGCGACTGCACGCTGGAGAACCAGTACGGACCGTCGGAGATGCACGTGGTGACGGCGTTCCCGCTGCCGCGCGATCCCGGTGACTGGACGCCCCTGCCGCCGGTCGGGCGGTCGATCCTCAACACCCGGCTCTACATTCTGGACGCCTCCCAGCAGCCGGTGCCGATCGGCGTGCCGGGCGAGGTCTTCCTGAGCGGGGCCCAGATGGCTCGCGGCTATCTCGATCGCCCCGACCTGACGGCCGATCATTTCGTGCCGGACCACCTCGGCGGCGAGCCGGGAGAGCGGCTGTACCGCAGCGGTGATCTGGCCCGCTACCTGGCGGACGGCAACGTCGAGTTCCTGGGGCGGGTCGACCTCCAGGTCAAGGTGCGGGGCTTCCGGATCGAGCTGGGGGAGATCGAGGCGGTGCTGGCCGATCACCCGGCCGTCCGCGAGTCGGTCGTGACGGCTCCCGAGATCGGCGGCCTGAAGCGCCTGGTCGCCTACGTCGTCCCGGCGGGCGCGGCGCTCGACATCCCGGAGCTGAAGGCCTTTCTCGAGAACCGGCTGCCCGATTACATGGTGCCGAGCCATTTCATGGTGCTCGACTCCCTGCCGGTGACCGCGACCGGCAAGATCGATCGCAAGATCCTGCCCATGCCGGATAATACGCGGCTGGACGGCGAGGCGCTCGTGCCTCCCCGCACGCCTCTCGAGGAGCTGGTCGCGGGGATCTGGGCCGAGATGCTGAGCATCGACCGGGTGGGGATCCATGACAACTTCTGGGATCTGGGGGGCCACTCGCTGCTCGCCACCAGGGTTCTCGCCCGGGTGAACGAGGCGTTCGGTGTCGAGTTGCCCTTGCAGATCCTGTTCAAATCGCCGACCATCGCGGGCTTCACCGCCGCTCTCGGCGAGAGCCTGATGACCGCGGAGCCGGATGCTCTGGAGCTGGAGCTCATAGGAATGGAGGAACGGTCGTCGGATTAATGCCGGCGAGAAGGTAGCCATGAGAGTTTTCAACACGGGATCGGAGGCGCGGATGGCCGGGCAGACGCTCAGCGCGACACAGAGCGCGGCGGAGCGCAGAGTGCTCGCCCCCGAGCTCTCTCTGGGGTTGTGGACCCTGAGCGAGGAGAGCGGCATTCCGCTCTCGGCCATCGTGCTCGCCGCCGCCACGGTCGTGCTGCGGCGTACCGGCTTCGAGGTCGACAGCGAGCTGTTTTCCGAAATCGAGGGGGCCTTCTCGTTCTTCGACCTGCTGGCCCAACTGCGGGCCTCCGCCGGGGACCAGACGCGGTTGAGCTTCCGGCAGGGCGAAGCCGACTCGTCGGGGGCCGTGCTGGCCTTCGAGGATACAGGCTCCGCTCTGGAGCTCGGGGTCGAGCACGGCGCGACTCCGGTGAACCGCGAGGCGGCGCTACGGTTGCTGGAGCGTCTGCCGGCTCTGCTGGCGGGCCTGGTGGCCGATCCCGGGGGCCGTCTCTCGGAGCTGCCGGTGCTCTCTGCGGCCGAGCGCCACCTGGTGCTGGTGGAGTGGTGCGACACGGAGCG
>DASWRX010000008.1:0-19627 GCA_036402955.1 Thermoanaerobaculia bacterium
TGGAAGGCGGCCACCAGGCCGATCAGCGTGCTCTTCCCTGAGCCGGAGGGGCCGACCAGGGCGGTCGAGGTGCCGGGCCGGGCGGTGAAGGAGATTCCCTTGAGCACCGGCTGGCCGGGGTTGTACTCGAACCAGACGTCCTGGAACTCGATCTCCCCGTCGACTTCGCGCAGGGGCAGGTGCGTCGCCTCCCCGGCGTCCTCGGGGACCTCATTGCGGATCTCGCGGATGCGCTCGAGCCCGGCGAAGGCCTCGGTGATCTGGCTGCCGATGTTGACCACCTGCATCACCGGTCCCACCAGCATGCCGAGGTAGAGGGTGAAGGCGAAGAAGTCCCCCACCGTCATCGCCTTGGCGAGCACGTCCCGCGCGCCGATCGCCATGATGGAGACGCCGATGATGCCGAGCAGCAGCGTCGAGGCGGCGCCGATCGCCGAGAAGCTGGTCAGCGTCTGCGCCACGTTGCGGAACAACCGGTGCGCGCCCTTGGTGAAGACCAGGGCCTCCCGCTGCTCGGCCTGGTAGGCCTTGACCACCCGCACCCCGGAGAACGATTCGGTGAGCCGCCCCGAGATCTCGGCGTTGATCTTCGAGCGCTCGCGGAAGAGCGGCCGCAGGGTGCGGAAGGCGTAGCGCATGATGAAGGCGAAGAACGACAGCACGCCGAGGGCGATCAGCGTCAGCTTGGCGTTGAGATGGAACAGGATGCCGAGGGCGAAGACGGCGGTGACCAGGCCGCCCACCACCTCCACCAGGCCGGTGCCCACGAGATTGCGGATCCCCTCGGCGTCGTTCATCACGCGGGAGAGCAGGGAGCCGGCCTTGGTCTGCTCGAAGTAGCCCACCGTGAGCCGGCCGACGTGCCCCTGCACGTCGCGGCGCATCTCCGTGATCGAGCGCTGGGCGGCCTTGCCGAGCACCTGCGACAGGGCGAACGAGGTGACGGCCTGGACCAGCGTCGCCGCTCCCGCCGCCAGCACGATCTGGGTGAGCAGCGCGCGGTTCCCCTTGCCGATCACGTCGTCGAGCAGGTACTTGGTGGTGCCGGGCAGCACCAGGCCCGCGAGCCGGTTGATCGCCATCAGCACGAGCCCCAGCGCCAGCCGGCCCTTGCGGGCCTTCACCAGCGCCAGCGCGTCGTCGATCACCACGCGCATCTTCAGCGGCTTCTTGGGCTTGTTGACATCGGCCGGCTGCGCCTGCGCCCGCGGCTGCTTCGACGAGACGAGCCCGCCGTACAGCCCCTGGCGGGCGGGCCGGCGGGCCGCCGCCGGCGAGGGGGGAGAGCTGGATTCGGTCATGGAGGAGAGAACGGGCCGGAGGGGTGCGGAGATTCCCCGCGGCCCGGCGGTCAGCGCCGGCGGGAGGGATCGAAGCGGATGACGCCCGCCGGCCGCTCGGGCTCGTCGGGCGCCTCCGTCTCCGCTTGGGAAGCGGGCTCGTCCGCGCCGTGGGCGGGAGCCGCGGCGTCGAAGCGGAGGCCGAAGTCGGCCGCGGGGTCGGCGAAGGCGGTCAGGGCGGCGAAGGGGACCGTCACCCGCTGGCGCGAGCCGCCGAAAGTCAGCAGCACCGAGAAGTCCTCCGGCGTGACCTCCAGGCCCCAGAACTGGTGCTGGAGGATGATCGTCACCTCCTCGGGATACTGGTCGCGCAGGAAGCGCGGCACCTCGACCCCGGGGAAGCCGGTGCGGAAGCCGATGTAGAGGTGGTGCTCGCCCGGCAGCCCGTGCTCGGCCACCTGCTCCAGCACCCGGCGCACGGCGCCGCGCAGGGCCTCCTGGAGGTAGGCCGCGTAGTCGATCGTTTCGGGTTCCATCGGTTCCATGCCGTTCTCCGGGGACGCATGAGCCTACGCCAAACCGCTATTGGGTCTCAAGGCAAATTCGCCTCAAGGCGGATCGACCGTGCCCGCCGGCGTCCAGGGGCCGCAGCGGGCGATCCGCCAGGCGGTCTTCCAGCTCCCCGTCCAGGCGCCGTACTTGCGGATCGCCCCCTCGCCGTAGTGGCTGCAGGTGGGCGTGAACCGGCAGCGGACCCCGAGGCTCCCCAGCCGCGGCGAGAGCGTCGCCTGGTAGAGGTGGATGGCGGCGAGCAGGCAGCGGGCCGAGATCTGGTCGCGCGGAGGGCGCGCCATGTCGAGCCCCAGCAGGAGCGCGACGGCGAGCGCGACGATCCCAATCTTGAGCCGGCGGCGGACCGGGTCCATGCGGAAAGCTTAGCTTGGTTCTACCAGGGGAGCGTGCCGGTCGCCATCCGCCCCAGCCAGAGGGCGACGAGCACGGCGGCGTGGCCGAGCAGCAGGGCATCGGCGGTGACCGGCAGGCGGAAGGAACGCCGACGGAGGAGCGCCACGCCCCAGCCGAGCCAGCCGAGAACCGCCTCCAGGGCGAGGACGGGGGCGAGCGGATGCAGGGCGAGGGCGGCGGACCACTCCCCCTTGGCGAGGTGGGCGAAGGCGCGGGTCAGGCCGCAGGCGGGGCAGGGGAGGTGCAGGAGGCGGCGGCTCAGGCAGATCGCCGTGGCGGGATCGTCGGACGGCGTCCAGACGTGGAGGACGGCGAGCCCGATCAGCCCCGCGAGCCCGGCGAGCAGCCAGGGCCGGGCGTCCCGCCGTGCCTCCAAGGGTTTCATCAGGTCGAGGAGCAAAGGGAGGAGGGCGAAACCCTCCTCCCGGAAAGCGCCGCCCTAGAAGCGGTTGGCGTATTCGCTGATGCCGGGGACCATCACCCGTTGCCCCTTTTGGGCTTGCAGGATCAGATAGATGATGAAGATGAGGTAGGCAAGCCCCAGCAGCGGGAAGCCCAGAGCAACCAGGCAGCCGAAGACCGGTATGTGGATGAGGATGCCGAGGACGACGCAGAGGATGATGTACGCGACGAACAGCACCAGCCCGTGCTTGGCATGCCACTGCACCTCCGGATCGTTTTTCTCGGTGACCAGCGGGATCACGGCGAGAGGACCCAGATAGGCGAGGACGAGCATGATTCCCCGGTTGGGGCTCGCCGTGCCGGTCGGGGGCGTCCCGATCGGCGGCGGCGGAGGCGTGTAGGACGGGGGCGGCGGAACATTCGGCTCACTCATCGCGGACCTCTCCTTTCACGGGCATGACAAAGGACACTCTCTTTGAAGCCAGTCTATACAAGGCCGGGCCGCCGGACAAGGAGAGCGGCGTGAGAAGAAAGGTTTTTAAGCTGCTTCATTTCAGGGACATGGGTTCCGGGAGGAAGACCCCCAGCTCCGCCAGCGCCTCCCGCAGGGCGGGCAGGCGCTCCTCGTGGACGGCGAGGACCAGCCGCGCCGCGGCCCCGTACTCCTCGGCGGCCAGCTCGATCTCCGGCGGCCGCAGCAGGCGCTTGACGGCGCCGACCTTCTCATAGGGGACCTCGACGGCGAGCCGCGCCGTCGGCACCCGCGAGGCGACCGGCAGCCCCTGGAGGGCCTCGCGGACCGCCGCCGCGTAGGCCCGGGCGAGCCCCCCCTTGCCGAGCCTGGTGCCGCCGAACCAGCGCGCGACCACCGCCATCGCGTCCGCGAGGCCGGCGCCGCGCAGCACCTGGAGGATCGGCATCCCGGCGGTGCCGGCGGGCTCGCCCGCGTCGGCGGCGCGCTCGCGCGGCGGCGAGCCCAGCCGCCACGCCCAGCAGTGATGGGTGGCGTCGGGGAGCTCCCTCTCGAGGCCCGCCAGGAACGCCTTCGCCGCCGCCTCGTCCACCGCCGGGCCGATCACCGCCAGGAAGCGCGAGCCCTTCTCGCGGATCTCGGCGCGGGATTCGCCGGCGGGAGCGGCGTAGGCGGGCATCTGGAGGGCCGGGGCGACGTCAGGGGAGCCGGGTCAGCCGCTGGTAGATCGAGCGGTAGCGCCGGACCACGGTCTCCTGGCTGAAGTGCTCGACGGCCCGCCGGCGGGAGGCCGCGGCGAACCGGCGGTGCAGGTCCGCGTCGACGAGGAGCCTCAGCGCCGCCGCCGCCATGCCCTCCACGTCCCCCACCGGGCAGAGATAGCCGGTCTCGCCGTCCACCACCACCTCGGGCAGGCCGCCGGCCACCGTCGCCACCACCGGCACCTCGCAGGCCATCGCCTCCAGCGCCGACAGGCCGAAGGACTCGCTCTCTGACGGCAGCAGGAAGAGGTCGGCCCCCACCAGCACCTCCTCGACCAGGGGGAAACTGCCGATGAAGGTGATCGAGCCGCAGATGTGGTGCTCGCGGCAGTACTGCTCGACCTTGCCGCGCTCGGGGCCATCCCCCACCAGGATGAGGCGGCTGGGCACCCTGCTCTGCACCCGCTGGAAGATGGCGATGACGTCCAGCACCCGCTTGACCGGCCGGAAGTTCGAGATGTGGACCAGCACCCGCTCCCCCGGCTTGGACCACCGGCGCGCCCCCGGGCCGCTGCGGGCCGCCTCGTAGCGGGCCGGATCGATGAAGTTGGGCACCACGTCGATCTGGGAATGGACGTCCAGTTGCTCCACGGTGGTGCGGCGCAGCGACTCGGAGACGGCGGTCACGGCGTCGCTCTGCACCACCCCCCAGCGGGTGGTCTCGAGATAGTTGGGATCGTTGCCCACCAGGGTGACGTCGGTGCCGTGCAGCGTGGTTACCACCGGCAGCGGCTGCGGCGCCACGATCTGGCGGGCCATCACGGCCGAGACCGCGTTGGGGATGGCGTAGTGGACGTGCAGCACGTCGAGCGGCGCGTGGCGGGCCACCTCCACCATCTTGGTCGACAGGGCCAGCGAATAGGGCGGATAGTTGTCGAACAGCGGATAGGTGGGGGTCACCACCTCATGGAAGAAGATCCGCGGATTGATGAACGACAGGCGCGAGGGCAGGGCGTAGCTGATGACGTGGACCTCGTCGCCGCCCTCGGCGAGCGCCATGGCGAGCTCGGTCGCCACGATCCCCGAGCCGCCGTAAGTGGGATAGCAACTGATGCCGATTCTCATCGCACGCCTCCGGGCAGGATGGACATGGGATCGCCCACCGCGAGCGGATTGTGGCTCCAGAACGGCTCGCCGAGAGCGGCGCCGATCAGCTCCCCGAAGTGGCGGGCCCGCCCCTCGATGGCGAGCCAGAACTCCGGCGTCGAGACCCTGGTGACCGGGCCGGCCGGCTCGCCACCGGCCACCGGGACCCCGGCGCCGGCGTGGAGCTGGCTGCGGTAGGCGCGCATCGAGGCGATCTTGGCCTCCCAGCCGGCGGTGACGTCGACCACGAAGCTGGGCGGGAAGAGGTCGTGCTGCATGTAGGAGAAGACGGCGGCCGGCCGGTGCGCCGGCCCCGCCGCCGGCGTCCGGTTCCGGAGCCCGGCGTAGAAGCAGGCCGCCTCGACGAGCCGGTGGGCGCGGCCGTGGTCGGGATGGCGATCGTGGGGCGTCGGCCCCAGCACCAGATCGGGAGCCCATTCGCGGAGCCTGGCGATCAGCGCGTCCTCCTCGGCCGGGCCGGTGCGCAGGCCGCCGTCGCCGCAGTCCAGGAATCCGCACTCCACGGCGCCCAGCGCCCGGGCCGCCGCCGCGGCCTCGGCGATCCGCTCCTCGGCGGTTCCCCGCGTGCCCATCTCGCCGCGGGTCAGGTGCAGGATGCCCACCTTGCGGCCCTGGGCGGCCAGCACCGCGACGGTGCCGCCGCAGCCCAGCTCCACGTCGTCCGGATGGGCGCCGATCGCCAGCACGTCGAGCCTCATGGCTTGTCTCCGGGAGGCTTGTCCCCAGGGATCTTGTCTCCAGGAATGATGATCTGGAGGTGCGCCGCGTCGAGCTCCATCTGCTCCCAGTAGCTCTCCACCAGCTCCGGGCCGTACTTGCCCGGATAGTGGGCCGAGGAGACGATGCGCTCCTGGAGCTTGCCGAGCGGCAGGCAGGCGTCGCGGATCTGCTGCACGCGGCGGCTCATCACCTCGTTCTTGCGCGCCGCGGCGGCGACCGCCTTCTCGCCGAACAGGTCGAGGGCGCGGAGGATCTGCTCGCGCGTCTTCTCGAACGGCCGCTCGAGCCCCGGATCGGCGGCCACGGACGGCCCGCGCAGCTCGGCGAGCGCCTCCTCCATCCGCTGCCGCACCGGGGTGACGAGATCGCCGCCGTTGCGCTCGGCGAGCCAGCGGTCGAGCCCGCCGCGGTCGCCGAGGAGGACGGCGAGGGGGAGCCCCAGCTCCTCCAGCCGCTCGGCCTGTTTCGCCTCCAGGATCAGCGTCTGCGGCCGCAGGGCCACGTGCGTGGGCTCGACCTCCAGCACGCCGTGGGTGACCCCCGCCTGCGCCATGTACGACAGCTCGCCGGGGCCCACCACGTGGATGGCGGTGCCGAGCACGGCGTCCTGCATCGCCGGCCGGGCCAGCACGCCGGGGGAGACCACGCCGGGATTCTCCGCGATGATCGCGAGCAGCTCCGCCACCGTGCCGCCCCCCTCCTCCCTGCGGCCGCGCAGGGCGAAGGTATCCCCCTCCCGCCACTCGATCCGCCGCCGCTCGCCGTGGCGGAGGAGGAAGAGCGGGCTCGCCCCCCGTTGCGGGCTCACCTGGAGGGGGTAGCCCCGCGCCTCGATCGCCGCTTCCCGCCGGGCGAGCGCCGCGTCGAGCTCGTGCCGCCGCTCCACCAGCCGCCGCAGCCACGGGCGCTCCGCCGTCTTGAGGGCCGGCAGCATGGCGTCGAGCAGCAGGGGGCAGCGGTCCCCGAGCAGGTGGGCCATCAGCCGGCAGAAGGCCTCGCCGAAGCGCGCGTCCGGCCGGTACCAGGCGGAGAGGGTGCGCAGCCAGTCGGCGTAGCGCTCGCCGGGCGCCACCTCGGCGATGCCGCGCAGCACCTCCTCCATCCCCGGCCCCAGCGCGCGCATGCCGACCGGCGTCAGCGGCTCGGGGTCCGGTCCGAGATCGAAGCTCTTCGGGCCGTCGGCCCCGAGCACCACGGTGGAGGAGACCTCGGCCCAGTCGTGGTCCTCGGTCGCCACCCAGAACACGGCGACCGCCGGCTCGCCCGCGGCCTCCAGCGCCGCGGCCCAGCGCGACACGGCCACCATCTTGGCGAGCGCGTAGAGCGGGCCGCCGAGGAGGCCCGGCTGCTGGCCGGAGACCACCACGCGGACGGCCGGGTCGGCCAGGCGGGCGGCCAGCCGGTCGGCGTTGGGGTTGCCGTAGGCGCGGTTGGCGACGGCGAGCGCCTCCGCCAGCTCGCGCCGGCCGCTCCCCGTCGAGGTCGTCCGTGGCAGGGACGGCAGGCCACCCGGCCCTGAGAACCGCAACGGCTCCAGCAGGTCGAGATCGCGGCCGGCGAGCCAGGCCGTGGGCAGGGGGGGCAGGAGCCGGGCCGCGGCGAGATCGACCGTGAGCTCAGGCCGGCTCGTGGCCGATGACGATGAGGAGGGCATGGCGGGGATCATATCCCGCCGCCCCGGCGGCGATATGCTATCCGGGATGCCCCACGACCCGATCGCTGACTGGATCGAGCTGCCCGGCGGCCGCTCCTGGATGGGCGGCGGACCGCGCGACAACGAGAACCCCCGCCACGAGGTTCGCCTCGCCCCCTTCCGGCTGGCACGGACGCCGGTGACCCGGGCGGAGTACCAGGCGTTCCTCGACGAGACGGGCCGTCCGGCGCCGGAGTTCTGGGGCGAGGCCGCCTTCTCCCACCGGCGCATGCCGGCGGTCGGACCCTCCTGGGAGGACGCGGCGGCCTTCTGCGCCTGGATGGGGGACCGGCTGGGATTCGCCGTGCGCCTCCCCACCGAGGCCGAGTGGGAGAGCGCGGCGCGGGCCGGCCGCGACGTCCTCTACCCGCACGGCGACGCTCCTCCCGAGTCGCTGCCGGACTACGCCCGGCGCTGGCTCGGCGGTCCCGAGCCGGTGGACGCCTATCCGTCCCTGCATCCGCTGGGATTCCTGGGGCTGGGGGAGAACGTCCACGAATGGTGCGCGGACTGGTACGACGGTCGTTACTACGAGGTTTCGCCGGCGGACGATCCGCGCGGCCCGGCGACCGGCGTGCGGCGGGCCTCCCGCGGCGGCTCCTGGCGCCACCAGATCAAGATCAGCCGGTGCGCGGCGCGCTCGGCCATCCCGCCCGGGATGCGCTACAGCGACTATGGATTCCGCCTGGCGGCGGACGGGAGACGCCCATGACGTCGCCTCCATCACGGACATCGCGTCCCCCCTCCGGCCACCACCCCGTCCGGATCGCCGTGATTCTCGGCTTCCTGCTCCACGCCGTGACGACGCTCGTGGTCTGGCGGACCTGGGGCGAGTTCGGCCGCGGCGACGTCCTCGCCTGGATGGACTTCCCCGCCTCCATTGCCTACATGCAACTGGACGGCACGCCCCTGCTCCTCTGGAGCCTCTGCGCCGGCGGCCTCCAGTGGGCGATCATCGCGGCCCTGCTGTCGCTCTCGCTGGGCTGGGCGGCGCGGGCGCGGCGGCGCTGACCAGCTTCCTGAACCGCTGGTAGTCCGGGCTGTCGCGGACCAGCGCGACCCGCGGCCGCGGCAACCGCGCGATCTCGGCGTGGACGTTCTGGATGCGCTCCTGGGTCAGCGGATGGTCGGAGAAGAACTGCCCCACCTTCGACGGCCGGCTGCGTTGCAGGCGCGCGAGCTTGCCGAAGAAGTCCTCGAACCCCTGCGGATCGAACCCCGCCTTGTAGGCGTAGCCCACGCCCAGGTAGTCGGCCTGGCGCTCGGCGTCGCGGCTGTAATGGTTCATCGCGCCGGTCCCCACCAGCCGCGCCAGGATCTGCCGCAGCATCCCCGGGTTGCGGCCCAGCACCAGCCGCGCCAGCAGGTTGTAGCCGTAGGCCCGCGTCATCATCCGGGTGCCGTGGCGGGCGGCGCCGTGGCCGACCTCGTGGGCCATCACGTCCGCCAGCTCGTCGAGGGTGTCCGCCTCGGCGACCAGCCCGGAATTGACGAACACCAGGCCGCCCGGCATGTTGAAGGCGTTCACCGAGCCGTCGCGCACCACGAAGAAATCCCACCGGCGATTGCCGTAAGGGGTCTGGGCGGCGAGCCGCCGGCCCAGGGCGTTGAGGTACTGCGTCACCGCCGGATCGTTGACGATCGGCTTCTGCTGGGCCACCTGCGTGAACATCTCGCTGCGCATCGCCCACTCCTGATCGACGCTGATCAGGTCGAAGCCCTCGCCGGTGCGGGGTGCGGCGGCGGTCACGGCCAGGCCCAGAACGGCGACCAGCAGGGCCGAGGGGAGCGCGAGTCTCCGGGTTCGCGGTCGGGTCGGCATGGCGTGTCTCCTCGTTCGTCCCTCATCTCACGGGAGAGGGTTCTCCCGTCGCGGCTGGGCTTCAGAGCAAGACCGGGGCCAGCTCAGGGCCCGATCCTGTACCATCCGGACGTGCAATCGCTGATCGCGATCGACACCGCCAGCCTCGGCAGCCACGGCGGTCCGGTGGTGCCGGTGCTGATCGGGCTGGTCGTCATCCTGCTCGCGGCGAAGATCGGCGGCGAGGTCTTCGAGCGGCTGGGGCAGCCGCCGGTGCTCGGCGAGCTCGTGTTCGGCATCCTGCTCGGCAACTTGGCGCTGCTCGGCTTCGGCGGCCTCGAGTTCCTCCAGAGCTCGCCGGGGCTGGAGATCCTCGCCCAGCTCGGGGTGATCCTGCTGCTGTTCCAGGTGGGGCTGGAATCGAACGTCGGCGAGATGCTCTCGGTGGGGTGGTCGAGCCTGCTGGTCGCCGTCCTGGGCGTGATCGCGCCGTTCTTCCTCGGCTGGGGGGTCTCGGCCTGGCTGCTGCCGGAGGAGGAGACGCTGGCCCACGTCTTCATCGGCGCCACCCTCTGCGCCACCAGCGTCGGCATCACGGCGCGGGTGCTGGGCGACCTCGGCAAGCTCGCGGCCCGCGAGTCGAAGATCGTGCTCGGCGCCGCGGTGATCGACGACGTGCTCGGTCTGGTGATCCTCTCGGTGGTCTCCGGCCTCATCGGCGCGGCGAACAGCGGCGGCCGGCTGCGCGCCGTGGACATCGCCGTCATCGTCGTCAAGGCGATCGTCTTCCTGGTCGGCGCCATCCTGATCGGCGGCCGGCTCTCCCGCCGGGTCTTCCGGCTGGCGGGATTCCTGCGGGTGAAGGGGACGCTGCTCGCCCTCGCCCTCGCCGTCTGCTTTCTGCTCTCCTATCTCGCCGACCGCATCGGCCTCGCCACCATCGTGGGCGCTTTCGCCGCCGGGCTGATCCTCGACGGCGTCCACTACCGCGACCTCGGCGAGCGCACCAAGCACACCATCGAGGAGCTGATCCAGCCCATCGCCGGCTTCCTGGTGCCGGTCTTCTTCGTGCTGATGGGAGTGCGGGTCGACCTCGCGAGCTTCGGCCGCGCCGGCGTGCCCCTCTTCGCGGCGGTGCTGTCGCTCGCCGCCATCCTGGGCAAGATGATCTGCGCCGCCGGGGTGGTGGAGCGGCGGCTCGACCGCGTCTCGGTGGCCGTCGGCATGGTGCCGCGGGGGGAGGTGGGGCTGATCTTCGCCGGCATCGGCGCCCAGCTCCTGCTGCACGGTCAGCCGGTGATCGTGCCGCCCGTCTTCGCCGCCGTGGTGGCGATGGTGATCGCGACCACCCTCGTCACCCCGCCGGCGCTCAAGCTCACTCTCGCGAGGGGGGACCGGAAGCGGAGAGCGCCGCCGGACGAGCCGCCGGCGGACCGGCCGCCCGAATGACGGCGGGCCGGCTCCTCTCCCCCTCTCCCGGTGAGGGAGGGCGGGAGGGGACGGGAGAGGGGGCCGGGGGGTGAGGGTTCGCCGGCGCCGCCTCCGGCAGCTCGATCACCACGTCGCCCGGGCGGACCAGCCCGAGGTCCTCGCGGGCCAGCCGCTCCAGCATGGCGGGATCGTGGTGCAGGCGGTCGATGCGCCGGCGCAGCCGCTCGCTGCTGGCGCGGGTCTCGGCGATCTTGGTGCGGAGCTGCCGCTCGTGGCTGCGCGCCGCCTCGAGATCGCGGGAGCTCTTCAGGGCGGCGATCGCCAGCAGCGCGAAGACGAGCAGCACGGTCGCCCCCAGCACGGGGCGGAACGAATCGCTCCGGACGGGCGCTTCGGGAGCGATCACGGCTTCCAGCGGGGGAAGGCCCTGGCCCCGGGATAGGTGGCCACGCCCTCCAGCTCCTCTTCGATGCGCAGGAGACGGTTGTACTTGGCGACGCGGTCGCTGCGGCAGGGGGCTCCGGTCTTGATCTGCCCCGCCCGCGTGGCGACCGCGAGATCCGCGATGGTGGTGTCCTCCGTCTCCCCCGAGCGGTGGCTGAGCACGTTCGAGTAGGCGTGGGTCTTCGCCATCTCGACCGCCTCCAGCGTCTCGGTGAGGGTGCCGATCTGGTTGACCTTGACGAGCAGCGCGTTGGCCAGCCCCTCGGCGATCCCCCGGGAGAGGATCTCGGGATTGGTGACGAACAGGTCGTCGCCCACGATCTGCACCCGGCCGCCGAGCTCCGCGGTCATCCGCTTCCAGCCCTCCCAGTCGTTCTCGGCGAGGCCGTCCTCGATCGAGACCAGCGGATAGGCGTCCAGCCACTCGCGGTAGAGGCCGATCAGGTCGTCGCTGCCGAGGCCGGTGCGCCCCTCGCCGGCGAGGGCGTAGCGCACGGGCCCCTTGGCCTTCTTCTTCTCCGGCTTCCCGGGCGTCTCCACCAGCTCGCTGGCGGCCACGTCGAGCGCCAGGCCGATCTGCTGGCCCGGCTTGTAGCCGGCCTTCTCGATCGCCTGCACCAGCAGGTCGAGCGCCTCGCGGTTGCTCCGGAGGTTGGGCGCGAACCCGCCCTCGTCGCCCACGGCGGTGACCATGCCGGCCTTCTTGAGCACGCCCTTCAGCGTGTGGTAGATCTCGACGCCCGCCCGCAGCGCCTCGGCGAAACGGTCGAAGCCGATCGGCACCAGCATGAACTCCTGGATGTCCACCGAGTTGTCGGCGTGGGCGCCGCCGTTGAGCACGTTGAGCATCGGCACCGGCAGCACGGTGGCGGCCGGGCCGCCCACGTAAGCGTAGAGCGGCAGGCCGCTCGCCTCGGCCGCGGCGCGGGCCACGGCGAGCGAGACGCCGAGCATGGCGTTGGCGCCGAGGCGGCTCTTGTCCGCCGTGCCGTCGAGCTCGATCAGCGCCCGGTCGATGCGCGCCTGGTCGCGGGAGTCCATGTTGCGCAGCCGCGGCGCGATCTCGTCCTGCACGTTGGCGGCCGCCTTCCGCACGCCCTTGCCCTGGTAGCGCTTGCCGCCGTCGCGCAGCTCCAGCGCCTCGCGGCTCCCCGTCGAGGCCCCGGACGGCACCGCCGCCCGCCCGCCGACGCCGCCGTCGAGCACGCAATCGACCTCGAGGGTCGGATTCCCGCGCGAGTCCAGGATCTCGCGCGCGACGATCTCTTCAATACAGAACATCCCTCTCCTCCCGAGCAGATTTTTCGCTAGACTCCCACCGCAAAGGTTATCCGCAAACCCCCGCCGCCTCAAGCATTTTCAATGGAACGCAGCTTCGGGCCTGATTTGAAAGCAAAGCCGATGCCCGAGATGCCTGGAAGAAGGGCCACGCGGGCAGCCGCTCTGGCCGTGGCCGCGCTGTGGCTCCTCTCCTGTCACGGGCGAGCGCCGCGCCCGCGCAACGTGATCTTCATCCTGGTGGACACGCTGCGGGCCGACCGCCTGAGCGCCTACGGCTACGGCCGGCCCACCAGCCCGAACCTGGACGCCTTCGCCCGCGGCGCCGTCCGCTTCCAAGCCGCCCGCAGCCAGGCCGCCTGCACCTTTCCCTCAGTCAACTCGATCCTCACCTCGCGTTGGCCTGCCGCCTTCCTCGGCCAGCCGGAGCAGAAACTGGGCATCCCGCCGGGAATCCCGTCGCTCGCCGAGATTCTGCGCCAGCGCGGCTTCCACACGGTCGCCGTCTCGGCCAGCGCCGTGGTGCGCCGGTCGCCCAGCCGGTTCAACCCGCGCGGCGGCTTCGACCGCGGCTTCGACGTCTTCCACGAGGACTGCGTCTGGAAATCGGCCGACTGCGTCAACGCCGCCGCGGCCGCCCATCTGAAGGAAGGGAAACAACCGCTCTTCCTCTATCTCCATTACATCGATCCGCACGGCCCCTACCAGCCGCCCGCGGCCTGGCGGTATCGCTTCGCCACCGGCGCGCCCGACAAGGAATGGGTGCGCAAGGGGAACCCCAACCCGATCGGCGACTGGCTCTACAAGGGCAAGCCGAACCCCGGCCTCACCCCCGCCGACCTCCAGCACCTGAAGGACCTCTACGACGAGGAGATCTCCTACTTCGACTCCCAATTCGCCGGGCTCCTGGCGGCGCTGCGCCGGGAGGGGCTGCTCGACGACTCGCTGGTGGTCTTCGCCGCCGACCACGGCGAGGAGCTCCTGGAGCACGGCGACGTCAAGCACTGCCGGAACCTCTTCGACACCTCGGTCCACGTCCCCCTGCTGCTGAAGGTCCCGGGCGTCGCGGCGCGAACGGTGGCGGAGCCGGTCCAGAATCTCGATCTGGTGCCGACGATTCTCGACCTTCTGGGGATCGACGCGCGCGCCTACCGTTTCGAGGGCCGGAGCCTGCGGCCCGAGATCGAGGGGAAGACCCCTGCCGGCCCTGCCGGCGAGACGCAGTACGGGTTTCAGGGCGGCCTGCGCAGCGCCTCGGACGGCCGCTTCAAGCTGATCGAGAACCTCGCCGGCGGCCCGCCCGCGCTGTTCGACCTCGATGCCGATCCCGGCGAGACCCGCAACGTCCTGCCGGCTGAGCGCCGCGCCTACGCCGGCCTGCGCGACGCCCTCGCGGCCTGGCTGGCCCGCAGCGAGGGCAAGGGGGCGGCGGACGGCGCCCGGGCGGCCCAGGAGAAGCTGCGGTCGCTGGGGTACATCGAGTGACCGCCCGCCCCCGGGAATGCCGGTTGACACCCCCGTGTTTTCATGGGAGCATCACTCTCCGCTTCCGAAGGAGGCGAGACGAATCACTGACGCGGGGTGGAGCAGTCTGGTAGCTCGTTGGGCTCATAACCCAAAGGTCGCAGGTTCAAATCCTGCCCCCGCAACCATTCGACACAGCCGCCGCAAGGCGTTCCAAAGGTAGGGCACCGCGACAAGCGGCCCTACCTTTTTTCCTTCATCCCCCTACCGCTGCCGGCTTCATCGTGCAACGTCCGCGAGGATGCGGGCGGGGGATTGGGGGCGAGCCCAGGTGCCTGAAACCGAGCCGGACGTCCAGCCGCAGGAGAGTCTCACCAGCCGGGTGCGCCGGGCGATCCTGGGGGCCCCCCGGGACGTCGCCGACACCTCCCAGCTCCACAGCATGACGCTGATCGCCTTCCTGGCCTGGGTGGGCCTGGGGGCGGACGGCCTGTCGTCCTCGGCCTACGGCCCGGAGGAGGCGTTCCTCGCGCTGGGCCGGCACACCTATCTCGCCGTCGGCCTGGCGGTCGCCACGGCGGTGACCGTGCTCATCATCTCCGCCTCCTACAGCGCCATCATCGAGCAGTTCCCCACCGGCGGCGGCGGCTACGTGGTGGCCTCGCACCTGCTCGGGCCCCGGGTCGGCGTGGTCTCCGGGTGCGCGCTGGTGGTGGACTACGTGCTCACCATCACCGTCTCGATCGCCTCGGGCGGCAATGCCATCTTCAGCTTCCTGCCGCCGCACTGGGCGTTCTGGAAGCTGCCCGTGGAGTTCGTGGTGATCGCCCTGCTGATCGGGCTCAACCTGCGCGGGGTCAAGGAGTCGGTGCAGGCCCTGCTGCCGGTTTTCCTGGTCTTCCTGGCCACCCACGCGCTGCTGATCGGCTGGGCCATCTTCAGCCATCTCCACAAGATCCCCGAGGTCACCCGCCAGCTCCACCAGGGCTTCAACTCGGGGCTCTCGACGCTCGGGCTGGCCGGCATGGCGCTGCTGCTGCTGCGCGCCTACGCCCTCGGCGGCGGCACCTACACGGGGATCGAGGCGGTCTCCAACGGCCTCCAGATCATGCGCGAGCCGCGCGTCGCCACCGGCAAGCGGACCATGGTCTACATGGCGGTCTCGCTGGCGCTGACGGCGGGCGGCATTCTGATCGGCTACCTGCTGCTCAACGTCCAGCACGCGCCGGGCAAGACGATGAACGCCGTCCTCTCCGAGGCCATCTTCGGCGGCTGGCACCTCGGCGGCCTGCCGGTCGGCTACTGGCTGGTGCTGGTGACGCTGATCTCCGAGGGGCTGCTGCTGGTCGTGGCCGCCCAGGCCGGCTTCATCGACGGCCCGCGCGTGATGGCGAACATGGCGGTGGACTCCTACCTGCCGCACCGCTTCGCCGCCCTCTCCGAGCAGCTCAGCATGCAGAACGGCGTGCTGCTGATGGGGATCGCCGCCATCGGCATGCTCCTCTACACCTGGGGCAACGTGCAGACGCTGGTCTTCATGTACTCGATCAACGTGTTCCTGACCTTCTCCCTCTCGCAGCTCGGCATGACCCGGTTCTGGAAGCAGCGGCGCGACGATCCGGCGCGCGGCCGGCACCTCGCCATCCACCTCGTGGCCCTCCTGCTCTGCGTCGGCATCCTGGTGGTCACCGTCTTCGAGCGCTTCACCCACGGCGGCTGGGTGACGGTGATGCTGACCTCGATCTTCGTGGCGATCTGCTACGGCATCCACGGCCACTACCGCCGCTCGCAGGAGGGACTGCGGCAGCTCGACGACGTCCTCGATTCCCTGCCCGCGACGGGCGAGGCGAGGCCCAAGAGCCTCGATCCCAAGCTGCCCACGGCGGTGCTGCTGGTGAGTTCCTTCAACGGCTTCGGGGTCCACACGCTGCTGTCGATCCTGCGGTACTTCCCGAGCCTCTACAAGCAGTTCATCTTCGTCTCGGTGGCCGTGGTCGATTCCGGCTCCTTCAAGGGCAAGGAGGAGATCGAGGCGCTCCAGCACCACACCCAGGAGGATCTGGAGAAGTACGTGGACAAGACGCGGCGGATGGGCTTCGCCGCGGACTCCGTCTGGGACGTCGGGATCGAGGTCGTCTCCAAGGCCTCGGAGCTCTGCCAGCAGATCGCCAAGCTCTACCCCAAGGCGACGATCTTCACCGGCAAGCTGGTCTTCCGCGAGGAGCGCTTCTACTACGGCTTCCTGCACAACGAGACGGCACAGGCCATCCAGCGCCGCCTCCAGTGGGTGGGCGTGCCGATGGTGGTGCTGCCGATCCGGGCGCGGGTGTAGGCGGCCCGGCAGGAACGATCAAAAGAGCACGTACTTGATGCTCAGATTGAACTTCCATCCCACCGCCACATCCTTGTACCGCGCGGGCTCGTAGGCCCACCACCTCACCGTGGCCAGGGTCTGCTCCGACAGGCCTCTGGACAGCGGTTTGAGGAGCTTCTCCGAGGCCGGGCAACCCTCCGAGTCCAGGACCAGCTCGATCACGACGAAATCCTTGATCCTGGCCTCTCTCGCGGCTTCCGGGATGGGAGGCGCGGGCTGGAACACGGGCCGCTGGAGCTTCAGCGGGCCCAAGTCGCTGGATTGTCCGCTGGGCTCCAGGACGGGCTCCCCATCCGTCGCGCGGTCGCGGGAGAGCAGCCGCAGATGGCAGAGGAGGGGGCGGAGAAAGTCTGGCGACGAGTCCCCGGCGGGCGCCTGTCGCAGGCGCTTGCGAATCCACGCCAGGGCGTCGCCGAGGACGGCGGCTGGAATGTGCCGCTGATGGAAGAACTGGTTGGCGGCGTCGAGCCGCTCGTTGACCTCCAGAGCGTGCGCCGAGTCTCCGGGCCCGGCCGCGTAAGCGACGTAGGCGTCGGTGAGATCCATGAGCAGCTCGGCAAGCCCGCTGCCGTCGGCGCTCCTGGCTTTCTGGAACGCCGCCGCGGCGCCCTTGCCGTCGCCATCCGCCAACCGCGCCAATCCCGCGTCGATTGGCTCCCACCGAGCGTCCGGCGTTTGCCCGCTGGCGGCGGCGGCCAGGAGCGCCAGCCCGAGACTCAGGAAAACTGTGCTACAGGACTGTTTCATCGCATTCTCCTCGGCAGGAAATAGCCTTGCCAGGAGCGACTGTGCCGTTCATACAAGGAGGCTGTATGAACCGGGGATGAACGCTTGGCGGGCGCTCGCTGAAGCTGAGGGGTGATACCGGAAGGATGGCCGCCCGGGAAGCCAGGATGATGGCTCGGGACGCCAAAAAAGCGGCCATCTAAGAAAGATGGGCGCTCGGGAAGCTGGATTAGCGGCCGGGACAGCAAGATGGATCGCAAGAAACCGGCGGGGCGAGAAAAACGGCCGCGGGGAGATCTCCCTGGGTTGCTGGTAGAGTCTCGTAGCTGTTATTTCCTGGAGAGCGCCATGACCCTGATCTTCCGCCGGTTCCTGCTGTGCTCGCTGCCCCTGCTGGCCGCTATGGCCCAGGCTCAGACGTTTCCCGCGCTCGCGCCTCTTCCCGGGACGGGAACGCTCGGCGCGCCCGCGGACGCGAACAACTTCACCTTCGTGGTGGCGGGGGACAACCGGCCCGCGAAATCGGGCGATCCGCAGCCCGCGACGCTGACGGCGATCGTCAAGGCCATCCAGGGCATGAAGCCCGCGTTCGCCCTCTGGTCCGGGGATACGATCTCCGGCAAGAAGCCGAACGACGAAAAGAAGATGAAGAAGGAATATAAAGAGTTCCTGGGGATCGTGCAGGGCGCCGGGGTACCGGTCTTCGCCGCGCCGGGCAACCATGAGCTCAACGGCAAGCCGAAGGGGCAGGACTGCCCGAAGGCGATCGACCAGCCCGATCCAAGCGGCAATCTCCTGCAGGACTGGGAGGCCTCCATGGGCGTGCCGTTCGGAGTCTTCCGCTATGGCAACGCGGCCTTCGTCTCCCTCAACACGGACGACGTGGTGGGGGCCGGCGTCACCATTCCATCGTGCAAGTACAACGGCTACGTCGGACCCGGCCAGATGGCCGCGCTGTCCGCCACCCTCGCCGGGCTGGCGGCGGACAAGAGCGTCGCCCACATCTTCGTCTTCATGCACCGCCCGCTCGAGGCGAGCCCCGTGAACCCCGACGGGCAGCTCGCGGATGCCAGCCGGGACCCGCTGAAGGCGATCCTCGATGACACGGCCAAGCTCCCGAACCTGTCGATCGTCTTCGCCTCCCACCAGCACCTCTTCTACTTCCACGACAAGAAGAACCCCTACCAGACGGGGCCGTTCCAGCGCACGGACCCCGCCGGAGTCAAGCCGGCATACATCGTCTCCGGAGGGGCGGGAGCGCCGCTCACCAAGAAGGCGACACCCGGGACCGGCGGGTATCACAACTACCTGGTGGTGCAGGTGAAGGGCGCGGACGTCACGGTCACCGTCGACAAGGTGCCGTAGATCCGTTTCGTCGGCCGTGAGCCGGGAGCCTGCGCGGCAGAAAAGCCGAGCAGGGACGTCAAGGACAGCAGGGACATCAAGGACAGGAAGGTGCCGCTACATGCGGGGCTGATGGCCCTGACGGGAACTCTGGCGGCGTGGGCGGCGGACACAGCGGGAGCAGGAGATCCGGCGGCCCGGTCGCGGCTCTCGTGGGAAAGCCGCCGCAGGCGGGCAGCCCGACCTGGAGCGCGGAAGGGTCGCAGATCATCTCCCTGGAGGCGCTTCCACCCCGGCTTGGACGGGTTGACCCCTCGGCGAGTTACAGGGCGCAGCGGCAGCAGTGCGTCGAAAGGACGCAGTGGTGCCCGTCCGTGAAGCCGGTCACCCCCTGGCAGTACGTTACGCAAACAGGGTCCGAGGTGCAGGAGGGCCCGCCCATGGGGCAGGTCGTGGCCAGGGCGGCCCTTCCGGGTCCTGAGCCCAGCACGAGGGCCACCCCGATACCTCCCAGCAACGCCAACCGGCTCCACACCCGACGTGATCCCATCATACCGACCTCCTTGAGAAAGACCTGCGTTCAAAGAAGAAGGTGCGCCGAGGTCTCGCCGGCGAGTCCCCTCTCGAGGGTATAGCCCTCTCATTGCCATCGCGTGCACGTATTGAATACGGCGGTTGGCGCGACTATCCGTAAACATCTCCACGCTTCGCCGATTACTGACCAATAGCACGAACCGTGCTCGTCCCTGGGAAGTCCTTTGCCGATTTCTGTAAGGCGACGAGCTGATTCACAATACTAAGTACTTGCATAGAGCGCCCTGGCAGGCAAGCGAGCGCGGAATCCGGGTTCCCACTGCCATTCGGTATTATGTATTCTTCTCCTTCGTAATCAACTTGCAGTAATTTCTTGCAACCAAGCTTCTTATCTCCCTTGAAGGCCACAAAAATTGGCTCTTGTTGCCCATCGATCACAACTTTGGGAATCTGCCCCCCTTCCTCTACTCTCATGAGCTGTCCGAGATAGTAAATAATTGCCTCTGGAGATCTTAGGAAAATGGTATCTTGCCTCTGGATAGTTTGGTTGTTTTCACTCACTTCATAAACGGCGGACACCTCTGGTGCGGGCTTAGTCGATGCGGTTTTTATTTGAGTAGCGTCTGCACTCGCAAATATTGGTTCACAAGCTGTTTCGCAATGAAATTGCGCAGCAATTTTATCTCGTTCGTATCTGTTTACCACCCTCTCTCACCGTCGGCGGGTGGGGCAGCGCGGCACGCTTTGAGGGGACTTGTTCTGTAGAGACAGACATGATGTAATCTCCTTTGGACATGCCTACTTACGAGGAAGTCGTTCAGGAAAACTCT
>DASWRX010000009.1:0-15909 GCA_036402955.1 Thermoanaerobaculia bacterium
CTCGTCGCATGTCCGCCGTGCTGCTCAGCGCCGTCCTGTTGCTCATGCTGCTCCCTCGCGTAGGGGCCGCGTCGCCGAAGACCGAGGTCCGGGGGGCGGCGATCCTGGAGCACCCTTGTGGCAAGGTCGCCGTCAAGCACATGGGGCTGGTCCATGCCGGGAAGCTGGAGGAGGCCACCAAGCTGGGGACCCAGGAGATGCAAGACGGCTGGAAGGCCCTGCCGGCCGGCGATCGCGACACGATGTCCGGGATGATGCAGGCGATGTCGAAGCCCGAGGCGGAGTTCACCGCGGAGATCAAGGCCGGCGGGCTCCTGGTCGTCGAGGGCAAGACCGCCACGCTCACCATCACGCAGGAGCACAAGGACGCCAACGGCAGCAGCAGCGAGAAGTGGGAGCAGCGCTACGCGATCGACGGCGGCACGTGCCGGATCACCCGCTAAGCCCGCGGATGGCCTCGCGACACCTCATCGCGCTGGGCGGCGGGGGCTTCTCGATGGAGCCGGACAACCTGACGCTGGACGAGTACGTGCTGTCGCAGGCGCGGACGCCGCGGCCGGCCGTGGCGTTCATCCCCACGGCCAGCGGCGACTCCGAAGATTACATCGAGCGCTTCTACGCGGCGTTCTCCGGGCTCTCCTGCCGCCCCTCCCATCTGCAGCTCTTCAACCGGACCCCGGACCTCCGGGAGTACCTGCTGGCCCAGGACGTGGTCTACGTCGGCGGCGGCAACACCAAGAGCCTGCTGGGAGTCTGGCGCGAGTGGGGGCTGCCGGAGGTGCTGCGGGAGGCCTGGGCGTCCGGCGTCCTGCTCGCCGGGATCAGCGCCGGCGCCCTCTGCTGGTTCGAGCACGGGCTGACGGACTCCTTCGCCGGCGAGCTGCGTCCGCTCCAGGGGCTCGGCTTTCTCGCCGGGAGCTGCTGTCCCCACTACGACGGCGACCCGGCGCGCCGTCCCACCTTCCAGAGGCTGGTGCGGACGGGGGAGATCCCCCCGGGGCTCGCCATCGACGACGGCGCCGCCGTTCACTTCGTGGACGGCGAGATCCATCGCGTCGTCGCCTCGCGCCGGGGAGCGACCGCCTATCGCGTGCTGGCGGCGAACGGGGTGGTGCGGGAAGAGGCGCTGCCCGTCGCAGGAGGCGCGGCATGATCCACGAAGACCGTGGCGAGGGGGCAACTCCGGCCAAGCGGGATTTCTATCCCGAGCTGGAGGCCTACCGGACGGGATTTCTTCAGGCTTCGGCGCGGCACAGGATCTACTTCGAAGAGTCCGGGCGGCCGGATGGTTTTCCGGTTCTCTTCATCCACGGGGGACCGGGAGGCTATTCATCGCCGGCGCAGCGCCGGTTCTTTGACCCGGAGCACTACCGGATCGTGCTGTTCGACCAGCGGGGATGCGGCAAGAGCACGCCCCACGCCGATCTCGAGGAGAATACGACCTGGCACCTGGTGTCAGATATCGAGGCTCTCCGTAAGGAGCTGGGGATCGAACGGTGGTTGCTGTTCGGTGGTTCCTGGGGCAGCACTCTGGCGCTGGCGTATGCCGAGTCGTATCCCGACCGGGTCGCGGGCCTCATTCTGCGCGGCATTTTCATGCTGCGCAGGCGGGAGATTCAATGGTTTTATCAGGCGGGCGCGAGCGAGATTTTCCCGGACGCCTGGGAGGAGTACCTCCGTCCGATCCCGGAGCCGGAGCGGAGTGATCTGGTGGGCGCCTATCATCGGCGCTTGACGAGTGACGAGCCGGCGGCGCGACGGTCCGCGGCTCTCGCCTGGGCCGGCTGGGAGAACCGCACGAGTTATCTGGTGCCGCCGCCCGAAGACGACCCCGTGGATGAGAAAGCCAGTCTGGCCGTGGCCCGCATCGAATGTCACTATGCTTCGCACGGCGGCTTTTTCACGACGGAGCGCCAGCTTCTGGATGGGATCGCAAGCATCCGCCGGATTCCAGCCGTGATCGTCCAGGGCCGGTACGATCTGGTCTGTCCGATGCGGACCGCCTGGGAGCTTCACCAGGAGTGGCCCGAGGCGGACTTCCGCGTCGTGCCGACGGGCGGGCATTCAGCCTTCGATCCGGACATCCGTGACGCGTTGCTGGCCGCCACGGACCGTTTCCGGGATTCGCAGGGATAGCGTTCGTCAGGCGAGGTTGTGGAAGACCTTCTGGACGTCGTCGTCCTGCTCGAGCCGGTCCACCAGGCCCAGCACCTCGTTGGCCTGGTCCTCGGAGAGCTCGATGGGGGTCAGCGGGAGGTACTCGGACTCGGCGGAGAGGGGCGTGATGCCGCGGTCCTCGAGCGCCTTCTGGAGGTGCCCGAAGTCGGCGAAGGCGCAGCGGATCACGAGCTGCGGCTCCCCCTTCTCGCCCGTGCTCTCGCCCATCTCGTCGAGCCCGTGGTCGATCAGCTCCAGCTCCAGTTCGTCGGGATCGAGGCCCGCCGGGTTCAGGCGGAAGACGCCCATCCGCTTGAACAGGTAGCCGACGGTGCCCGGGTTGCCGAGCGTGCCGCCCCCTTTGTTGAAGTGAGTGCGCAGATTCGAGACAGTGCGCGTGGGGTTGTTGGTCGCGGTCTCGGCCAGGACGGCGATGCCGTGGGGGGCGTAGCCCTCGTAGAGGATCTCCTCGAAGTCCTCCGCCTCCTTGCCCGACGCGCGCTTGATGGCCGCGTCGACCTTGTCCTTCGGCATGTTGACCGCGCGCGCGTTCTGGACGACCCGCCGCAGCAGGGGGTTGCCGACGGGATCGGGACCGCCCGCCTTGACGGCGATGGTGATCTCCTTGCCGATCCGGGCGAACTGCTTCGCCATCCGGTCCCAGCGGGCGAACATCGTATGTTTTCTGGTTTCGAAGATGCGTCCCATAGGCCGGTAAATCTAGCCCGACTGTCGCGGCCGAGTAAAGGGGCGCCCCGGAGAGGCGGCCGGGAGCCGGCGCGGGTATACTCCACCTGATGCACTCATGGCTATGAGCTCCGACGACTACATCAAGACGATCCTGGCCGCGCTCCAGAAATTCCTGCGCACCCGCGGGTTCAAGAAGAAGGAGTCGACGTTCTGGCGGGAGTCGAAGGGCATCCGCCATCTCATCGGCCTCCAGCGCAGCCAGTCCAGCACGGCCTCCAGCGTGCGGGTCACCCTCAACCTGGCGGTGATCTGCCCGGCCATTCTCTCCTCCTGGGACCCGCAGTACTCGGTCTGGTCGGGCCACTGGAAGGAGCGCATCGGCTCCTTCGAGCCGACCCCGTCGGACAAGTGGTGGGTGGTCGACTCCGCGGCGAGCGCCGAGAGCGCGGTCGCCGAGATCCTCGCGATCCTGGAGACCCGGGCGCTCCCGGAGCTGGACCGGATCGATTCGCCCGCGCGGCTCGCCGAGACCCTGCAGGCGGGAGCCTCCCGCAGCGTCGGGGAGATCGAGCGCGAGCGCACCCTGCAGCGCCTGGCGGCCCTGCCGCCGGATTGAGATCCGCCCGGCCTCTTTTCGATCCTCGAGATCCCATAGTACGATCGGGGCCGCGCCTCGAATCGTGAAGTCACGGAGGGATCGGCATGAGTGAAGCGGAGCTCTCGAGCCTTGCGGAGCCACGCCCCGCGTGGGGTCCCGTGAAGCGGTTCCTGTTCCGCTTCGGCTTCGTCTACCTCGTGCTCTACATGCTGCCGTTCCCCTTCCAGGTCACCCCCCGCGTCGGGCTGGGCATCGGCAAGCCGTATCAGGCGATGTGGGACGCCGTCGTGCCCTGGGTGGGGAAGGCGGTGTTCCATCTCAAGATCACCGTGCGGCCGGCGGGCAGCGGGGACACGACGTACAACTACGTGCAATTGTTCTGCTTCGTGGCCCTGGCGATGGCGGCGGCGCTGGTCTGGACGCTCCTCGACCGGCGGACCGATTCGCGGATCGATCATGCGCGGAGAGATTATTCGTGGAGAAATGACGCGCGGCTGCACGAGTGGCTGCGCGTCTACGTCCGCTTCTACCTCGCCCTGACGCTGTTCCGGTATGGGATCGTCAAGGTCATCCAGTTGCAGTTCCCCAGCCCGTCGCTCGACCGCCTGGTGCAGCCGTACGGCGCCTCCTCGCCGATGGGCATCCTGTGGACGTTGATGGGGGCCTCGGCGCTCTACAACCTCTTCGGCGGCGCCTCGGAGGTGCTCGGCGGCCTGCTCCTCACCGTCCGCCGCACCACGCTGCTGGGGGCGCTGATCTGCATCGGCGTGATGACCAACGTGGTGATGCTCAACTTCAGCTACGACGTGCCGGTCAAGCTGCTCTCGGCCCACCTGCTCGCCATGGCGGTCTTCCTGGCCGCTCCGGACGCGCGGCGGCTCGCCAGCCTGTTCCTGCTCAACCGTCCGGTGGCCCCGGCCGTGGACCGCCCGCTGTTCGCGCGGAGGTGGTCCCACCAGGGCACACTGGTTCTGCGGACCATGGCCATCCTCCTCTTCGTCGGCTTCATGGCGCACGAAGCCTACAAGCGCGCCAAGACCGACGGCGAGCTCGCCCCCAAGCCGCCGCTGTACGGCCTCTGGGACGTGGACGATTTCGTGGCCGACGGTCAGGCCCGGCCGCCGCTGCTCACCGACAAGACCCGCTGGCGGCGGATGATCTTCGACTACCCCGGGTACGTCGAGGTCCAGGGTCCGGACGATTTCCAGGAAGATTCCCTGCAATACTATGCCTTCAAGCTGGACGCCAGGGCGAGGACGCTCTCCCTGACCCGGGGACCCGAGGACAAGGACAAGTGGAGGTCCGGCCTCTCCTACGCCCAGCCGGACCCGGACCACCTCGTGCTGGAGGGGACCTTCGACGGCCGGAAGATCCACGCCGCGCTGCACCGGATCGACCGCTCCCGGTTCCTGCTCGTCAACCGGGGCTTCCACTGGATCAACGAGCGCCCCTTCAATCGGTGAGAGAATATTCATGAGGATAGTTATGAGGATATTCATGAGGATACCCAAGAGACTGTGCGCGACGTCCGGCCTCGTCGTGGCCGTCCTGATGCTGGCGCCCGCCCGCCTGCCGGCTGAGGCGAAGGCCGAGGCGAAGGAAGCCGCGAAGCCGCCGCTGGAGGAGAAGGTCTCCCGCACCCAGCACGCCATGACCCTGAACGGGCAGCGGATCGCCTACACGGCCACGGCCGGCACGCTGATCGTGCGCGGCGAGGACGGGGCGCCGCGCGCCTCGGTGTTCTCCGTCTCCTACACGCGGGACGGCGTGAAGGATCCGGCGGAGCGGCCGGTGACGTTCGCCTTCAACGGCGGGCCGGGAGGCTCCGCCGCCTGGGTCCACTTCGGCGGCTTCGGCCCGAAGCGGGTGGAGCTCGATGCGAAAGGTTTTCCGCTGCCGCCTCCCGGCCGCCTGGTGGACAACGAGGAGTCCCTTCTCGACGTCACCGACCTGGTGTTCATCGATCCGGTCTCCACCGGCTACAGCCGGCCGGCGCCGGGGGTGGACGGCAAGGAGTTCTACGGCCTGGAGAGCGACGTCGATTCGATCGCCGAGCTCATCCGCCTGTGGCTGGTGCGCAACGGCCGCATGGCGAGCCCGAAGCTGATCCTCGGCGAGAGCTACGGCACCATCCGCGCCGCCGGCCTCGCCGCCCGCCTGATCGACCGCTACGCCATCCGCCTCAACGGCGTCGTGCTGGTCTCGACCGCGCTCAACGCCCTGAGCCGCGCCTTCGATCCCGGCAACGACATGCCCTACGTCACCTTCCTGCCGACCTACACGGCGGCGGCCTGGTACCACAAGAAGCTGCCGCCCGAACTGGCGGGGGATCTGCGGCAGACGCTGGCCGAGGTGAAGAAGTTCGCCCTGGAAGAGTACGGTCCGGCGCTGCTCCTGGGCGACTGGCTGCCGGCGGACCGGCGGCGGGCGGTCGCCGCCAAGCTCGCCCGCTACACCGGGCTGTCGGTGGACTACGTGGAGCGCTCCAATCTGCGGGTCGAGCACGCCCGCTTCTGCAAGGAGCTGCTGCGCGACCGCGGGCAGACGATCGGGCGGATCGACGCGCGGTTCACTACCACCGATCTCGACGCCGTGGGGGAATTCGGCGAGTTCGATCCCAGCCTGACGCGCTACGACGCGCCGTTCGCGGAGACCGCCATGGACTACCTGCGCCGGGACCTCGGCTACCGGGAGGACGAGCTGATCTACGAGCGCCTCAACGACAAGGTTTTTCCCTGGCACTTCCCGAACCACGAGAACCGCTACGCCGACCTCGCCGAGGTCCTGCGGCAGGCGATGATGAAGAATCCGGACATGAAGGTGTTCATCGCCAGCGGCTATTACGATCTCGCCACGCCGTTCTTCGACGGCGACTTCACGGTGGCCCACATGGGCCTGCCGGAGGCCGACCGCGCGCGCGTCCGCTTCGGCTACTACGAGTGCGGCCACATGGTGTACACGCGGCCGGAGGACCACCGCAAGCTGAAGGCGGATCTGGCGGGATTCTACCGCGAGGCCACGGCGCGGTAGGAGAATCGCGGCAGGAGAACCATGAACGCGAATCTTCCCGGCGACCACATCTCGATCCACTACTACGACAGCGACTATCCCGGCCGCGACACCTCGCGGATCCCGGAGAACTTCGACGGCACGACGGTCGTCCAGGGCCTGGCGCACGACGTCGACCGCTATCTCGAGCTGGCCGGCGAGACGCCCGGAGGCCGGGTGCTCGAGCTGTGCTGCGGCACGGGCCGGGTGTCGATCCCGCTGGCGCGCGGCGGCTTCCGCGTCACCGGCGTCGACCTCTCCGCGGCCATGCTGGACCGCTTCCGGGAGAACCTCGGGCGGGAGGCGGCGGAGGTCGCGGCGCGGATCTCCCTGGTCCACGCGGACATCGCGCGGCTGGACCTCGGCGAGACCTTCGCGCTGGCGCTCATCCCCTTCAACAGCCTGCTCTGCCTGACGCGGTTCGAGGACCAGTGCGCGGCGCTGGCGGCGGCGGCGCGGCACCTGGCGCCGGGCGGGCGGCTGGCGGTGGACGTCATGAACCCGCTGACGCTCCCCCTGGAGGGATCTCCGATCCCCAATCCGTTCCTGACGCGGCGCAACCCGCACACCGGCAACGTCTACACGCGGTTCGCGGCCCTGGGGCCCATGGCGGCCGACCAGGTGCAGGAGCTGTTCGGGTGGTACGACGAGATCGGGCCGGACGGCAACATCCGGCGCATCCCGTACTCGATGCACTGGCGCCCCATCTTCCGCTACGAGCTGGAGCTGATGCTCGAGCGGGCGGGCCTCGCCGTGGAATCGGTCGAGGGGGGCCATCTCCACGAGCCGTTCACCGCCCAGTCGTCCAAGCTGTTCGTGGTGGCGCGCAAGGCGTGACGATCGCATCGGGTTTCCTGAACGTCGGCGGCGTCCGCCTGGAGGCGCGGTGGATCGGGCCGCCGCCGGAGCGCGCGCCGGCGCTGGTCTTCCTGCACGAGGGGCTCGGCTCCGTCTCGCTATGGAAAGATTTTCCCGACCGGCTGGCGCGCCGCACCGGCCGCGGCGCCCTGGTCTATTCCCGCGCGGGATATGGAACCTCCGCTCCGGCGCCGCTGCCGCGGCCCGTCCGCTTCATGCACGACGAGGCGGCGATCCTCCCCCGGGTGCTGGCGGCGGCGGGCGTCCGCGACTTCGTGCTGGTGGGGCACAGCGACGGCGCGTCGATATCTCTCATCTACGCTGGAGGTCGTCCATCTTCCGGCCTGCGGGGATTGATCCTGGAGGCGCCGCACGTCTTCACCGAGCCGGAGGGGCTCGCGAGCATCGCCCGCGCCCGGGAGGCCTATGCGACGTCGGATCTCCGGGCACGGCTGGCGCGGCATCACGGCGCCAACGTGGACGTGGCATTCCGGGGCTGGAACGACGTCTGGCTGGACCCCGGGTTCCGCGCCTGGAATATCGAGGAATTCCTGCCGGCGATCGCCGTCCCCATCCTGATCCTCCAGGGCGAGCGGGACGAGTACGGCACCTGGCGGCAGGTGGAGGCCATCCAGCGGCAGTCCGGCGGGCCGGTCGAGGCGGTGGCCCTGGCGGACTGCGGGCATTCGCCGCACCGGGACCAGCCGGAGCTGGCGCTCGCGGCGATGGCGGGGTTCATCCGCCGGCCGGCCCTCTAGCATTTGGTTCCTTTTTGGATATACTGCCGATGCCGTCCGGACAAGTCGAAGTTACGTAACGCGTGGGAGGCCGCCCCTTGGCCCGGACGAGCCGTCGTGTCCTAGGTGTCATAGAAAAACAATTTCCAGGGGAGAAAAACTGATGAATCATGCGAAAACTGTGGTGAAGCTGAGCTTGGGCGTCTGTCTGGGCGTCGCCGCCCTGGTTCTGTTCGCCGGGCCGGCGTCCGCCTGCTGCACGGCCGTGGTCTGTCCCTATGCCATCTCCAGCAGCAACAATTGCGTCGGTGGTCCCAATACGCCGGTCTGCAATACGTTCGGCTGCAACTGCAACCCGCAGTGCGGAGAGTATGCCTTCGTCGTGCCTTCGAGTTGCAGCTTCTACCCCACCTGTGACTCGGCGGCCGCGAGGACGGGGGTTCAGGCGCGCTTCGACGAGATCGACGCGAACCACGACGGCAAGATCTCGGCCGCCGAGGCCGAAGCCTGGGCCGGAAAGCAAAAGGACTGGATGAAGAATGTGAAGACCAAAGACCTCAAGGCCGCGGGCAAGAGCGAGAAGGACATCCTGAAGGCCGGATTTGCCAAGGCCGACAAAAACCACGACGGCTCCATCACGCCGGCCGAGTTCGACAGCAGCCTCGCCCCCGCGAAAAAGAAGTAACCCGTTCAGATCGGCACGGCGGCGGCGGTTTCGCCGGCCGCCGTGTCTCCTTGCCAATCGACCTTAGAGAAGCGCCTTGACCAGCGGCGCCAGCCGCTCGCCCATCTGCTCGTGCCCGGCGGCGTTCCAGTGGGTGTCGAGGGGGTAGCGCAGCCGTTTCCAGCGGGCGCTCGGAACGAGCTGGTCGGCGGCCACCCAGGCGATCCCAAGACTGGTGAGCCGTGCCTGGAGGGCGTGGCGGTCGCGGCTGAAGTCCTTGCCGCGGTCGTCGATCAGCACCGCCAGGAAGCGGGCTCCGACGCCGGCCGCGAGCCGCTGGCCCGCCTGGAGATTGCGCGCCGTGGGCTCGTAGTCGGCGGCGGTCGGCGGCTTCTCCGGCGAGCGGTGGAGTAGGGCGTGGCCGGCGTTGGCCAGGGCGGGGAGCGCCAGCCGCATCAGGTTGGAAGTGCGCTCGGCGTAGGCGGTGGCGGTGCCGAGGACGGGGAGCCGGGTCTCGCGCAGATAGAGGTTGCCGTCCAGCCGGACGAGACGGTCGGCGTATTCCTGGCCCACGATATAGCCGTCCTTGTAGACGAAGGGCTTGGCGCAGCGCTGGCGGTCCCACAGCGGCGAGAGGGTCATCAGCACCACGTCCGGCCGCAGCGCGGGCAGGTAGCGGCGCAGGCGGCCGAGCATCTGCGCGCTGCTGTAGCCGGGCACGCCGGCGTTGTCGACGCGCACGCCGAGCGTCCTCTCCAGCACGGCCGAGTAGGTGGCGTCCGCCGGCACCCCTTCGCCGAACGTCATCGAGTCGCCGACCGCCAGCACGCGGGGCCCTGGCGGTGACGGCGGCGCCGGATGCGGCTGGACGCGCAATCCCTCCTCCTCTCCCTCCTTGCCGATGGCCACCGGCACGTCGAACTCCCTTTCCTGCGCGATCTCGCGGCCCTGGAACCCCGGCCGGAGGGTGTAGCCGCTCGCCGGATCGGCCTGGAACAGGTAGCGCGGGTGGTTGCCGCCCGCGAACCAGGGGGAGCCGCGGCCGGCCGCGCCGATGCCCAGCAGGCGCAGCGCCGCCTCGGCGACCAGGAGGGTCACCAGGATCGAGAGGGCGGAGAGGGCGAGCTTCTTGCGCATCGCGTTCATCCTCCCTCCGTTCCCACCGTCCCCGGTGCCCCGGCCAGGGGGTGGAGCTGGAAGGCGAAGCCGGCCGGCGCTTCGAGGCGGATCTCATAGAGGTAGAACGGATTCTCGTCCTCGCTCCACCACATCTTGTGGACGGCGCGGGGACGCTCGAAGTGGAGCAGCAGGACGGAGCCGCCGCGCAGCCGCGGACGGCTCATCGTCACCTGGGCGCCCGCGACTTCGATCCCGGACGCCGGGCCCGGCGGCAGCACGATCATCCGCAGGCCGGGCAGCGGGCGGGAGCTGCCGAGGAGGAGCTCGCCGCGTCCCTCCGGTCCGAGACGGAGGGTGCCGCCGCCCGCGTCGGGACGCACGCTGGTCGAGAGCGCCTTGATCCACAGGCCGTTGTGGACGAAGTCCTCGCCGCCCGAGGGTTTGAGGTGCGACTGGGTGGTCTCGAAGGGGAGCCCGCGCCGGGCCGCGGCCGAGACGAAGCGGTAGCCGTTGTCCGCGTCGAGGAAGAAGGCGCGCGGGTGGCGCCAGAGCGGGAGCAGGAACGGCGCGGCCAGGAGGGTGGCGACGACTGCCCAGATGGTCATCGTCCAGGCGCGCGCCGGCCGTCCGGCGGCGAACCAGAACGCCGGATAGATGGGGAGGAAGTAGCGGTTGGCGATGGCGCCGCCGCCGCCGTAGAAGTTGAACGGGCGGGTGAGCAGGAAGCAGGCCGCCGCGGCGAGCGCCGCGAGGAGCAGCAGGCCGCGCCCCTCGCCGCGGCGGAAGGCGGCGAGCCCGAGCAGCAGCGGCAGGAAATAAGGCAGGATGCCGACGTCCCGGCCGGCGAGGAAGTAGAGCCCGTTCCAGGCGGTCAGCCGGGGGCCGACCATGTCCGACGGCAGCCAGGAGCGGTTGCCGCGCCCGGCGGTCCGCTGCCGCCAGCTCCCGGCGGCGAGGTCGACCTCGGGAAAGCCGGTGGCGGCGTCGAAGCTCTGGCGCTGGCCCGAGTAGGGGGTCCAGGAGTCCGCCTCCGCCAGGTGGCCGAGGCCGGAGGCCAGCACGGCCACGGCCGCGCCGGCCGCCAGGATGGCGATCCCGGCGCGCCGCCGCGCCGCCGGCGCCGGCGGCACCGCCAGCGCCGCCGGCAGCAGCAGGGCGCCGTAGAAGGGCCGGGAGGCGAGGACGAGCCCGAGGAGGACGCCGGCGCCGGCCCAGCGCAGCGCGAAGCGGAGGGGCGTCTCCATCGCGTCCTCCCGCGGTCCGCCATAGGCGAGCGCGAGGGCGATCGCCACCAGGCTCATCAGGAAGAGATCGGAGTGGGCCCAGAAGACGTAGGCGAAGGTGACGGAGGCGAAGATCCAGACCGCCACCCAGAGCGGCGCGGCGGGGCCGAGGCGGCGCTCGAGCGTGCGCGCGGCGAGCACGGCGGCCAGCGCGAGCAGCAGGGCGTTGGCGATCGCGGCGCCCCGCAGCGGCGAGAGGCGCAGGAAGGGGGCCACCCACACGGCGTAGGAGGCGGGCTTGGCGTAGACCAGCGTGCGGCCGCCGTCGCCGCTCTGGAGGATCAGCCCGTCGGGCCTGGTGCCCCATTGCTCCACGAAACGGTCGTAATCCCGCCGCGAGTAGCGGAGATCGAGGTCCCAGGCGAGACTCTGGGCCTGCATGAGGTACGTGGCCTCGTCGCCCACCAGTCCCGGCCAGCTCCGCCGGTCGAAGGAGAGGGCCCCCGCCAGCGTCGCCGCCAGGAGCAGGCCGAGCGCGGCCCAGCTCCCGAAGCGCTGCATGGAGCGGGATTATAGGTGTGGACAGCGGGGGGGCGGATGTCCTTTTGGCGTTCTTCTTCCGTAGGGGAGGGGCTTGTCCCCTCCCGGGAGGGGGCGTGGCCTGCCGAACAGGGCGGGGACGAGCCCGCCCCTACGAAAACGAGATCAAGGGGTCTGTTGAGGGCGGCCTGTTACAATACCGCCCGATGAGCCCCCGCCCGTTTCCGATCCCGCCCCCCGTGGCCCCGCCCGAGCCGGCCGGGCTGGACATCTCCGTGATCGTGCCCGTGCTCGACGAGGCGGACAGCGTGGAGGCTCTGGCGTCCCGCGTGGCGGCGGTGCTCGAGGGGCTCGGCAAGAGCTTCGAGATCCTCTTCGTGGACGACGGCTCGCGCGACGGCACGCCGGCGCGCATCCGCGAGGCGAAGGCGCGCGATCCGCGGATCAAGCTGGTGCGGCTGCGGCGGAACTTCGGCAAGGCCGCGGCCCTGTGCGCCGGCTTCGACCACTCGCTCGGCGACGTCATCATCACCATGGACGGCGACCTCCAGGACGACCCGGAGGAGATCCCCCGCTTCCTGGCGACGCTGGAGGAGAAGGACCTCGACCTCGTCTCCGGCTGGAAGCGGCGGCGGCACGACCCGATGAGCAAGACCCTGCCCTCGCGGCTGTTCAACTGGGTGACCCGCGGGCTCGCGCAGGTGGATCTCCACGACTTCAACTGCGGCTTCAAGGCCTACCGCCGGGAGGTGCTGGCGGAGATCGCCGTCTACGGCGAGCTCCACCGCTACATCCCCGTGCTGGCGAGCCGGCGGGGCTTCGCCGTCGGCGAGATCGAGGTGACCCACCATCCGCGGCGGCACGGCACCAGCAAGTACGGCTGGGACCGCTTCTACAAGGGGCTCCTCGACCTCATCACCGTGCTCTTCATCACGCGCTACACGCGGCGGCCGCTCCACCTCTTCGGCGCCATCGGGCTGGTGTTCCTGGCCAGCGGCTTCGGCATCGACGCCTACCTCGCCGCCCTCTGGTTCGGCGGCCGGCACCTCGGCAACCGGCCGCTGCTCCAGCTCGGCATCCTCCTGATGGTGCTCGGCATCCAGGTGCTCACCACCGGCCTGATCGGCGAGATGATCACCTTCAAGAACTTCCGCCGCCGCGACAGCTATTCGATCAAGGAATGGCTGGAGTGACGGGCGGCGCCCCCCTCGACCTCCTCTTCCTCACCCAGACCTATCCCCGCTTCGAGGGCGACACGGCCGGCCCCTTCATCCGGGACCTCGCCCACGGGCTGGTCCGCGGCGGCGACCGGGTGACCGTGCTGACGCCGCACGCGGCAGGGGTGCCAGCCTCCTGGACGGACGGCGGCGCCGAGGTCCTCGCCTTCCGCTACGCTCCGGAGCGGCGGGAGGTGCTGGGCTACGGCCGCAGCCTGGAGGCGGACGAGCGGGTCAAGGGAGGGGCGATCCTCGCGGCGCCCCTCTACGCCCTCGCCGCCCGCCAAGCGGTCCGAACGCAGCTCCGCCGGCGGCGCTTCGACCTCGTCCACGCCCACTGGATCGTGCCCAACGGCGTCGTGGCGGCCACCGCCGCCGGCGGCAGGAGTGTCCGGGGAACGCCGCTCGCCATCGGCCTCCACGGCAGCGACGTCTTCCTGGCCGAGACGCGGGCCGCGCGGCCCCTCGCCCGCTGGGCGTTGTCGCGGGCCTCCCTGCTGACCGGCTGCTCGCCCGAGCTGGTGGACCGCGTGCGGGCCCTGGGCTTCCCGGCCGAGCGCTCGCGGGTGATCCCCTACGGGGTGGACGTGGCGGCCTTCTCGCCGGCCTCCTCATCAGCAGGACGACAAGTCTGGCGCGAGCGATTGGGGATTCCGGACGCCGCGCCCCTCCTCCTGGGCGTGGGGCGGATGGCGACCAAGAAGGGGTTCCAGGTGCTGATCGAGATCCTGCCGGCGCTGCTCGGCGACGTCCCGGAGCTGCGCGTGGTCCTCGCCGGCGGCGGCGACCTCCTGGAGCGCTTTCGCGAGGCGGCGAAGCCGTGGGCGGGACGGGTGAGCTTCCCGGGCGCGGTGCTGCGCGACACCCTGCCGGACCTCTACCGGGCGGCGGACCTCTTCGTGCTCCCGGCCGTCCACGACGGCAAGGGGAACGTGGACGGCCTGCCGAACGTCATCCTGGAGGCGATGGCGAGCGGCCTGCCGGTGGTCGCCTCGGGGATCTCCGGGATTCCCCTCGCCGTGGAGGACGGCCGCACCGGCCGCCTCGTCCCGGAACGGGATCCCGGAGCCCTGCTCGGCGCCCTCCGCGAGCTGCTCTCGAACCCCGCCGCGGCGCGGGAGATGGGCGAGCGGGGGAGGCGCAAAGCCGCGGCCGAGCTGACCTGGGACGCCATCGCGGCGCGCTACCGCGAGGGGTACCTGGCGGCGTTGGCGCCTCCCTTGCCGGAGCCGCTTTGATCCCCTATACTTCAGGCACTTCTTCAGCCCTTCCGGCTGCTGAGACCGTCCCTCTTCTCTTGCGCCCAACGGCCCAACGCCCATGCCCACCAAAAAAACTCTCCACCCCGGCGTCACCAAGGCCGATCTGGTCGACGTGGTCTACGACCGCCACGGCGGTCTGACCAAGGACGAGGCGGCCGAGATCGTGGACGTGATCTTCCGCACCGTGAAGACCTCGCTGGCCGACGGCCGGCCGGTGCGCATCAAGAACTTCGGCACCTTCGAGGTGACCCGCCGGCCGGGGCGGATGGGGGTCAACCCGATGAGCGGCGAGCGGATGTTCATCCGTCCGCACAACGGGCTGAGCTTCAAGCCGGCGCGGCGTCTCAAGGACGTCATGCACCCCAACGAGACCGAGTCGTAGCGCGGGTCCTGCCGGATGGTATCGAAGGCCCGGGTCCAGAAGCGGCTCTACTACAAGATCGGCGAGGCCTGCAAGGCCCTCGGCATCCAGCCCTACGTGCTGCGCTACTGGGAGACCGAGTTCCCGGCGCTGACGCCGAGCAAGAGCCGGTCCGGCCAGCGCGTCTACAGCGAGAAGGAGATGGAGATCATCCGGCGGATCAAGGAGCTCCTCTACGACGAGGGGTACACGATCGCCGGGGCGAAGAAGAAGCTGGAGGCGGAGCTCGCCTCCGGGTCCCTGGGGGAGCCCGAGCGCGACGAGCCGGAAGCGGACGCGCCGGCGCAGGCCTCCCTTCCGGCCGTGTCCGAGGAGGCGCCTCCAGAGCCTCTCGCTCCCGAGCCGGCGGCCTCCTCCGCGCTTGACACGGAAGGCGCCGAACGGGTACAACGTCTCCTCTCGGGGATCGAAGAGGCCCTCCAGGAGGCACGTGAGATACTCACCCTCCTCGGGCCGAAATCGCCTTGAGACACCGCTTTTCCGGTCGGGACGTGGCGCAGTCTGGTAGCGTACCTGAATGGGGTTCAGGGGGTCCCGGGTTCAAATCCCGGCGTCCCGACCAATCTTCTCCTTTAAAATCTTAGGTTTACCGGTTTCTAGTCCTCGACTGGGACAACCGTTCCGGGAGCTGGAACAAAACTGGAACAACCTGGAACGAAGTCAGCCGGTCGAGCGTTTTCCGGCCTCGAGAGGGCTTTGAGGGCGGACCCGCAGCTGCCGCCCAACGGTTATCCGCGGTCTCGGCCACTCCGGTTTCGTTGCTTCTTGCTTCGGTGGAGAGACGCCACTACAATTGTCGTTCAAGGCTTCGAGCCGACGCCGGACTGACCTCTCTCGGAGCCCTTAGGCGAAAGTGTGCTCACTGGAACTACAACTGTAGTGCTTGGCAACCGAAGGAAGCATTCGGAGGACTGGGAAGGATGGACAGGAATCCCCTGAGCCTTTTTGGCGGCACCATGGAGGCGATCCTCGAGGTGTCGGGAGCCGGGAAGGTCGTGGAGGCTTGCAACCGGCTCTCCTCAGCTTTGGAGGCCGCTGTTCAAGCCCCAGTCGTGGATCTGCCCGACGGTGTCCGTCTGAACTTCCACCGGGTGACCGCGCTTCTGGCGTTTCCCACCTGGGAGGAGGTTGTACGCTGGGCGACCACCTTGAACGTCGACCTGAGAGACCTCAACGAGAAGGAGCTCGGCCACTTGGAGCGGGTCTCGATCAAGCTGGTGCAGCGATGGCGTTCCGAGGGCACCGGCCCGCCCTATCGCAACGAGGCGGGCATCCGTTACTCACTGAGGGACGTCTGGGATTGGCGCCGCAAAGGAAGGCAGACCATGACCGCGCAAGGCTGCCGGCGGGGAAGAAAGCGCCAGGACGGCTTCTC
>DASWRX010000010.1:0-8611 GCA_036402955.1 Thermoanaerobaculia bacterium
ACCGCGATCATCGCCAGCTTCAGGATGTCCGCCGCCGTGCCCTGGATGCGGGCGTTGATCGCCATGCGGCGGGCGTTCTCCCGCAGGTTCCAGTTCTTGCTCTTGATGTCCGGCAGCCAGCGGACGCGGCCGTAGAGGGTCTCGACCTTCCCTTCCCGCTCGGCGCTCTCCAGCGTCTCCTCCATGTAGCGCTTCACCCCGGGGTACTGGCCCATGTAGGCGGTGATGAACCGCTCGGCCTCCTTGGACGAGATCCCCAGCTCCTGGCTCAGGCCGTAGGCGCTCATGCCGTAGAGGATGCCGAAGTTGATCGTCTTGGCCGCCCGCCGCTGCTCGGCGTTCACCAGCTCGGGAGCGACGCCGAGGACGACCGCGGCGGTGGCGCGGTGGATGTCCTGCCCGGCGGCGAAGGCGTCGATCAGCGTCCTCTCGTCGGCGATGTGGGCGAGCAGGCGCAGCTCGATCTGGCTGTAGTCGGCGACCAGCAGCACGTGGCCCGGCGGCGCCACGAAGGCGCGGCGGATGCGCTGGCCGAGCTCGGTGCGCACCGGGATGTTCTGCAGGTTCGGATTGGTCGAGGAGAGCCGGCCGGTGGCGGCCACCGCCTGGTTGAAGCGGGTGTGGATGCGGCCGTCGGCGGCCACCATCTCCGGCAGGGCGTCGACGTAGGTGGATTTGAGCTTGGTCAGCTCGCGGTAGCGCAGCAGGAGCTGGGCGATCGGATACCCCCGCCGGGCCAGCTCCTCCAGCGTCTCGGCGCCGGTCGAGTAGCTCTTGGTCTTCTGGGTCCGCTTGAGCGCGGGCAGGCCCATCTTCTCGAACAGCACGACCCCGAGCTGCTGCGGCGAGTTGAGGTTGAACGGCTCTCCCGCGGTCTGGTAGATCTCCGTCTCCAGCCTGGCGATCTCGGCCCCCAGCTCGACCGACATCGCCTGGAGATAGCCGGCGTCGAGCAGGATCCCCGCCTCCTCCATCCGCAGCAGGACGGGCACCAGCGGGGCCTCGATCTCGGTGTAGACGCGGGCGAGCGAGCCGGCCGCCAGCTCGCGGCGCATCGCCTCGGCCATGCGGCGGGCGAGCTCCACCCGCTCGGCGGCGTAGGCGGAGAGGCGCGAGTCCCCCACCGCCGGCTCCTGCCCCTTGTCCCAGCCGACCTCCTTGGGCGTCAGCGGCTTGCGCCGCAGGCGCTCCAGGGACAGCTCGTCGAGCGAGTGGCCGTGGATCGACGGCTTGAGGAGGTAGGAGACCAGCATGGCGTCGAACAACGCCGACTCGCAGAGCGGGCCGGGACACAGCCGCAGCACCTCCTTGAGGTTGTGCCCGGCGAGACGGACCTCGCGGTCGCCGATCCACCCCTGGAGAGTGGCGAGGACGGCGTCGCGCATCCCGTCGCGCCGGAAGTCGGCGTAGATCACCGGGCCGCCTTGCGAGGCGGCGGCCGCGAGGCCCAGCGGCCGGTCGTCGCCGAGCACCGCGACGTGGACCTCGCCTCCCACCAGCCGGCCGGCGCGGTCGGTCCACACCGCGGCCGAGACCGCCTCCTCGGCCGGCGGGATCTCCTCCCCCTCGCCGTCGGTCGACCCGGCCGGCCCCAGCTCCTCGACCAGCGAGAAGAACTCGAGCTCGGTGAACACCTGGCGCAGCGCCTCGACGTCCGCGGGATCGCGGTGGAGGGCCTCGGCGTCGAACGGGATCTCGAGGTCGGTATGGATGGTGGACAGCTCCTTGGAGAGCCGCGCCTGCTCCTGGTGCTCGACCAGCCCCTCGCGGTAGGCCTTGCGGGAGACCTCGCCGGCCCGCGCCAGGAGATCCTCCAGCGAGCCGTACTCCTGGATCAGGCTCTTCGCCCCCTTCTCGCCGATCCCCGGCACGCCCGGGATGTTGTCGATCGCGTCCCCCATCAGGGCCAGGACGTCGGCCACCTTCGCGGGCGGGACGCCGAAGTCCTCCTCCACCTCCTCGGGGCCGTAGAGCTTGTTGCGGCCCGTGTGGTAGAGCGAGACCCGGGGCTCGACGAGCTGCATCAGGTCCTTGTCCGCCGAGACCAGCACCACGTCGTAGCCCGCCGTGGCCGCGCGGCAGGAGAGGGTGCCGAGCACGTCGTCGGCCTCGTAGCCGGCGAGCTCCAGGATCGGGATGCGGTAGGCTTCCAGGACCCGGCGGATCCAGGGGAGCTGGCTGGTGAGATCCTCGGGCGTGGGCCGGCGGTTCGCCTTGTACTCCTCGTACCTCTCGCTGCGGAAGGTCCGCCCCCCCTCGAGCGCCACCCCCACCAGCTCGGGCGCCTCCTCGCGCAGGAGCTTCTTGAGCATCTGCACGAAGCCGTAGACGGCGTTGGTGGGCTCCCCCCGCGAGTTGGAAAGGTTGCGGATGGCATAGAAGGCGCGGAAGATGTTCGAGTACCCGTCGATCAGGAAGAGACGGGGACGGGAGCCGGCGCTGCGGGGGGCGGGGGTCACGTCGGTCTTCTCAGGGGTGGCGGCCATGGCGGGAGACATTCTATGCCGTCCGCCTGGCACGCCTCTCGCTACCTGATATCCAGAAGAAGGAGAGTGGGATGAACGGAATCCTTTCGTGGATCGTTTTCGGCCTGATCGCGGGCGCCATCGCCAAGTTCCTGACCCCCGGACGCGATCCGGGCGGTTGCATCGTCACCATCATCATCGGCATCGTCGGGGCCCTGCTCGGCGGCTACATCGCGACCCTGTTCGGCTTCGGCGGCATCTCCGGCTTCGACTTCCGCAGCTTCGTGATCGCCGTCCTGGGCTCGATCCTGCTGCTGTTCCTCTGGCGGCTGATCTCGGGCCGGAGATAGCGGCGGGGGGGTCAGCCCGCGATCGGGCGGCGCGCCTGGCCGAGCAGGTGCGCCGCCTCGGGCAGGATCAGCGCCTCCATGGCGAGCGTGACCGCCTTCGGCGAGCCGGGCAGGAGGAAGAGGGCGCGCGTGCCCACCAGGCCGGCGGCGGCGCGGCTGAGCATCGCCGCCGCTCCCACCTGGCCGTAGGAGAGCATCCGGAACAGCTCGCCGAAGCCCTCCACCGGGCGCTCCAGGAGGGGCCTCAGCGCGTCCAGCGTCACGTCGCGCGGCGAGAACCCGGTGCCTCCCGTGGTCACCACCACGTCCACCTCCGGGTGCGCCAGCAGGCGATGCGCGGCCTCCCGGATGGCGGCGACGTCGTCCCGCACCAGGGTAGACTCCACGATCCTGTGGCCCGCCCGGGCCGCCAGGTCGCGGATCGCCTGGCCGCTGGCGTCGTCCCCCGCGCCCCGGCTGTCGCTCACCGTGAGGGTGGCGAAGCCGAGGACGGCCGGGGCGGCGCGGCGATGCTGGTCGGCGCTCATGGCTCGGCGCTCATCAGGGCCAAGGCTAGCATGCGGCGGGAGGTCCCGGGGAGTGTCCGCTTTTGGGACGAGCGCATCCCGCCTCCGAACACTTCCGGCCCGTTAACGAACGCTTAAAATTTTTCAGATCAATGACTTGCGACGATTGAAACCTTGGCATGGCGGATGCGTAGACTGGACCGGAGAACGACTATGGATATCCCGAGAACCGAAGAATCCCAGAAGCGCCGCCGCTTGCGGCGGAGCATCGTGATCGTGGCGGCCATCGCGGCGATCTCGCTCGTCACCTTCGGGCTGTCGCGCCTCGAGCCGGCCGCCCCGTCGGTGCAGAAGGACACCCTCTACGTCGACACCGTCAAGCGCGGCCCGATGATGCGCAGCGTGCGCGGTCCCGGCACCCTGGTCCCGGTGGACATCCGGGTGATCTCGGCGCCGGTGGACGCCCGGGTGGAGCGCACGCCGCTGCTGCCCGGCGTGACGGTCACCGCGGACACGGTGCTGCTCGAGATGAGCGATCAGCAGCTCGAGCAGAACGCGCTCGAGGCGCAGTCGCAGCTCAAGGCGGCGGAGGCGGACTACGACAACCTCAAGGCCCAGCTCGACAGCCAGGTCCTCGGCCAGCAGGCGCAGGTGACCTCGGTGAAGTCGCAGTGCGAGCAGGCGAAGCTGCAGGCGGCGGCGGACGCCAAGCTGTTCAAGGAAGGCCTGCTGCCGGACATCACCCACCAGCTCTCGAGCCTGAAGGCGGACCAGCTCATCAAGCAGGTCAACATCGAGGAGCAGCGGTACGGGCAGAACCAGCGCTCCGCCGCGGCGCAGCTCGCGGCCCAGCGCGCCCGCGTGGCGCAGATGCGGGACCTCTACGCGCTGCGCCAGCGGCAGGTGGAATCGCTCAAGGTGCGGGCCGGCATCCCCGGCGTGCTCCAGGAGCTGCCGGCGCAGGTGGGCCAGCGGGTGACGGCGGGGACGGTGCTGGCGCGCATGGCCCGCCCGGACAAGCTGAAGGCCGAGCTGCACATCCCCGAGGTGCAGGCCAAGGACGTGAAGGTGGGCATGCAGGCTTCCATCGATACCCGTCCGGACGTCATCCGCGGCCACGTGATGCGGATCGCCCCCTCCTCGCAGGACGGCACGGTGATCGTGGACGTGGCCTTCGACGGTCCGCTCCCCCCGGGCGCCCGGCCGAACCTCTCGGTCGACGGCACGATCGAGATCGAGCGCCTGGACAACGTGCTGTTCGTCGGCCGCCCGAGCTTCGGGCAGCCGAACAGCAAGGTCGAGATGTTCAAGCTGACCGACGAGGGCAAGTCGGCGGTGCGGGTGCCGGTGGAGATCGGCCGCATGTCGGTGAGCACCGTCGAGATCGTCAAGGGCCTGCAGGCCGGCGACCAGGTGATCCTGTCGGACACCTCGGGGCAGGACGGTTACAACAAGATTCGTTTGAACTGACACGCTACCGCCGTCCGGCAGGCGCCGGCGGCTGAGATCTGGAGGAATTGATGAACGCACCGTCCGATCCGCTGATCCGCCTCGACGGAGTCACCAAGGTCTTCCTCACCGACGAGGTCGAGACCCACGCGCTGTCCGGCATCCACATGGAGATCCGCAACGGCGAGTACGTCTCGATCGCCGGCCCCTCGGGCTGCGGCAAGACCACGCTGCTCTCCATCCTGGGACTGCTCGACACCCCCAGCGACGGCAAGTACATGCTCAACCAGAAGCAGGTGGCCGACCTCACCTTCTCCGAGCGGGCGCGGATCCGCAACCGGGAGATCGGCTTCATCTTCCAGGCGTTCAACCTGATCGGCGACCTGACGGTCTACGAGAACGTCGAGCTGCCGCTCACCTACCGCGGCATGGCCGCCAAGGAGCGCAAGGAGCGCGTGCAGGAGGCCCTCGAGCGGGTCGGCATGTCGCACCGCATGAAGCACTATCCGTCGCAGCTCTCCGGCGGTCAGCAGCAGCGCGTCGCGGTCGCCCGCGCGGTGGTCGGCAAGCCGTCGATCCTGCTCGCCGACGAGCCCACCGGCAACCTCGACTCGAAGAACAGCGAGACGGTGATGGACCTCCTGGCGGATCTCCACAAGGACGGCGCCACCATCTGCATGGTCACCCACGATCCCCGCTTCGCCCGCTACGCGCAGCGCACGATCCATCTCTTCGACGGCCGCGTCGTGGAGGAGGAGCAGGGGGTCCAGCGCGAGCTCGAGAGCCGCGAGCTCAAGAGGAGCGGCTTCGAGGTCGTCTAGCCCACGGAATTAGGTACCCCGCGCGCCGTGCGCGGGTGATGTTCGCGCGCCTTTGAAGGCTGCCGCCCCGATCGCGGCAGCCCTTTTTTTATACCCTCACCTCCCCGGCCCTCCTCTCCCGTCCCCTCCCACCCTCCCGCACCGGGAGAGGAGGGGGGCCCTTTGTTGGGAGGTTTCGAAATAGGGAACGCTTTTTCCCTCTCCCGGTGCGGGAGGGTGGGAGGGGACGGGAGAGGGGCAAGGGGTGAGGGTCCGGGCGGGAACCGCTCCCTGGTAGAGTCTTCCCCATGGACGGCCCATCCTCCAAGCCCCGGGTCCTGATCGCGGACGACCAGCGCGAGGTGCGCGAGGCGCTGCGCCTGATGCTGAAGGCGGAGGGCTTCGAGACGGAGACCGCCGGCTCGCCGGCCGAGATCCTCCAGGCCGTCACCAGCCGCGACTTCGACGCCGTGCTGATGGACCTCAACTACACCCGCGACACCACCTCGGGCCGCGAGGGGCTGGAGCTGATGGACCGGCTGCGCGCCGTGGACGACTCGCTGCCCCTGGTGGTGATGACCGCCTGGGCGAGCGTCGACCTCGCCGTGGAGGCGATGCGGCGGGGCGCCCGGGACTTCGTCGAGAAGCCGTGGGACAACGCCCGCCTGCTCGCCATCCTGCGCAACCAGGTCGATCTCCACCGGGCGCTGCGCCGGGGCCAGCGCCTGGAGGCCGAGAACGAGCTCCTGCGCTCGGCGGGCGACCCGATCCTGATCGCCCGCTCGCCCGAGATGCGGCCGGTGCTGGACCTGATCGAGCGCGTCGGCCCCTCGGAGGCCAACGTGCTGATCACCGGCGAGAACGGCACCGGCAAGGGGGTGGTGGCCCGGGCGCTGCACGCCGCCTCCGGCCGCTCCGAGGTCCCGATGGTGACGGTCAACACCGGCGGCCTCTCCGAGGCCCTGTTCGAGAGCGAGCTCTTCGGCCACGTGCGCGGCGCCTTCACCGACGCCAAGACCGACCGCGTCGGCCGCTTCGAGCTGGCGGACGGCGGCACCCTGTTCCTCGACGAGATCGCCAACATCTCGCTCAACCAGCAGGCGAAGCTGCTGCGCGTCCTGGAGACCGGCGAGTTCGAGCGGCTCGGCTCCTCGAAGACGCGCACGGCCGACGTGCGGATCGTCTCGGCCACCAACGCCGACCTGCGCGAGGACGTCGCCGCCGGCCGCTTCCGCCAGGATCTCCTGTTCCGTCTGAACACCGTCGAGATCCGCATCCCGCCCCTGCGCGAGCGCCGGGCGGACATCGCCGCGCTCGCCGAGCACTTCCTGGTGCAGCACGCCCAGCGCTACCGCAAGCGGTTCCGGGGCTTCGAGGAGGCCGCCGCGGAGATCCTGCTCGCCCATCCCTGGCCGGGCAACGTGCGCGAGCTCGATCACGCCGTCGAGCGCGGCGTGCTGATGGGGCGCGGCGACCAGGTGCGGGCGGCCGACCTCGGCCTCCAGGGGACGGCGGCGCCGGCGGCGCCGCCGCCACGCCTGGAGGACCTGCCGCTCGAGGACGTCGAGCGGGTGCTGATCCAGAAGGCGCTCGCCCGCTACGGCAACGTCAGCCAGGCCGCCCAGGCGCTGGGGCTCTCGCGCAGCGCCCTCTACCGGCGCCTGGAGAAGCATGGCCTCTGACCGGCTCGTCCGCAGGGTGCCGTTCGGCGGCCTCCTCCGCGCCGGCCGCCGCCGCGCCCTGGCGTTCGAGGACCGCGTCCTCCTGCTGGCGTTCGCGGCCGGCCTGCCCGGCACGCTCTGCGCCCTCCTCTTCGTCTGGCTCGATCCGCACAGCCTGAAGCTCCGCTGGACGGTGACCCTGCTCACCCTGTTCCTCTCGGGCTGGCTCGCCGCCAACCTCCGCGACCGCGTGGTGCGGCCGCTCCAGACGCTGTCCAATCTCCTCTCGGCCCTGCGCGAGGGGGACTTCTCGCTGCGCGCCCGCCAGCCGCAGGAGACCGACGCCCTGGGCCAGGTGATCCACGAGGTCAACGCCATCGGCGCGGTGCTGCGCGAGCAGCGGCTGGGCGCGGTCGAGGCCGCCGCCCTCCTCCACCGCGTCGTCGCCGAGGTGGACGTCGCGGTGTTCGCCTTCGACCACCAGGGGCAGCTCCGGCTGGTCAACCGCGCCGGCGAGCGGCTGCTCGCCGAGCCGGCGGAGCGCCTGCTGGGGAGCCCGGCGGAGGAGCTGGGCCTCTCCGAGCTGCTGGACGGCGAGGTCTCGCGCATCCTCCCGCTCACCTTCCCCGGCGGCCCGGGCCGCTGGGAGATCCGGCGCAGCAGCTTCCGCGAGCAGGGCCTCCCCCACCGGCTGCTGGTGATCTCCGACCTCTCGCAGACCCTGCGCGAGGAGGAGCGCCAGGCCTGGAAGCGGCTGATCCGCGTGCTCAGCCACGAGCTCAACAACTCGCTCGCCCCCATCCACTCGATGACCTCCACCCTCGCCGGCCTGCTGACCCGCGAGCCGCCGCCGGACGACTGGAAGGAGGACATGCAGCACGGCCTCGAGGTGATCGGCAACCGCTCCGGGGCGCTGATCCGCTTCATGGCCGCCTACGCGCGGCTCGCCCGCCTGCCGCCGCCGCGGCGGGCCCCGTTCGAGCTCTCCAGCCTGATCCGCCGCGTCGCGACGCTCGAGACGAGGCTCCCGGTCTACGTCGAGAAGGGCCCGGAGGTGACCATCGAGGCGGACGCCGACCAGGTCGAGCAGCTCCTGATCAACCTGATCCGCAACGCCGTGGACGCCGCGCTGCTGACCGGCGGCGGGGTCGGCGTGGGCTGGCGGATCGACGGCGAGCAGGTCGAAGTGCGGGTGGAGGACGAGGGGCCGGGGCTCTCCAACACCGACAACCTCTTCGTCCCCTTCTACACCACGAAACCGGGCGGCACCGGCATCGGCCTCGCCCTCTCCCGGCAGATCGCCGAGGCCCACGGCGGCGCCCTCACCCTGGAGAACCGCGCCCCCGAGCCCGGGTGCGAGGCGCTGCTGCGGCTGCCGGT
>DASWRX010000011.1:0-19611 GCA_036402955.1 Thermoanaerobaculia bacterium
TGGCGGACGGCCCTCAACGGCGCCGAGTCGGTGGCCCCCTCGGTGCTGCGCGCCTTCCGCGACCGCTTCGCCCGCTGGGGGTTCCGCGCCGAGGCCATGACCCCCGTCTACGGCCTCTCGGAGGCGGCGCTCGCCGTCACCTTCTCCGATCTCGACGGCCCGTTCCACAGCCGCCGCTTCGATCGCGAGGCGCTGGCGCGGGACCGCGCCGCCCGCGAGGCGGCGGACGGCCGGGAGATCGTCTCGGTGGGCAGGCCCGTCCCCGGGTTCCGCCTGCGGATCGTGGACGCGGCCGGCCGCGACCTGCCCGCGGGGAGGGTGGGGCGGGTCTGGGCCCAGGGACCCTCGCTGATGGACGGCTACCTGGACGATCCCGAGGCCACCGCCCGCGCCCTGCGCGACGGCTGGCTCGATACCGGCGATCTCGGTTTCCTCCACGCCGGGGAGCTCTACCTGACCGGCCGCGCCAAGGACGTGGTGATCCTGCGCGGCCGCAACTACGCGCCGGAGGAGATCGAGCGGGCCGTCGAGGGGGTGCGCGGCGTGCGCGCCGGCTGCGTCGTGGCCGCGAGCTGGCTGCCGGAGGACGCCCCGGGCGAGGCGCTGGCGCTGTTCGTGGAGACACCGGATGCGGGAGAGGACCTGGCCGACGCCTGCCGCGCGGCGGTGCTCGGCGCCACCGGCCTCGCCGTCGACCGCGTCATCCCGCTGGCGCCCGGCACCCTTCCCCGCACCTCCTCCGGCAAGCTCCGCCGGGGCGAGGCGCTGCGCCTGTACCTGGCGGGCGATCTCACCGCGCCGGACCCCGTCACGCCGCTGCAACTCGCCGGGGCGATGGCCCGCTCGAGCCGGGCCTACGCCAAGCTGCGGCTGGAGAAGAGTTGACGGATCTCCTGGATCTCTTGATCGTGGGCGGCGGCCCGGCCGGGCTCGCCACGGCGATCCGGGCGCGCCTCGCGGGGCTCGCCGTCACCGTCATCGACCGCGCCCGGCCGCCGATCGACAAGCCCTGCGGCGAGGGATTGATGCCGGACGCCGTGGCGCGGCTGCGGGAGATCGGCGTCGAGCCGCGCGGCCTCCCCTTCCGCGGCATCCGCTACCGCGACGGCACGGTGGTGGCGGAGGGGCTCTTCCCGGGTTCCGCGGGCTCCGCGGGTCTCGGGATCCGGCGGACCGAGCTGCACGCGGCGCTCGTCCACCGGGCGGAGGAGGCCGGCGTGGACCTGCGCTGGGGCGTCCGGGCGGAGGGGCTGGCGGCAGGCGGGGTGAGGACCGATCAGGGGGCCCTCGCGGCGCGCTGGATCGTGGGCGCGGACGGTCTGCGATCGCGGGTCCGCGGGTGGGCGGGCCTCGACGGCGGCGAGGCGCCGCTGCGCCGCTTCGGCGTCCGGCGGCACTTCGCGATGGCGCCCTGGAGCGACTTCGTGGAGGTCTGCTGGGGGCCGGGATGCGAGGCCTACGTGACGCCGGTCGCTCCCGACCAGGTGGGCATCGCCTTCCTGTGGAGCGGCCGCAAGGCGGGCTTCGACGATCTGCTGGCGAGCTTTCCCGATCTCCGGAGCCGGCTCGCCGGGGTCCCCGTCGCGTCGAGGGACCGCGGGACGGGACCCCTGCGCCAGCGCGTCCGGGCCGTCCTCAGGGGGAACGTCGCTCTCGTGGGAGATGCCGCGGGCTACTTCGACGCCATCACCGGCGAGGGGCTGGCCGTGGCGCTCCACGAGTCGGCGGCGCTGGTCGAGGCGATGGCGGCCGGGGACCTCGGCCGCTACGCGGCGGCGCACCGGCGGATCAACCGGCTGCCCGACCTGATGACCGGCCTGGTGCTCGCCATGGAGCGGCGGCCGCGGCTGCGCGCCCGCGCCATCCGCGCGCTGGCCGCCGAGCCGGCCCTGTTCTCACGCCTGCTGGGAATCCACGCCCGCACCCTGCCGCCGCGCCGGCTGGGCCTGGGCGCCCTGCGGCTGGCCTGGCGGCTGGTCGCCTAGCACCTCGTCAATGCAGAAATGACGGGCTGTGTAGGGTGCGCTGTGCGCACCAGGGGCGGTGGTGGTGCGCACAGCGCACCCTACGGATCTACTCCAGGAATTCCCCCCGGCTCCGCCCGGGTTCTGCTCTAATGCGCCCATGAAGAGATCCTCCACCCACGACTGGTCCCCGATCCGCGCCGCCGAGCGGCCGGTGGAGGCGTTCTCGCCCCATGCCCGCTACCGGCTGGCGCTGGCGTACGGCAACAGCTACCACGTGGCAATGTCCAGCCTCGGCTTCCAGCGCGTCTACGAGGTGATCCACCGCCGGCCCGAGTGGGCCTGCGAGCGCTTCTTCACCGACGGCGTGGGCATGCCGATCTCGGTGGAGACCGGCCGCGCGCTGAACGACTTCGGCTGCATCGCCTTCTCGGTCTCCTTCGAGGAGGACTACGTCAATCTCCTCCAGATGCTCGACCGGGCGCGCATCCCCCTGCGCCGCGGGGACCGCGGCCCCTGGGACCCGGTGATCGTCATGGGCGGCTCCTGCGCCTCGATCAATCCGCTGCCGATGTCGGAGTTCGTGGACGTCTTCGCCCTCGGCGCCGCCGAGAACGTGCTGCCCGAGCTGCTCGCCGCCCTCGAGGGCGAGGAGGCGCGCGAGGCGGTGATCGAGCGCCTGGCGTCCCGCGACGGCTTCTACGTCCCCGCCTTCCACCATCCGGAAGAGGAGGGGGAGGAGCTCCCCAAGCTCAACAAGCTGGAGCTGACGGAAGAGCAGATGAAGCAGCCGGGGCATCTGCCCACCACGGCGATCGTCACGCCCCACACCGAGTTCTCAGGGAAGTTCCTGATCGAGATGTCGCGCGGCTGCCCGGAGAAGTGCCGCTACTGCTGGGCGACCTTCGGCATGGGGCGTTTCCGCTGGCACTCCACCGAGTACATCCTGGCCTCGCTCGAGCGGGCGCGGCCGGTCACCGACCAGCTCGGCTTCGTGGCCACCGCCGTCGGCGACCATCCCGACATCGAGAAGATCCTGCGCGAGGCCAACGGGCTCGGCTTCCGCACCTCGGTCTCCTCAATCCGCATCCCGGCGGTGACCGAGGGGGTGCTCGAAGCCCTCCACGCCTCGGGCGACCGCTCGATCACGCTCGCCCCCGAGACCGGCACGGACGCGCTGCGGGCGAAGATGGGCAAGCCGATCCCCAACGTCTTCCTGCTCGACAAGGTCCGGCGGATCTTCCGCCACGGCTTCACCTCGCTCAAGCTCTACTTCATCGTCGGGCTGCCGGGCGAGACGATGGCGGACGTCCAGGGCATCCTCGACCTCGCCGCCGAGGCGCGGGCGATCATGCTGGAGGAGCTGCCGAAGCAGGGGCTGATCGGCAACATCCACCTCGGGGTCAACGTCCTGGTGCCGAAGCCCTACACCCCCTGGCAGCGCGAGCCGATGGACGACGAGAAGAGCCTGAAGGAGAAGCTGGCCCTGCTGCGCAAGGGGGTGGCGCGGACGCCGAACCTCTCGATCGGCTCGACCTCCGTGCGGCAGGCGATCTGGCAGACCTACATCAGCAAGGCGGGCAGCGACGCGGCCGAGGCGATCGAGGCCGCGGCCCGGGGGGAGTCGCTCAACGCCATCCTCCACCGCCTCGCCCCGAAGATCCATCCGGAGGTCTACCGCCGCCTCGACGGCGACCTCCGGTGGCATTTCATGCGGCAGGGCTAAAACCTACCGGTAGATCCCCCGGTCCGGGGTCATCGAGCGGTCGACCGACAGCCGGCCGCTCCCCTTGACCATCACGGCGAGCGCCATGCCGATCGCCAGCAGGTGGTACTCGAACCCCTCCCCCTTCTGGGTTCCCTCCCAGTTCATGAAGAAGCCGTTGTGGAGATGGACCGTGAGGATGGCCCCCACCATCACGCAGAGGATGCCGAAGGCGGCCACCCGGCCGAGAAAGCCGGTGATCAGGCCGAGCGCGCCGAAGAACTCGGCGAGGATCACCAGCAGGACGATCGCCGCCGGCAGGCCCATCGAGGTCAGGCCCTGCAGGGTCGCCGCGAAGCCGTGACCCCCGAACCAGCCGAGCAGCTTCTGTGCGCCGTGGGGGAACATCACGATCCCCAGGGCCAGCCTCACGATCAGCATTCCGGCGTCGTCGTCCGTCTGCATCAGCTTCTTGAGCACTGCCAGGCCCCCTTTCGGTTCCACTCGGTTGGTCAGGATTGTCGCACGCCCGGCGGCGGGCCGGGCGCCAGCACGAGGAGGCGCTCCGGAGCGAAGCGGACGCTCAAGGGGAGCCGCTCCTCGCAGACGTCGCCGTCCACCTGGGCGAGCGCGCCGGCCGGGCCGGTGAGGGAGACCTCGCGCACCCGGCGGACCTCGACGTCCCGCCGCCGGAGGTGGCGCGAGCGGATCACGTCGAGGGCGAAGGCGGCGGTGGCGGCGCGGCCGGTCCCCCGGAAGATCACCAGCTCGAAGCGGCCGTCGTCCATGCGGGCCGCCGGCGCCAGCCGGAACGCTCCCGCGTAGTAGGGGATGTTCGACACCGAGACGAAGGAGGCCTCCAGGGGCTCGCCGTCGGCCGTCACCGCCAGCGCCGGGTAGGGGTAGCGCCACCACTCGCGGAGCGCCTGGCCGAGGATGGCCGGCTTGCCGAAGAGCCACTTGAGCCGGGTGTTCAGCGCGGCGAGGAGGGTGGCGTCGAGGCCGGCCGAGGCCATCATCAGAAAGGGGTCGCCGCCGGCGAGCCCGACGTCGAACGGCCGCGCCGGCAGCCCGCGCAGCGCGGCGGCGGCGGCCACCGGCTCGCGCGGCAGGCCGAGGGCGAGCGCCAGCAGGTTGGCGGTGCCCCCGGGCAGCACGCCGAGCGCCGCCTCGCCTCCCAGCAGGCCGGCCGCCACCTCCCGCGCGGTGCCGTCGCCGCCGAAGGCGAAGACGACCTCGGAGTCCCGGCGCAGCTCGCGCGCCAGGGCGGTGGCCTGGCCGGGGAAGGCGGTGGGCACCGGCTCGACGTCGAAGCCGCCGCCGCGCAGGGCGGCGAGGAGGTCGTCGAGCACGCGGGCGTGCCGCTGGCGCCCCGACCGGGGGTTGTAGATCAGGGCGGCGCGGCGCATTCGATGCGGACGCTCAGAACAGCGTCCCCGTGGTGCCGGGACGCTGCGGATAGCCGAGATGCTGGTAGGCGCGGCGGGTGGCGATGCGGCCGCGGGGGGTGCGCTGGAGGAACCCCTCCTGGATCAGGTAGGGCTCGTAGAGGTCCTCGATCGTGCCGGTGTCCTCGCCCACCGAGACGGCCAGCGTCTTGATCCCGGCGGGGCCGCCGTCGTAGTGCTCGATCAGCGTGCTCAGGATCTTGCGGTCCACCTCGTCGAAGCCGAACTCGTCCACCTCGAGCAGGCTGAGGGCGCGGCGGGCGATCTCGAGGTCGATCGACTTCGACCGCTCCACCTGGGCGAAGTCGCGCACCCGGCGGAGCAGGCGGTTGGCGACGCGCGGGGTGCCGCGGCTGCGGCGGGCGATCTCGCCGGCCCCCGCCGGATCGATCGGCACGCCGAGCAGCCGGGCCGAGCGCAGCACGATCTCCGTCAGCTCCTCCGGACGGTAGAAGTCGAGCCGATGGACGATGCCGAAGCGCGCCCGCAGCGGCGCGCTGATCAGCCCCGCCCGGGTGGTCGCCCCCACCAGCGTGAACTTGGGCAGATCGATCTTGACCGTGCGCGCCGCCGGCCCCTGGCCGATGACGAGGTCGAGCCGGTAGTCCTCCAGCGCCGGGTAGAGGATCTCCTCGACGGTGGGCCCCAGGCGGTGGATCTCGTCGATGAACAGCACCTCGCCCGGGTCGAGGTTGGTGAGGATCGCCGCCAGGTCCCCCGCCCGCTCGAGCACCGGCCCGGCGGTGATCCGCAGGGGGGCGCCCATCTCGCTGGCGATGATGTTGGCGAGCGTCGTCTTGCCGAGGCCGGGAGGGCCGAACAGGAGGACGTGGTCGAGCGACTCGCGGCGCTCCCGGGCGGCCCGGATGAACACCCGCAGATTGTCGATCACCTTGCGCTGCCCGATGTACTCCTCGAGCCGCTGCGGGCGCAGCGACGGCTCGACGCCCAGGTCCTCGGGGTCGGGGACGCCGGACAGGATGCGGTCCTCGGCGGACATGGGCCGATTCTACGCTCTGGACAGCCGGTTCAGGCTGGCGCGCAGCAGCTCGTTGAAGGCGCCGTCCGGCTTCTCGCGGCGCACGTCGGCCACCGCCCGCTCGGCCTGGCTCGCCTTGTAGCCGAGGTTGACCAGGGCGGAGACCACGTCCTGGTCGGCGGGGGCCGCGGCGGCGGACCGCTCGGGCAGCTCGGCCGTCAGCGCCAGCATCTTCTCCCGCAGCTCCAGCACCATCCGCTCGGCGGTCTTCTTGCCGACGCCGGGGATGGTGGCGAGGCGGCCGAGGTCGCCGGCGGCGATGGCGGCCAGCAACTCGTCCGGTGGCAGCCCCGACAGCGCCACCCGCGCCAGGCGCGGCCCGATGCCGTTGACCCCGATCAGGCGCTCGAAGAGCAGCTTCTCGCGCTCGGTCCAGAAGCCGAAGAGGGTGATGCCGTCCTCGCGCAGGTGGGTATGGACGAAGAGGCCGATGCGCTCGTCGCGCCGCTTCTCGATCTCGTACCAGGTGGAGAGAGGGATGTGGACCTCGTAGCCCACCCCCTGCACGTCGAGGAGCAGGCGCTCCGGATCCGCCCGGAGGAGGGTGCCCTGGAGATAACCGATCATGGAAGGGATTGTAGAACGGGGCGGCCCACGGGGCCGCCCCTACGGGAAACCGCCTACCCGACCTGGGACGGCGCGATGCCGAGCTGATCGAGGAACTGCCGGTTGTACTCGACGTTCAGCTCGCGGCTGCGCTGCTCGATCAGGGTGCCCTCGAGGCCCGAGAGCTTCTGCTGGAGGAGAGTCGAGCGGGTCTGGTCGCGGCTGGTGGCGTACTGCTTCGGGTCCCAGCCCTTGTGGTCGGTGACCTGGAAGAGCAGCTCGCCCTGGGCGGTGGAGACCGGGCCGCCGACCTGGCCGGTCGGGAGCGCCAGGGCCGCCTTGGCCAGCTCCGGGTTGTAGCCAAGGCCGGGGATCGTGCCCTGGCCGCCGAACTCGGCGGTCTCCTGGGCCGGGACGCCCAGGCTCGCGGCCACCTGGTCCAGGGTCTTGCCCTGGGCGATCTCCTTGCGGGCCTCCGCGAGCTTCTGCCGGGCGATCTGCTGGAGCTTCTGGCCGGTGACCGCCGCCCGCACCCGCGGCTCGACCTCCGCGAGCTGCGGCGCGTGGGCGGGCGTCACGTCCTTCACGTAGAGGATGGCCCAGCCCTGCGGCACCTGCACCGCCTGCGAGACCTCCCCCTTCTTGAGCGAGAAGGCGGTGGTGTTGAGCGTCGTGCCGAGGCCGGGCACCGGATCGAGGGCGCCGATCCTGCCGGTCTCCGCGTAGGTCACGGCGGGGGGCTGGGCGACGGCCTTCACGGCGTCGGCGTTCGCCGGCTTGTTGGCGGCCAGGCGGGTGGCGAGATCCTTGGCGCGGGTCTCGGCGAGCTGCCGGGTGCGCTCGGAGGAGAGGCGGGCGCGGATCTGCGGCGCCACCGCCTCGAAGGGCTGCAGGCCGCCGGGACGCTTGTCGAGGACCTCGATCAGGTGGTAGCCGAAGGAGGACTTCACCGGCCCCACCAGCTTGTGCGGCTGGGCGCTGAAGGCCGCGTCCTCGAACTCCTTGACCATGCGGTTGCGGCCGAACGTGCCGACGTCGCCGCCCTTGTCCTTGGAGCCGGGATCGTCGGAATACTGGCGCGCCACCGTGGCGAAGTCGGCGCCCCCCTCGAGCTTCTTCTTGGCCTCCTGGACCCGCGCCTGCGCCTGCGCGTCGTTGCGCTGGTCGTTGACCATCACCAGGATGTGGCGGGCGTGCACCTGCTCTTCCTGGGCGAACTCCGGCTTGTGGGCGTCGTACCAACTCCGCAGCTCCTGATCGGTCGGCGCCTGGCCGGCCATCTGGGCGCCGTTCACCAGCAGGTAGGCGACGTCGCGCTGCTCGGGCAGGCGGAACTCCTGCGGGTGGGCCTTGAAGTAGGCCTCGACCTCGGCCGGCGAGACCTGCACCTGCGGCTCGAAGCGGGTGCGGGGGAGCTGGACGTAGCGGATCTTGGCGCGCTCCACCTGGTCGCGGTAGGCCCGCTGGACCTCGTCCTCGCCGACGTAGAGGTTGGCGGAGAGGGCGTCGGTGAGCTTCTTCATCAGGAGCTCGTCGCGCATCTCCCGCTCGAAGTCCGGCACGGTGATCTGGGCGTTCTGGAGCATCTGCGCGTAGGCCTGCTCGCCGACGAAGCGCCCCTGCTCGTCCTTGAGGGCCGGGATCTCGAGGATCTTGTCGCGCAGCTCGGCGTCGGTGACCGTGAGGCCGAGATGCCGCGCCTCGGCGAGCAGGATCTTCTGGTTGACCGCCTGCTTGAGCGCCTGCATGTAGAGCTGCTTCTCGAGCTCCGGCGGGAACTGGTCGCCGTAGACCTGGCGGTACATGTTGGTCAGATTCTTGTGCGCGCGCTGGACCTCGGCGACCGAGACCTTGTCGCTCCCGACGGTGGCGGCCGTGGCGTCGGTGGCGCGCCCGCGGACGCTGGAGCCGAAGTCGGCCGCGATCGCCAGGACGAACACCGCGATGATGATCCAGAGGATCCAGGCGAGGCTTTTAAGATTGTCGCGAAATACCTTGAGCATGAACGAACTCCTTCTCCCTTACCCGGGAGGAACCCGGCACTTTAGCAGCGCGGTGCCGGCCGCACAACCCCACGGCGATCCCCCGGGCCCTGCGGAGAAATCGTTCCGTGTTATATTCACGCTCCTACATGAAAGGGAATTGAGTTGCCTGCCCAGCCCCCCCAGAAGGCTGATCGATCGGGAAAGGACTGGTACAGCGTTTCGGTGGAGACCCTCCAGAGCTGGGGCCTTCTGCTGTTCATGCTCGTCCTGGTGGTCATCGGCATCGTCGTCTACGGCATCTGGGATCAGAAGTCGGTGCAGCGCGAGGCGGCGGCGGTGATCGAGCAGGCCGCGGGGCTGCGCCAGCGGCTGAGCGGCGAGAAGCGCGCGGAGAGCTTCGCCACCGAGCTCGCCACCTCCCAGGCCAGCCTCGAGGAGGCGCGGGCCAAGCTGGCGGCGCGGGAGTTCAAGGGCGCCCTCGCCAGCGGCCGGCGCAGCCTCGGCGTGCTGCAGTCGATCCTCGACGCGCTGGCGCTGCGCGGCGGCGCCGGCCAGGCGCAGTTCGCCCAGATCCAGGGGGAGGTCGAGTTCCGGCGCGGCGACGGCGGCGACTGGCAGGAGGCGCGCAGCCGCGTGCAGCTCCAGTCGGGCGACACCGTGCGCACCGGCGAGCGGGGCTCGGCCGAGATCATGTTCCAGGACGGCACGCTCTACACGGTGCGTCCCAACACCCAGTTCATCGTCTCGCCCGTCAGCGGCGGGGCGGGCGGCGGGCCGGAGCAGTCGATCCAGATGGAGTACGGCTGGGTCAACCTGAGCACGGCGAAGAATTCGAGCAACGTCAAGACGCCCGGCGCCGTGGCCCACGTCAAGGAGTCCTCGGACGCCTTCGTCGCCGTCGACAAGGGCACCAGCCAGGAGCGCTTCGGCGCCTACCGCGGCGGCATGGAGCTGGCGTCGAACGGCGGCCTGACCCGCCAGGTGGGCGAGCTGCAGCAGGTGGTGCAGACGGGCGACCTGCTCTCGGAGCCCAAGGCGCTGCCCGGCCGCCCCCAGCCGCTCGAGCCCGAGGACGACCAGCTCGTCGACCTCGGGCAGACCAAGCGGCTGGTGATCGCCTGGTCGCCGGTGCCGGGCGCCTCGCGCTACGCCCTCCAGGTCTCCCGCAACCACCTGTTCGTCGACAACGTCATCGACGCCGAGAACCGCGCCAGGACGCGGGCCACCCTGGGCGTGCGCGGCGAGGGCTCGTTCCAGTGGCGGGTCGCCGCCTTCGGGGCGGACGGCCTGCAAGGGCCGTGGAGCGACGCGCGCACGTTCCGCGTCGCGGCGGCCGCCACCCATGGCGGCGGCGGCGGCGAGAAGCGCGACGACACGCCGCCCACGCTTGACCTCGACGACGTCAAAACCTACGGTAGTATCTTCATGGTCGCCGGACGCAGCGAGCCGGGGGCGCGAATCGAGGTCAACGGCGAGCAGGTCAAGGTCAGCGCGGACGGCTCCTTCACCAAACCCGTGCAGTTGAACAAGGAAGGTTGGAACCTCATCGAGGTCCGCGCCCGCAACGCCTGGGGGACCGAGACCGTCCGCCGCCAGCGCGTGTTCGTCGAAAACCCCTAAAAATTTCCTGAAAAGGACGATCGCAATCCCGTAAACTCTCCCGCCGTCGGCCGCACTTCGCGGCGGGCTTCTTCGGAAGGACAACCGGAAGGACAAGATGCCTCTCGCCTCGCTGTTACGCTATTTCTCCAAAGATCTCGCCATCGATCTCGGCACCGCCAACACCCTGGTGTTCGCCAGCGGCCAGGGCATCGTGGTGCGCGAGCCCTCCGTCGTCGTCATCAACAAGATCACCAATCGCATCGAGGCCGTCGGCAGCGAAGCCAAGGAGATGCTCGGCCGCACGCCGGGCAACATCGAGTCGATCCGGCCGATGAAGGACGGCGTGATCGCCGACTTCGAGGTCACCGAGCGGATGCTCGAATACTTCATCAAGAAGGCCCACGGGCGCAAGATGTACGTGCACCCGCGGATCGTGATCGGCGTCCCTTCCGAGATCACGCAGGTGGAGAAGCGGGCCGTCCGCGACTCGGCGATGCGGGCCGGCGCCTCGGAGGTGTTCCTGGTCGAGCAGGCGATGATGGCCGCGATCGGCGCCGGGCTGCCGATCACCGAGCCGTCGGGCAACATGATCGTGGACATCGGCGGCGGCACCACGGACGTCGCCGTGATCTCGCTCGCCGGCACCGTCTACAGCCGCTCGGTGCGCATCGCCGGCAACGAGATGGACGTCGGGATCATCCAGTACCTCAAGCGCAAGTACAACCTGCTGATCGGCGAGCGCACCGCCGAGCGCATCAAGATCGAGCTGGGCTCCGCCTATCCCCTCAAGGAGGAGCTGAAGATGGACATCAAGGGGCGCGACCTGGTGGAGGGCGTCCCCAAGACCCTGACGATCTCCGACGAGGAGATCCGCGAGGCCCTCGCCGAGCCGGTCGCCACCATCGTCGAGGCCGTCCGCATGGCGCTCGAGCGCACGCCGCCCGAGCTGTCGGCCGACATCATGGACAAGGGGATCGTCCTCTCCGGCGGCGGCGCGCTGCTGCGCAACCTCGACCAGCGGCTGCGCGACGAGACCGGCCTGCCCGTCGTGCTCGCCGAGGACCCGCTCGCCTCGGTCGTGCTCGGCACCGGCCGCGTGCTCTCGGACATCGACCTGCTGCGCAAGGTCTCCATCCGGTAGCCCCGGACGCGAACCGGTCTGAAGCCGTGGACGAGCGCCGCACCGGCTGGGTGTTGATCGTCGTGCTGGTCGGCCAGCTCGTGTACCTGGCCATCCAGGGATCGCGCGTCGGCGGGACCCGCCTCGAGGCCCTCGGGCTGCGCCTGCTGGGGCCGATGGCCCGTGGCGTGGCGGCGATTCCCCAGGGGTTCGAGGATGCCCGCGAGGGGGCGAAGCTGCGCGGCACCCTGCTCGACGAGAACCGCCGGCTGCGCAACGAGGTCGAGCGGCTGCGCCTGAGCCTGCTGCGGCTGACCGACGTCGAGGGGGAGATGCTGCGCCTGGGAGCCGCCGTGCGCTACCCCACCCCTCCCGCCGGGCGCATCCAGGCGGTCGATGTCGTCTACATCGATTACACCTCGTGGCTGCGTACCCTGATCCTCTACACCGGCGCCACGAAGGCGCGGTTCGACGAGCCGGTGCTGTCGCCCGGCGGCCTAGTGGGGCGGGTGATCGCCGTCTCCGGCGCCTATGCCAAGGTGCAACTGATCACCGACCGCGCGGCGGGAGTGGGGGGCATGATCCTGCGCACCCGCCGGCAAGGGGTGGTGCGCGGGGGCGGGCGGGGGAGCGGGCTCGAGCTCGAGTACGTCCCGCTCCAGGCCGACGTGCGGCCGGGCGACCGGGTGCTCTCCGCCGGCATCGACGGCGTCTACCCGCGCGGCATCCCGCTCGGCACCGTGATCTCCGTCGAGCCGGGCGGGCAGCTCTTCCATCGCATCCAGGTCGCTCCCGCCGTCGACTTCGGCACCCTCGACCAGGTCTATCTCCTGGACTACCAGGCCGTGCCGCAGGCGATCAAGAAAGAGGCTCCCCCGAAAGAGGCCCCCGCCGGTGCAAAGCCTTAAGCTCCTCGCCGCCGTCGCCCTCGCCGCGCTCGTCCACTTCGTGGGCGTGTGGCTGTGGCCCGACTTCGCCCGCGCCGTCGACGTCTTCCTGGTGGTGGTGGCGCTCCACGGCCTGCGGGGGAACTCCCTCTCCGGGCTGCTGGTCGGCTTCCTGGTGGGGCTCCTCCAGGATACGCTGACCAGCGGGCCCTTCGGCCTGTTCGGCTTCGCCGACACCATCATCGGCTACGTCACGGCGCGCCTGGCGCAGCGGCTGGTCATCCAGCGGCCGACGGGCGTCCTCGGCCTGGTCAGCTTCGCCTCCGCGCTCCAGCAGGCGATCACCGTGGGGCTCACCTTCCTGCTGCTGCCCGTCCCGGCGCCGCTCAACCCGGTCTGGGCGCTGGTGCGCGCCGGATCGTGCGGGCTGCTCGGGATGATCCTCTACATGGCGGGGGGCCGCTGGCGCAGCTCCTCGGAGACGCGCCGCCGCGGACGCATGAGCCGGCTGCGCCTTGATTGACGACGCCGTTGAGCCCATCATTACTCTCTGAGCCGATACCTTCTGAGGCCATGCCATGCAGGTAGTTCGCGAGCATCGAGACGATCTGGTCAGCCGCGTGCGCGTGCTGACGGTGGTCATCACCGGCGTGCTGGTGGCGATCGCCACCGGTTTCTGGTTCACCCAGCTCGTCCAGGGGGACTACTATCGCGAGCTCGCCGAGAACAACCGGCTGCGCAAGCTCCCCATCAAGGCCCCCCGCGGCCTGATCTTCGACCGCAAGGGGCGGCTGCTGGTCGAGAACGTCCCCAGCTACAACCTGATGATCGACCGCAGCCGCGCGGCGAGCCTCGACCACAGCCTCTGGTTCGCCTCCGGCGTGCTCGGCCGCCCGGTCGACGACCTCCAGCAGATCCTGCACGGCTACCGCGGGGTGCCGCAGTTCAAGCCGGTGCTCCTCGCCGAGAACCTCTCGCTGTCGGAGGTGGCGCGCTTCGGCGTCGAGGGGCTCGAGTTCCCGGAGTTCGAGGTCGAGGTCCAGCACCTGCGCCTCTACCGCCACCGCGAGCAGACGGCGCACATCCTCGGCTACCTGGGCGAGCCCACCCTGGACGAGATCCAGAAGTCGAACGGCTTCTTCCAGCCGGGCGACATGATCGGCAAGAAGGGGATCGAGCAGACCTATGACGCCGACCTGCGCGGCAGGGACGGCGAGCGGGTGGTGGTGGTCGACAGCCGCGGCCAGCTCCTCGAGGAGTACAAGCGCGTCCCCGCCGCCCCCGGCAAGAACCTGACCTTGTCGATCGACCTCGACCTGCAGCAGGAGGCCGCCCGCTGGCTCGACGGCCCGGAGAAGGTGGGGGCCGTGGTGGCGATGGATCCCCGCAACGGCGAGATCCTGGCCCTGGTCTCGGCGCCGGCGTTCAACCCCAACCTGTTCTCGCGCCGCCTCCAGCAGGCCGACTGGCAGGCGCTGATCGACGATCCCAACCACCCGCTGCAGAACCGGGCGATCCAGAACACCTACTCGCCGGGTTCGACCTTCAAGATCGTGATGGCGACCGCCGGCCTGACCGAGAAGGTGTTCGACGACCACACCCCGGTCCTCTGCACCGGCTCCAAGGCCTTCTACGGGCGCCCGTTCCGCTGCTGGAAGAAGGGCGGGCACGGCACGGTGGAGGCCCACTCGGCGATCAAGCTTTCCTGCGACATCTACTTCTACACGCTGGGCCAGAAGATGGGCATCGAGAAGATCGCCCGTTACGCCCGCCTGTTCGGCCTCGGCTCCGCGACCGGCATCGACATCGGGGGCGAGAAGCGGGGCAACGTGCCCGATCCGGAATGGAGCGAGAAGGTCCGCAAGCAGCCCTGGTACCCGGGCGAGACCATCTCGGTCTCGATCGGCCAGGGCCCCGTGCTGGTCACTCCGCTCCAGATGGCCGAGCTGACGGCCATGGTGGCCAACGGCGGTTTCAAGGTCGTCCCCCATCTGGTCAAGGACGCCAACCTGCCACCCCCCGAGCGCGTGGCGTTCGACGCCGACGCCCTGCGCACCGTGCGGGGCGGCATGTACGGGGTGGTCAACGAGCCCGGCGGCACGGGCTACGGCTCGGCCCGCCTCCCCGGCGTCGCCATCGCGGGCAAGAGCGGCACCGTGCAGGTCATCGCGCAGGCCCAGCGCACCGAAGAGCACAACCTTCCCTTTAAATACCGCGACCACGCCTGGTTCACCTCCTTCGCCCCGGCCGACAACCCGGAGCTGGTGGTGACCGTCTTCGCCGAGCACGGCGGCGGCGGCTCCAAGGTGGCCGCACCGATCGCGCAGGCTCTCTATGCAAAGTATTTCGGGATCGATAGCGGGAAGCCACCCGGTCCCTGAGGAGCGGCCGCGGCTGCGGCTGCTCTCCTCGATCGACGGCGGGCTGATCCTCTCCGCCCTCCTGCTGGCCGCCATCGGCCTCGCGACCGTCCACAGCGCGAGCTCCGAGATGCCGGTCGACTACTTCCCCCGCCAGGCCGCCTGGGTGGGGATCGGGCTGGTGCTCATGGTGATCTCCATGAGCATCGACTACCACGTGCTGCTCGACCTGTCGGTGGTGCTCTACGGGCTGGGCATCGTCTCGCTGATCGGCGTGCTCGGCTTCGGCGTCGTGCACGGCGGCGCCGCCAACTGGCTGCGCATCGGCGCCTTCCAGTTCCAGCCATCGGAGTTCGCCAAGATCGCCACGGCGCTGTTCCTGGCCCGCTACCTCGCGAGCCTCAACCTGCGCGTGCTCGAACTGCGCCAGATCTTCATCGGCATCGGCATCGTCGCCGTGCCCATGGTGCTGGTGGCGGTCGAGCCGGACATGGGGGGCGCCGCCATGTACGCGCCCCTGATGGTGGGCATGCTGCTGGTGGCCGGCATCCGCATGCGCCTGCTGGTGACGGCGGTCCTGCTGGGGCTCGTGCTGGCCTCCGGGATGTGGGCGTTCGGCATGAAGGGCTACCAGCGCCAGCGCGTGCTCACCTTCCTGGCGCCCGAGACCGACCCGCTCGGCGCGGGCTACCAGGTGCGGCAGAGCAAGATCGCGGTGGGCTCGGGCGAGCTCGTGGGCAAGGGCTACATGCAGGGAACGCAGAGCCAGCTCCGCTTCCTGCCCGCCCGCCACACCGACTTCATCCTCTCCGTGCTGGCCGAGGAGTGGGGCTTCCTCGGGGTGGCCACCGTGCTCGGGCTCTACGCCCTCTACATCTCGAGCGCGGCGCGCATCGCCATCCGCGCCCGCGACCGCGCCGGCATCCTGCTGGTCGTGGGGCTGATCTCGATCACCTGCTTCCACGTCCTCTACAACAGCTCCATGGTGGTGGGCTTCGCCCCGATCACCGGCATCCCCCTGCCGTTCCTCTCCTACGGCGGCTCCTTCACGATGATCAACTTCATCTCGCTGGGGATCATCCTGGGGGTGGACATCCGCCGGTACGTGAACCGGTAGGCCCTCATCACCCCGTCCCTCTTCTCCCGTCCCCTCCCCCCTCCCTCACCGGGAGAAGAGGGGGCCTGTGATGAAAGACCCCGATCCGTCCCGGGCATGTTTTTTCTCCCCTCTCCCGGTGAGGGAGGGGGGGTGGGGACGGGAGAGGGGCCGGGGGTGAGGGTTCGACTTCCGCTACAATCCCCCTCGCCATGAGTCTCAAGATGCTCATCGAGAGCGATCCGCACCAGACCCGGATCGCCGTCCTGGAGGACGACCGCCTGACGGAGATCTTCGTCGAGCGGCACCGCCACCGGGGGCTCGTGGGCAACGTCTACAAGGGGCGGGTGACGCGGGTCCTCCCGGGCATGCAGGCCGCCTTCGTGGACGTGGGTCTCGAGCGCGACGCCTTCCTCTACGTCAGCGACGTGGCCGCCGACGTCGAGTCGATGGAGGACCTGGAGATCGACGACGGCCGCTCCGACGAGATCGGGAACAACAACAACCACCAGAACCAGGTCTCCCCCTCGATCGACGACCTCCTCAAGGCGGGCCAGGAGATCATCGTCCAGGTGGTCAAGGACCCGCTGCCCAGCAAGGGGGCGCGCATCAGCACGCATGTCACCCTGCCGGGCCGCTACCTGGTGCTGCTGCCGACGGTGCGCCACTTCGGCGTCTCGCGGCGGATCGAGGACGAGGCCGAGCGCGAGCGCCTGCTCACCCTCCTCCAGCAGCTCCCCGCGACCGGCGGCGGCGGCGGCGGGCTGATCGTCCGCACGGCGGGGGAGGACAAGGGACGCGATGAGTTCGAGAGCGACCTCACCTACCTCTCGCGACTGTGGGAGAAGGTCCGCCACCGCGCCGGCCGGGTCTCCGCCCCCACCCTCCTCCACCAGGACCTCGACCTCGCCCTGCGGGTGGTGCGCGACCTGCTGCGGCAGGACTTCGCCGTCCTCTGGGTGGACGGCGAGGAGACCTACGAGCGGATCGTGGAGTTCCTCGACCAGGTGCAGCCGGCCCTGGTCGCCAAGGTCAAGCTGTTCCGCCAGCAGAAGGCCACCCTGTTCGAGCAGTTCGGCATCGAGGAGCAGATCGAGGCGGCGCTGAAGAGCAAGGTCTGGCTGAAGTCGGGCGGCTACATCGTCATCAATCCCACCGAGGCGCTGGTCGCCATCGACGTCAATACCGGCCGCTTCGTGGGGCAGACCAACCTCGAGGACACGGTGCTGCAGACCAACCTCGAGGCCGTCCAGGAGATCGTGCGCCAGATCCGTCTGCGGGACCTGGGGGGCATCATCGTCATCGATCTGATCGACATGGTGGAGATCGCCCACCGCGAGGAGGTCTTCGCCAGCCTGGAGAGCGAGATCAAGAAGGACCGGGCGAAGACCAAGGTGCTCAACATCTCCGAGTTCGGGCTGGTCGAGGTCACCCGCAAGCGCAGCCGCTCCAACCTCGAGCGCCTGCTGACGCAAGCCTGCCCCTACTGCTCCGGGCGCGGCCGCATCAAGTCGACCGCCACCATCTGCCTCAACCTGCGCAAGGAGCTGCTCCATCTGCGCGGGCGCATCGCCAACTCCGAGCTCCTGCTGCGCGTCCACCCGGAGATCGCCCGCGCCCTGCAGCAGGAGGAGCGGGCTATTCTCGACGAGCTCGAGCGCTCGCTCGGCGTCCACATCCTGATCCAGAGCGACCCCGAGCTCCACCACGAGCGCTTCGACGTCGTGGAGGTCTGAGCCGCCCAATGGCTTCTCGTCCGCGTAGGGGTGGGGCTTGTCCCCACCCGGGCGGGGGCAAGCCCCGCCCCTACGACCGCCATGAAGGTTGAATCGTTCTCGATCCCCGGCTGGACCGGCGAGCTGGCGGCCGACCTCCGCCCGGTCGACCTGGAGGCGGCCGTCCGCGGCCTGACCGATCCCGCCTCGGCGCTCAGGACCCTCCACTGGGGGCGCAACTATCTCTACGTCGCCCGGCTGGAAACCCTGGCCGGGCCGGTCGAGGTGGTGGTCAAGCAGTTTCGCCATGGAGATCTGCGGGCCCGGCTCAAGCGCCGGCGCCAGGGGAGCAAGGCCGCCAGGAGCTGGCGGATCGCCACGGCCCTGCTGGCGGCGGGGATCCAGACCCCCGAGCCGGTGATGCGGATCGAGTCGGCGTGCGAGGACGGCCCCGCCTTCTACGTCTGCCGCCACCTCCCCGGCCTGACCGAGGCGCGCTACCTCTTCCGCGCCGCCAATGCCTCCAAAACCGGGGAGGAGGCGGAGCGCTTTCCCGGGATCGACTTTCCGGCCTTCGTCGCGGCGCTGGGGCGGGAGGCGAGACGGCTCCACGACGCCGGCTTCTGGCATCGCGACCTGACCGGCGGCAACCTCCTGCTCCGCTTCGGGGCCGACGGCCGGCCGGTCGATCTCTATCTGCTCGACCTCAACCGCGCCCGCCTCGGGACCCCTCCGAGCGTCTCCGAGCGGCTGCGCGACCTCTCGCGCCTGGCGCTCTTCCGCCCCGAGCACCAGGAGCTGCTGCTGGCGAGCTACTGGGGCGCGCCGGTCTCCGGGCTCCGTAGGGCAACCTACCTCGCCTATCATCGCGCCTTCCTGTGGAAGAACGAGTCGAAGCGGCGGGCGCGCGGCGCCCGCGACCGGCTCAAGCGGCTGCTCCTGCCGCGGCCCGCCCACGCCCACATTCCCGAGGCGCCCGCCGGCGCCGGCGCCCGCGACAAGGCGGTGTGGGACCACCTCTCGGACCAGCCCCACCAGCACGCCGGCCGGCTCGACAAGCTGCGGGTGCGGCTGGCCGACGCCCGCGCCCACGGCGGAGAGGCAACGGCGGTGGCCGTGGCCCTGCCCCGCGTCTGGCGCCGGTACCGGGAGCTGAAGGGACGGCTCCATGCCGCGCCCGTCGATTTCTCAGGAGTCGGCGTCTGTGTCCGTCCCTGGCCCGAGAACCCCGCCGCGCCGCTCGCCCTGGTGGAGGAGCTGGGGGTCCGCCACGTGTTGCTGCGCCTCCATCCCTGGGAGGAGGGCCACGCCGCCGAGGAGGAGTTGGCCCGCGCGCTCCACGCCCGCGGCCTCGAGGTGAGCTTCGCCCTGCCGCAGAACCGGGAGCTGGTGCGCGACCCCGCCCGCTGGCGCCGGGCCCTGGAGGAGATCGCCCCCCGTTTCACCCCCTACGGCCGGCATTTCCAGGTGGGGCAGGCGATCAACCGCAGCAAGTGGGGAATCTGGAACGTCCGCGAATACGTGGAGCTGGCGCGGGCGGCCGAGGAGATCCTCCGTCCCTATCCGGGAGTCGAGCTGCTGGGTCCCTCGGTGATCGACTTCGAGTACCACGTCACGGCCGCCGTGCTGAACCTGCGGGATCCGGGCTTCCGTTTCGACGCGGTCTCGGCCCTGCTGTACGTCGACCGCCGGGGGGCGCCGGAGAACCGCCAGGCGGGGCTCGACACCGAGGACAAGGTGCTGCTGCTGCGGGCCATCGCCGAGACCTCCCGCAACGCCGTCCGGGAAACGGCGGGCCGCTGCTGGATCACCGAGGTCAACTGGCCGCTGCGGGAGGGCCCCCACTCGCCGGCCGGCCGGGACGTCTCGGTCGAGGAGGGGCCGCAGGCGGACTACCTCGTCCGCTACTACCTGCTGGCGCTGGGCACGGGCCTCGTCGAGCGGGTCTTCTGGTGGCAGGTGGTGGCGCGGGGCTACGGCCTGGTCGATCCCGCCGATCCGGCGAGCCCGCGCCGCCGGCCGGCCTTCCGGGCGCTGCGGACGCTGGCGCGGGAGCTGGAGGGCGCCCGCCTGGAGGAGGTGCTGCCGGCGCCGCCTCCCGTCCGGCTCTACCGCTTCCGCCGCGCGGACGGCGCGGAGCTGGT
>DASWRX010000012.1:0-4577 GCA_036402955.1 Thermoanaerobaculia bacterium
CCTGGTTTCGGAGCTGCGAGAGAATCGCGGGGTCCCGCGTCGCGGTGAGACTCTGCAGGGCCAGGGACGCCTTGTTACGGTCCGTCCAATCGAGGGAGCTCAGCATGGCGATGAACGGTTCCACAGGGACGTGAATCCGCCGTCCGGAGGCGGCCATGACCCAGAGGGCCCGCATCGAATTGTTGCGGACCCCACTGTCAGGATCGCGCATCCCCGCGGTGAAGTAGGCCACGACGGCCTGCTTGTCGGCGGCATAGGCCAGGACCTGAGCGGCCAGAGCCCGCTGCGGCGCGTCGGCCGAGTGGTGGAGCACGTCGCGGAGCTGCTTCGGATAGCGGGCCGCGAGGGCGACGAAATTCTCCTCGACAGCGCGGCTGGCGGGGTCCGCGTCCAATGCGTGCCCCTGGGACATGTCCTGGAGAACGGAGCCCTTCGCAACCGCTGCGAAGAGGGCTTTCTCATAGGCCCCGCCGGCCTGAACGACGGCGGCGGGCAGGCGGACCTTTCCCTTGGGAGCCGGGTCGAAACGCGGAGTGGGAGCTCCCTTCTCCCCGATGCCGACGTACAGGATGCTCTTGCCGGAGTCGCAACAGACGAGCTCGAACCGGGCCTGCGCGACGCCCGGCAGCGCCTCCAGCCGGTGCTGCGCCGCCGCGGGAAAATCCGAGACGGTGTCGCCTACCTTGATCTGCAGGGCCTGCCGCGCCTGCGCCTCGGAGAGGCTCCGCAGACCATAGAAGTCGATGATCCCCAGGGGCGCAGGGTCTGGAATGTCCGGAGGGGCCGGCGGCCCGGGCAGCAGGAGAAGGAGCAGAGGGAGCCAGACCATTATCGGCACCTTTACCTATCATTCCCCATTGTATAGTGGGAACGTCTCTCGAGAAGCGGAGACGCAAACGCTACGCACTGGAAGGGGTGGGAACATGGTCAAGCTCGCACTGTACGTCCGGCTCGAGGCCAAGCCGGGAAAGGAGCAGGAGGTCGCCGACTTCCTCCGTTCGGGTCTGCCGCTGGTCGAGGAGGAGCCGGCGACGATCGCCTGGTTCGGCATTCAGATGGGACCTTCGACCTTCGGCATCTTCGACGCCTTCCCCGACGAGGCCGGCCGCGACGCTCACCTCTCCGGCAAGGTCGCCGCGGCGCTGATGGCCAAGGCGGGCGATCTCTTCTCGCAACCGCCCTCGATCGCGAAGGTGGACGTCCTGGCGGCCAAGCTTCCCGGGTAGGCGTCCTGAGGATCTCCTGATGACGACGATGAAAAGGGAGGAGCATGCCCTCTACGGCGTCGACCCCTCAGGCCGGATGGTTTTCTGGTCCTTCACCTCCGACGGCAGGCACTCCGAGGGCACTCTCACGGACGGCGGCGGCGTCCACTGGGCCGCCGAGTCCAGGGAACCGACGGGCTGGAGCCGCTTCGTGAACCATCACTACACGGCTCTGGAGCGCTGAGACCATCCGGTAGAGCAGGAGGATGCAGTTCCCGGTCTCCGCCGGCAGGAGCCTCAGGGTCGCCGTCGAGAGAAGGCCCGCCGACGCGAGACGAAGCAGGGTGGCGAGGCGTTCGATCCAGAGCTCTGTGACCGGCTGCGTCATGCCTGGATGCTAGGCAAGGCCGCTCCTCGAATCTTCAGCTCCGTGCAAATCGTTTGTAACAGAGGTAAGCGGTCCGTCCTCAGGAGCGTCCTGGCCGCCGAGTGGGCCGCCCTTCGGGAGTAGAATCGGGGCCGGACGGCCGAACCTGCGAGGGGGATGACATGGGATTCGACCAGTATCACGAGCCCGCCAACGAGCTCTCCGCGGAGACGCGCACCTTCGCCCGCATGATCACCTCGCTCATCGAGGAGGCCGAGGCGATCGGGTGGTACCAGCAGCGTATCTCGGTGGAGAAGGACAAGGAGGCGCGGGCCATCATGCGCGACGCCCAGAAGGAGGAGTTCAAGCACTTCGGCATGGACCTCGAGTTCCTCCTGCGCCGCACGCCCGAATGGCGCGAGATCCTGCAGGGCATCCTGTTCACCAAAGGGGACATCGTCAAGGCGGCGGACGAGGCCGAGGAGGCCGCGGACTAGGAGGGCGGATCATGTCCGGAAGCCTGGATCGCCGGCGGTTCATCTTCCTCTCCACCCTGGCGGCGGCCGGCACGGCCGTGCCGCGCGAAGATCCTCGGCGGCAACTTCGCGCGGCTGTTCCGGGAGGTATGGCGGGCCTGAGGGCCCGGAGGAAAGACCCCCTGCCCGACCGTGGGCAGGGGGTCTTGCGAGTCCTCTCTACCAGGAGGTGAAATTGAACTGATCGATCCAGAGCGAGTAGGGTGTCTGGCTCGCGTTGCCGGCGAGTTGCAGGTAGACCGTGGTGCTCCCGCCGCTCTGGGACGAGGGGGTGGCGTAGAGGTCGAAGGTGTAGGTGACGTTGTTGATCACGATGTCCTGGTAGTGGATGCGGTTGTCCGCCGTGATCTCCCCGTGCAGGATGAAGTGGTTCCAGGTGCCCGAGAAGACGGCGCAGCCGCGGGAGGTCGCCGTCCAGTTGCCGTTCGACCACACCCGCCACAGCCCGCTCCCCTTGAAGTCGCACTGCTGGCCGAAGTAGTAGCGCTGGCCGTTGACGACCACCGCCCAGTCGAAATCGAGCGCCTGCGGCGCGCTGGCGTTCGACACATAGGCCCATACGTCGTAGGCGAAGTGCTTGGTGGTCCAGCCGGTGCTCGCCACCTGGTTCCACCAGCGGGCGTTCGAATACGACCCGCTGCCGCCGAGGTCGAAGCGCGCCGAGCGGCCGTCGCGCGACGTGGCGGTGTCCTGAGTCAGCGAGGTGGTCGCGCTGCCGTTGCCGCCGCAGCAGCTCACCGTCGTGCAATTCTGCCAGCCCGACGCATCGTCGATATTGTTCGCCGCGTTGCTCTGCGCGACCGTGACGTTGACCGTGGATTGGGCCGTGGTGGCGTTGGCGTAGGTCGCCTGCACCATCACCTGGTGCGCGCCGGTGCCCGCGCTGACGCTGGCGTTGATCGACTGCGTGTTCGGCTGGTCGTACGCCTGGACGCTGTCGACGAAGACCTTCATGTCGGTGGCCGCGCAGTCGGCGCTCGCCGCGGCGCTGACGGTGAACGGCGAATTGACCGTGCTGCCATCGGTGGGAGCGCTGATCGAAACCGTGCCGGTGCAGCCGGTGCCGCCGCCGCCGGAGGAGGTGTACGAGACGCCGTTCGCCATGTGGTTGAGGAGCGACGGCTTGCCGACCGCCTGGACGTAGATCGTATACGTGCCGGCGGGCAGGCCGAGGGTCGACAGGTCGTAGGAGTGGGCGCCGCCGGCGGTGACCTCGGCGCGCAGGGTCAGGTTGGAGCCGTCCGTCGTGCTCCAGATCCGGTAGCGGTCGAGCGTGTCCTCCTGGCCGCTCCCCGCGAGGGACCACGACACCGTGCTGCCGGCGATCGACGCCGAGATGCTCAGGCAGTTGTCGATGCCGCTTTCGATCTCGCTCCCTTCGTCGTAGTCGTTCCAGGTGACGAGCCCCAGGTTCGCCAGTTGATTGCTCGCGCTCCATTTCTGGTTCACGACGGCGATCGATTGCAGAAAGGTCTGGCCGCAAGCCTGATCCATGAAGCGTGACGGGCTCGGCGCCCAGGTGGCGTGGCGGTCGTCGAACCCCTTGGAGGCGGCGCCGACGGGGATCTTGCCGCTGTTGGCCTGCGCGTTCGAGTAGTAGTTGGTCAGGTAACCCTGAAAGTCCGGCTGCGGGCCGCCGAGCGTGCCCGGCTTGACCCAGGCGAAGGCGCCGTCGGCCTGCGTGCGCGTGAAGTTGTCCTCGAAGATGAAGTAGGGGTTCCCCTGGACGCCGGCGCGCACCGCGTTCCAGTCGATCGGGTCACTCGCGTCAATGAAGAAAAAGACCACCGGCCGCCCGTTGCGATGCATGTAGGCGGGCGACGCGTAGTAGGTGCTCGCCACGTAATTGAGGTCGTTGATCGCGCACTGGGTTCTGCTGAGGCCCGTGCGGTTCGTGCAGTTCGTCACCGCCCCCTTGTCTTCCATGATCACGAACTCGAAACCGGTGCGCGACTCGGCCTCGGCCTTGATCTTGAGCGTGGTGCTGTCATCGACCGAGCCCTGGCCATACCAGTCGATGACCATCCCCTGGATGCCGCGCGACACCATGTCGTCGACCTGCTTTTTGACCTGCGCGGCGTCGTTGGAGTTGTAGCCGGTCGTGATGTGGCCGTTGCAGCGCACGATGCCGTCGGCGCCGGTCGATCCCGGCATGCAGAACCAGGTCTGGACGTGGGCGTAGATCTTCGTCGTGGCGCCGGGATAGAGCAGGGTCCGGGTGTCGAGCTTGCTGACGTTGCCGGGTTGGACGTTGCCGTTGTCGTGCTGCGGGAAGGTGCCGACGGAGGTGTTGTCGCCGGTCTCGGCGGCGAGCGTCGAGGTGGTCTGCGCCAGGGAGGGCAGAGGGAGAAGGAACAGTGCAGATACAAGGAGGAGTATGTAGCGATGCATTGGGGTGACTCCGCAAGTTGCTCCGGTACATCGAGGAGCGGCAGAGCTCAATGCATGGAGCGACCTGAGAGGAAAAGC
>DASWRX010000013.1:0-12747 GCA_036402955.1 Thermoanaerobaculia bacterium
ACGCCGCAGCTCCTCCAGGAGATTTTCCAGCTTCTTGATCTGCCGCTGCTGCTCAACGAACCGACCCTCTTGCTCGGCGAACCGTTCCTCTTGCTCGACAAGCCGACGCCGGAGCTCAGAGTTTTCCTGAACGACTTCCTCGTAAGTAGGCATGTCCAAAGGAGATTACATCATGTCTGTCTCTACAGAACAAGTCCCCTCAAAGCGTGCCGCGCTGCCCCACCCGCCGACGGTGAGAGAGGGTGGTAAACAGATACACTTCCGCGATGCCCTCGGATCGAAGTTGTCCCATTGGCGAACGACAGAAAGCAGGTCTCCATGACCTCAAGGGCTCATCGCGGAAGCGAAGGGATGGACGCCAACATTGGGCGCATCATCGGCTCTTTGAAAACTGAATCGAATCGAAGCGGGCCTTCGACGGGAGAAACCGGTAAGTCATTGCGCCGAGTGTTCATTTCCCGGAAGCAGTCTCCGCTGGCTGGACAGTCCGTTTGACAGGTCTAAGGAGGCCTTCTAACATCCACCTATGGAGGCGTAGATGGAGAAAAAGACGACCATCTTGTTCCCGCCCGATTTGCACGAGCGGCTCTCGCATCTGGCGGAACAGCAGGGGACGAGCCTGGAAGACCTCGTGCGCAAGGCGTGCGAGGTCCAATATGGGTTGGTGTCTGCCGAGACCCGTCTCGAAGCGGTTCGCCGGTTGGCGGCGATGTCTCTCCCGGTCGGAGATCCCGGCGCGATCAAGCGTGAATCGGTCCCCCGGCAGCGGTTTGAGGATAGAGAATAGAGGCCCCGGCCGGCCTGCCCTCCCAGCAGCGGCCCCCTTGAGTTACAATCCCCCCGTCAGCGGTCTGCCGTCTTCTCACCCCAATCCAGGATCGCAGCTCGAGCAGCACCGTCGGAGGGAGTCCATATGGCTGAGCAGTACATCTATGTGATGAAGGATCTGCGGAAGGTCTATCCGCCCAACCGCGAGGTCCTGAAGGATATCTGGCTGTCGTTCTTCCCTGGCGCCAAGATCGGCGTGCTGGGGCTCAACGGGGCCGGCAAGAGCACGCTGTTGAAGATCATGGCCGGCGAGATCAAGGAGTTCGTGGGCGAGGCCTGGGCGGCCAAGGGGGCCAGGGTGGGCTACCTGTCGCAGGAGCCGCGGCTCGACGCCTCCAAGGACGTTCTCGGCAACGTCGAAGAAGGGGTGGCCGAGACCCGCGCCCTGCTTCACAAGTTCGACGAGATCAATGCCAGGTTCGGCGAGGAGATGTCCGACGCCGAGATGGACAAGCTGATGGCCGAGCAGGGGCGCGTGCAGGACGCCATCGAGGCGGCCAACGCCTGGGAGCTCGACCGCACGCTGGAGATCGCCATGGACGCCCTGCGGCTCCCCCCGCCGGACGCCGACGTCGACAAGCTCTCGGGCGGCGAGCGCCGCCGGGTGGCCCTCTGCCGCCTGCTCCTCCAGCGGCCCGATCTCCTGCTGCTCGACGAGCCCACCAACCACCTCGACGCCGAGTCGGTGGCCTGGCTGGAGCACTTCCTCGCCGACTATCCCGGCACGGTGGTCGCCGTCACCCACGATCGCTACTTCCTCGACAACGTGGCCGGCTGGATCCTGGAGCTCGACCGCGGCCAGGGGATTCCCTGGAAGGGGAACTACTCCTCCTGGCTGGAGCAGAAGGAGGAGCGGCTGGCCCTCGAGGAGAAGACCGAGTCGTCGCGGCGGCGCACCTTGCAGCGCGAGCTCGAGTGGGTGCGGATGTCGCCGCGCGCCCGCCAGGCCAAGGGCAAGGCCCGTCTGACCGCGTACGAGAAGCTGCTGGCCGAGGACCGGGAGTACGACAAGCGGAGCGATCCGAACGAGATCCACATCCCCTCCGGGCCCCGTCTCGGCGACCTGGTGGTGGAGACCAGGGGGCTGCGCAAGGGGTATGGCGACAATCTCCTGATCGAGAAGCTGGACTTCGCCCTGCCGCCCGGCGGCATCGTCGGCGTCATCGGTCCCAACGGCGCCGGCAAGACGACGCTGTTCCGCATGATCGTCGGCCAGGAGACGCCGGACGCCGGCAGCATCCGCGTCGGCGAGACGGTGAAGATCGCCTACGTGGACCAGAGCCGCGAGAGCCTGAACGGCGAGCAACTGGCCTGGGAGGCGATCTCGGACGGCCGCGACGTGGTGGTGCTCGGCAGCCGCGAGGTCCCGGCCCGCTCGTACGCGGCGGCCTTCAACTTCAAGGGGTCGGACCAGCAGAAGCGGGTCAAGGATCTCTCGGGCGGCGAGCGCAACCGCGTCCACCTCGCCCGCACGCTCAAGGCGGGCGGCAACCTGCTGCTGCTCGACGAGCCGACCAACGATCTCGACGTCGACACCCTGCGGGCCCTGGAGGAGGCGCTGCTCGCCTTCGCCGGCTGCGCGGTGATCATCAGCCACGACCGCTGGTTCCTCGACCGCATCGCCACCCACATCCTCGCCTTCGAGGGGGAATCCCAGGTGGTCTGGTTCGAGGGGAACTACGAGGCTTACGAGGCGGACAAGAAGCGCCGCCTGGGCGCCGACGCCGACCAGCCGCACCGCATCCGCTACAAGAAGCTCACCAAGGCCTGACAATTTTTTCCTTTTTCCACTCCGCGGCCCGGATTCTCTCCGGGACCGCGGAGTTTTCCTGTCTGCATCCCGCCCGCGCCCCTTCTGTGAAGAAGTGGCACCATGGTTGCAATGGTTATTGGGCGTGCAGAAGCGGTGGGTGGGCGAGGGAGTCCCGGCACGGCGCGCCAGACTTCGAAGGGTCCGAGGCTTCCCCCAACCGCCGCAGGGAGTTGAGAATGGAGGGTACCCCAGTCCGGGGTGCGACCTCTGAAAGAAACTGTTCCAGGAGAGGAGCTCAACATGAAGCGTCTAACCTTGATGACCGCAGTGCTGGCGATTACGGCCGCCCCGGCTCTGTTCGCGCAGAGCACCCTGAATACGACCGCCCCGGGCCCCTCGCAGGAGACCAAGCCGGGCCAGACCAACAACAACCTGCAGAACCCCGGCTCGAACATGCAGCAGGGCGCTCCCAACCAGAACGGCACCTATCAGGAGCACGGCACGGTTCAGGGCACGACCAATGAGAGCGTGACCGGCACCAACAGCCTGAACAACCAGACCGGCACGTCGACCGGCACTACCGGTACGACCCCGACCACCGGCTCGACCTACAACTCGACCACCGGGACGACCACGGGCACGACGACCGGCTCCAGCACCGGCACGATGAACAACGACACGACCGGCACGTCCACGGGTTCCAGCACGACCGGCACCATGAACAACATGGACAACACCGGCACCACCACCTCGGGCACGGCGGGCTCCTACAACAGCGGCTCCACCACCAGCACCGACACGACCGGCACCTCGGCCGGCACCTCCAGCCGCCTGCCGCGCACCGCGAGCGAGCTGCCGACGGTGGCCCTGGCGGGTCTGCTCGCCCTGGTCGCCGCCTTCGCTCTTCGCTTCTACTCGAAGCGGAATGCGTAAGACGTCATTCCGCCGGAGGCTCTAGGTCACCTGGCGCTACGGCGCCAGGTGATTTTGTTTAGATCCCGATCATGGACAGCCCCACGATTTTCAACCGGAAGCTTCCCTTGCGCTGGATCGAGCGGCTGCTGATGCTGGTCGCCCTGCTCTGCCTGGGCTCCTGGGCCTACGCCTGGCTCGACACCACCTACTTCCAGTACCGCCAGAACAAGATCCTGGACGAGGCCCTGAACGCCGCTCCGGCGGATTCCTCCTCCTCCCTGCCCGCGTCTCAGACCGACTCGCTGGGGACGTTCCGGCCGCCGGAGCCCGCCGTCTCCCAGTCGCCGCCGGACAACGCGCCGCCGCGGAGACTCATCGACGAGGGCGCGCTGATGGGCCGCATCGAGATCCCGCGCGTGGGCGTCTCCGCCATCGTGCTCGAGGGGGACGACGGCACGACCCTGCGGCGGGGCGTCGGCCACATCCCCGAGACCTCGTTCCCCGGCGTCGGCAACGTCGGGCTCGCCGCCCACCGGGATAGTTTTTTCCGCGGCCTCAAAGATATTCGTAAAGATGACATCATCAAGCTCAGCACGCTGGAAGGCACCTTCCGGTACCGCGTGGAGTGGACCCAGATCGTCACGCCCGAGAACACCGAGGTCCTCCACGACGACGGCCTCTCGGAGCTCACGCTGGTGACCTGCTATCCCTTCCATTACGTGGGCTCGGCGCCCAAGCGGTTCATCGTCCGGGCGCGCGAGGTCCAGGAGTCCGACGGCACGAAGAGCGGCGCGGGCGGATAGGTCCTCTCAGGATCCTTCCAGGATCATCAGGCCGCCAGCGGCAGCCGCACCACCAGCTCGCTCCCGCGGCCCGGGCCGTCGCTGTGGGCCTCCACCTGCCCGCCGTGCATCTCCACCAGGCTGCGCACCAGGGTCAGGCCGATGCCGAGGCCGGCGCCGGAGCGGTCGAGCCCCTGTTCCCCCTGGGCGAAGAGGTCGAACACCCGCGGCAGCAGATCGGCGGGGATGCCGATGCCGTCGTCGCACACTTTCACCACGGCCTCTCGGGGCCCGTCGCGATCGGCGGAGACCTCCGTCGTCACCTCGGCCATCACCTCGGTCATTACCTCAATAAGACCGCCGGCGTCGGTGAACTTGATGGCGTTGCGCAGCAGGTTCGAGAACACCTGCTCGAGCCGCGTGGCGTCGCCGTCGAGCGGCAGCGGTCCGGCGGGGATCTCGGCCCGCAGCGTCTGCTCCTTGGCTTCGGCCAGGGGACGCGCCGTCTCCACCGCGTGCCGCAGCACCTCGGCGAGGTCGACCGGCCCGCGCCGCAGCTCCACCTTGCCGCGGGTGATCCGCGACACGTCCAGCAGGTCGTCCACCATGCGCACCAGGTGCTGGATCTGGCGGCGGATGATGGCCGTCGGCCGCTCCGCCCGCGGATCGGCGGTCGCGAGCTGCTCCAGCAGGTAGGAGGCGTTGGCGATGGCGCCGAGCGGATTGCGCAGCTCGTGGGCGAGCATGGCCAGGAACTCGTCCTTGCGGCGGTCGGTCTCGGCGAGGGCCTCCGCCCGGGCGCGCAGCTCGCCGGCCAGGCGCTCGCTCTCGCGGGTGCGCTCGGCCAGGCGCTCGCGCATCTCCTGGAAGGAGGCGGAGAGGCGGGCGACCTCGCTGATGCCGCTGCTGGCGCCGATGGGCACCGCGAGGTCGCCGGTGGACATTCCGCCCACGGCGTTCGACAGATCGCCGAGCGGCCGGGCGATGCGGCGGGAGGCGTAGATGCCCACCGCCACCGCCAGCGGGATCACCAGCAGGAGCAGGCCGAAGGCGAAATCCCGCCCGCGGCGGACGCCGGCCAGGGCGTCGGCCCGCGGGCGTTCCACCGCCACGATCCAGCCGAGCCGCGAGACGCGGGCGAACTCGGCCACGGCCTCCGGCCGCGCCACCGGCTTGCCGGCGCGGATCCGCAGGTCCCAGCCGGCGGGCAGCGGCGGCAGCGGCGCGTCCGGCGAGCGTATCTCGTTGACCGCGGCGATCGTGCGGCCGAAGCCGTCCGCCAGCGAGACGTCGGAGCCGGCGCGCGCGATGCGGTGCTCGAGGGCCCTGGCGTCGAAGGCCGCCACCAGCGCCCCGGCGATCGGGTCGTCGCCGCCGTCGCCGTGGATGGGCGCGCCCAGGAGGAGGAACGAGCGCCCGCCGGCCAGGACCGGAGTGAGCTGGTTGCGGCCCTCCCGGCGGACCGCCGCCGCGAGATCCTGGAGCACCGGCGGCGGCAGCGCCAGGGCGCCCGCGGCCGCCGTCACCCGGCCGTCGCGATCCATGGAGCGCAGGGCGGCGATGTCCGGATAGATCCGCATCGAGGCGGCGAGGAGCGGCTCCTGCCCTTCGGCGGTCGCCGACGCCCGCGCCGCGAAAGCCGCCAGGGTGGCGGTGCGGGCGCCGTTCATCTCCACGTAGTCGAAGACGTTCTGCGCCACCGACTGCGCCTCGATCCGCTGCGTGGCCGCCACCTGCTCCTTGGCGAGCTCCTCCTCCTGGGCCGTCACCACGGCCGTCGCCAGGATCAGCGCCAGCGAGGTGGCGATCGCCAGGGCCAGCGAGAGGCGGGCGCGGAGGGCCGAGGTGTCGAGGGCGGCCAGCCGGTGCCGGATCCAGGGCAGGAGGGCGACCGTGACGCCGCCTCCCCAGTAGAGGGCCACGCCCGTCCAGAGCAGGCCCGGCAGGGAGACGAGGGCCCCGAAGACGAGGTAGGCCATCCCCGCGAAGAGATGAATGCGCCGCACCGTCGCCCGTCCCAGGGCGGGATTGAGCTGCGCGGTGACGAGGAGCGGGCCGGCCACCAGGAAGACCAGGCCGAAGACCGGCAGGAAGCCGCGGAACGGGCCGTAGAAGGAGCGCTGGAACAACCTCGGGGCCGCCAGGATGAGGATTCCCGAGGCGGTGGCGCACAGCCCGATGAGCAGGCCGAACAGGTCGCCTCCCGCGGGCGGCGCTCCCGGCCGGTCGCGCGGCAGCCGGCAGGCGAGGAGGATCCCCGATCCGAGGATCGTGTAGGTCACCGTTCCCGAGATGGCGTTCACCCGCAGGAAGCTGGCGGCGAGCGCGAGCAGGGTCAGCCCGACGAGCAGATGAAAGGTGCAGCTCACCCAGCGCGGCGGGCGCATCACCGCCACCGCCAGGAGTCCCAGGCCGGCGGTGAGCGCCAGGGTTCCCCAGGCGAGCGCGTAGGGCAGGAGCGCTTGGTAGGGGTCGCTCCGGAAGTGGTGGGGAGCGATCAGCAGGAAGCCGCCGATGAACCCGCAGAAAAAGCCCGCCGCCCACAGCAGGACCTCGACCGAAAGGCCCGGTATCCGGGAAAATATCCGGGGAAATAGCCGGAGCCAGGCCGCGTGCAAACTTTGCTTCGAGGTATTCGTAGTCAATCCCCTGGTCCTCACGCCCGCCATCCCGAGGGCCGCGCGGCGCTAGAATGCCGCACGCATCCAAACCAACGCACGGGGCTCCGCCCGCCGTGCCCGGAGGAATCCGCCCGATGTCGAGAAGAACCCCGTTTCTGGTCCCGGCCCTGGTCCTCGCCCTGGTGGCGCCGGCTACCGCCGCCGAGACTACCCCAAACTCCCCGGGACCGCTCCTGGGCTTCAGCGACGACCACGCCGGCGAGCAGCGCTCGCTCGAGTCCCGCTTCGACTCCGCGCTCCAGGCCGCGAACCTGCGCGAGTGGATGCGGCGGCTCTCCGCCCGCCCCCATCACGTCGGCTCTCCGTACGACAAGGACAACGCCGAGTTCATGGCCGGTCTATTCCGCTCCTGGGGATATCAGACGCAGATCGAGTCTTTCAAGGTTCTCTTCCCGACGCCGAAGACGCGCCTTTTGGAGATGGTGGCGCCGACCCGTTACACGGCGACCCTCTCCGAGCCGCCGCTCGCCGAGGACCCGACCTCCGGCCAGACCGCCGAGCAGCTCCCCACCTACAACGCCTACTCGATCGACGGCGACGTGACGGGCGAGCTGGTCTACGTCAACTACGGCGTGCCGGCGGACTACGAGGAGCTCGACCGCCGCGGCATCGACGTCAGGGGCAAGATCGTCCTCGCCCGCTACGGCGGCTCCTGGCGCGGCATCAAGCCCAAGGTGGCGGCCGAGCACGGCGCCGTCGGCTGCATCATCTACTCCGATCCGTCCGGCGACGGCTACCTCCAGGGCGACGTCTACCCGAAGGGCGGCTGGCGCTCCGACCGCAGCGTCCAGCGCGGCTCGGTGGCCGACATGCCCACCTACTCGGGCGATCCGCTCACCCCCGGCGTGGGCGCCACCGAGACCGCCAAGCGCCTCGACCTCAAGGACGCCGCCACGCTGACCAAGATCCCCGTGCTCCCCATCTCCTACGGCGACGCCCTGCCGCTGATCCGGGCGCTCGGCGGCCCGATGGCTCCCGAGGGATGGCGCGGCAACCTGGCGACCCCCTACCACCTCGGACCCGGTCCCACGAGGGTCCACCTCAAGCTGGCGTTCAACTGGGACCTCAAGCCCATCTACGACGTCATCGCCCGCCTCCCCGGCGCCGAGCGGCCGGACGAATGGGTGATCCGCGGCAACCATCACGACGCCTGGGTCAACGGCGCCTCCGACCCGATCAGCGGCATGGTGGCCGAGCTCGAGGAGGCCCGCGCCGTGGGCACGCTGGCGAAGGCCGGCTGGCGGCCGAAGCGCACCATCATCTACGCCGCCTGGGACGGCGAGGAGCCGGGCCTGCTCGGCTCGACCGAGTGGGCCGAGACCCACGCCGACGAGCTGCGCGAGCACGCCGCCGTCTACATCAACTCCGACAGCAACTCGCGCGGCTTCTTCGGCGCCGGCGGCTCGCACACCCTGGAGACCTTCATCAACCAGGTGGTCCGCGAGGTGACCGACCCGGAGACGAAGATCAGCGTCGCCGACCGTTCCCTCGCCGCCATCGAGCTCAACGGTCCCCCCGACCAGCAGCAGGAGGCGCGGACGTCGCGGACGCTCCACCTCGAGCCGCTGGGCTCCGGCTCGGACTTCACCCCCTTCCTCCAGCACCTGGGGATCGCCGCGCTCAACATCGGCTACGGCGGCGAGGAGGAGTACGGGCAGTACCACTCGATCTACGACTCCTTCGCCCACTACACCCGTTTCGTAGACCCGACGTTCGAGTACGGCGTGGCGCTGGCCAGGACCGGCGGCCGCATCACCCTGCGCCTCGCCGACGCCGACGTCCTCCCCCTCGGCTTCGACCGCCTCTCGGCCGCCATCGGCCAATATGTGGACGAGGTGGAGAAGCTCTCCGGCACCCTGCGCAAGGAGGCCGAGGAGCGCGACCGCCGGCTGGACGCGAAGCTCTACCAGGCGACCGACGATCCGACCCAGACCTACTGGGTGGCGCCGAAGCGGCTGGACGCGGTGCCCTATCTCAACTTCTCGCCGCTCCAGAACGCGGCGGCGGTCCTCAAGAAGAGCACCGACGCCTACCAGAAGGCCTACGCCGCCGCCACCGCCGGCGGCAAGGTTCCCCCCGCGGACGTCCAGGCCCGTCTCGACCAGGTCCTGCTGAAGGCCGAGCGCGCGCTCACCCGTCCCGAAGGCCTGCCGCGGCGCTCCTGGTACGTCCACCAGATCTACGCCCCCGGCTACTACACCGGCTACGGCGTGAAGACCCTCCCCGCCGTGCGCGAGGCCCTCGAGCAGCGGCAATGGAAGGAAGCGGAGCAGGAGATCGGCGTCGTGGCGGACACGATCCAGGGCTTCGCCAGGGAGGTGGACCGGGCCACGGCGGTGCTGGGGGGGACGGCGCCGGCGGCGCGGTAGGACGGCCGCCCTGTTTCGTAGGGGCGGGGCTCGTCCCCGCCCTGCATCCCCCAAACTACTCCGTCCCCACCTCCGCGTCGAACACCCCGGTCAACACCCGCCCCCCGCTCTTCACCTGCACCCACAGGCGATAGCGGCCGGGCCGGGGGAACTCGTAGGGGAAGGAGACGACGCCCGCCGTGTCGGCCGTCATGCTCATCCCGGCCATCGCCGGCATCGCGCCCTCCGCCTTCGCGAAGACCTGCTGCGCCGCCATGTTCACGGTGCCCATGGGATGGAGGTGGACGAAGACCTTGCCGTCGTCGCGGGTGATGGCGGCGTGGCTCAGCATGCCCATGTAGGGCTCGAGCGCGGCCGGGCGGCCGTCCGGCCCGCGGACCTCGAAGCGCAGGGTGACCTCGCGGTGGGCCGCCAGCGGCTCCTGGTGCCAGAGCATGCTGCCGCCGTCCTCGAGCAGGCAGAGCTTCGGCCCGGCGCTGGCGGCCCCGCCCAGCGGCTCCGACGTGCGCCAGGAGTCGTCGGGGTCCGGCGCGGGGCCGCCAGCGCTGGCCGTTTCGGCGGACGTGGCGGGGATCCTCACCCGGTCCACCAGGGTCTGCGGAAAGCCGCTCTCGTGGACCACGTCGGCGTAGACCCGGTAGGTGCCCGCCGGCAGCGGCGGCAGGGCCGCCAGGAAGCCGTCGTTCCCTTGCGCCACCGGGTGGAGGTGGGCGAAGGCGTCGAGGCCGGGCTCGCGCATCAGGAACAGGTGCATCAGCTTGCCGTGGTCCGGCATCAGCGGCGACCAGTCCTGCGTGCGCGGATCGTCGATCGCCAGCGCCAGCACGGGTCGGCCGCCTTCGAGGCGCGCCGCGGCATGCATCTGGAACGGCTTGAAGAGATTCTCCTGGGCCTCGGCGTCGACGCCGTCCCACCAGCGCTCGCCGCCCCACAGGGCGACCCCGAAGAGGAGGGCCGCGAGCACGGTGAGCCCGCGGGCGCGGGTGAGGCGCGGGCGGTCCGCCACGTCCCCGGGCGGCAGCGAGCCCTCGCGCACGGCGGCGCCGACGATGAAGACCGCTCCCGCGAAGAGGAACAATCCCAGGCCCGCCAGGATCAGCCCCAGGCCACGGTCCATGCGGAGCACGCGGCTCGCCACGGCGGCGACCGGCACCAGCGCGATCCCCTGGCCCTCCGGCCCGTGGACGCGCACGCGCACGCTGTAGGAGGCGGACACCATCAGCCAGAGCTGGCCGCTCCAGGTGCCGGGCGCCCCCGGCACCGGCGTGGCCGCGTCCGGCGGCGGCGCTCCCTTGAGACCGGTGTTGTATTGCACCGGCTGCACCGTGACCCGATCGGCCCTGTGGCCGTCCCGCAGGCGCACCGTGATCTCCGCCAGCCCCGGGATCACCACCGGCGGCCGCACGATCACCCGCACCGGGTAGGGGCCCGCGTTGCCGTCGTAGAAGACGTCGGGGCTCCCAACGTGCGCCCGCGCCGGGGCCGGCGCCAGGACGAGGACGAGGGCGAGGAGCAGGAATGGAAAGGTTTTCCTCATCGCTGCACCTTCGCCATCCAGGCTCCCCACCAGAGGCCGATCCGGGTCGAGACGACGGCCCACAGCAGGGCGATGCCGAAGCGCCGCGCGTTCATCGGGTCCTGCTGCCGGAACCAGAACTTGTCGTGGAACGGCCCCGGATGGGAGAAGTAGGCCCAGAAGCGGTCGCCGGCGAAGAACCAGTTGCGCGCCGCCGGCGAGAGCTGGAAGTCGGCGAAGGTCCAGTGGACGGCGAAGAACACGGCTAGGAACGCCGCGCCGATCGCCAGGGCGTCCAGCCAGCCGGCGCGCTTGTCCTCCCGGCGCTGGAGCAGGAGGTCGATCGCCAGCGCGGGGATCACCAGCAGCAGCGGGAAGAGCGGCGGCGCCATGTGGTCCACCGGCATGTTGATCGGCCCGAGCCGGGGATGGGCCGGGAAGAGCGGCAGGACCCAGACCATCACCAGCGTGATCAGCATGTAGAAGGCGGCGGTGATCGTGGCCGCCCAGCGCAGGCGCGAGGAGCGCGCCACGGCCACCAGCAGGAAGGGCAGGACGGCGGCCATCAGCTCGTAGAACAGCCCGCCGTGCCGGTGGTTGGGCTCGCTGTATTCCACCAGGAGGGTGGTGATCATCACCGTCACGATCCCCGCCGCGTAGAGGTGGGCGAGCCCGAGCCGGCGGGAGTCCGTGCGGTTCTGCACGGCCAGCGCCAGGAGCATGGCGCCGAGCTGGATGGTGATCATCCCCGCGCCGAGCAGGCTGTGCGGCGGCGACAGCACCTTGACGTCCAGGCCGTAGGCGGCGTGCCACCAGTTGTCGAACGGCGCCGAGGTGAGCATGGCGATGGCGCCCCAGATGGCGATCCAGGCCCCGAGCGGCGCGCGGAACCCCCAGAAGCGCACCGCCACCGCCCGCGCCGCCTCCGTGCCGCCGAACGTGGTCTTCAGCGCCAGCCAGCCGCTCGACAGGCCGGCCAGCACGCCGCCGAGATAGATCGCCATGTGGGCCGGCGTCCAGAAGGTGTCGCGGCCGATCGTCATGTGCCACGAGATGTCCCAGATCAGGCCGACGATGATGCTGGTCGACCCGGCGAGCATCGCGGTCAGATACCACGGGATGGCGGCGCTCGCCGCCCGGGGGCGGACGGCGGGCAGTTGGGCGACGGATTCCATGGCGGCTCTCCTCGGGTCGGTCCTGGAAAGGGTACCATTCCCCCCATGCTCCGACCCTTCCGCGCCCCCACCCGCATCCTGATGGCCCCGGGCGCCCTCGCCGAGCTGCCCGAGATCGTCGAAACCTACTTTCCGGAACGATCTCCCGAGCGATCCCCGGAGCCATCCCCCCCGCGGGTGCTGCTGGTGACCGATCCGGGTCTCGAGGAGACCGGCGTGCCCGAGCTCGTCTGGCAGGGCCTCGCGGCGAGGGAGATCGAGGCGGTCACCTTCGACGACGTGGAGCCGAACCCGCGGGCCTCGACCGCGGACCGCCTGGCGGCGTGGGGACGCGAGGAGGAGGCGTCGCTGGTGATCGGCCTCGGCGGCGGCAGCGTGCTCGACGCCGCCAAAGCCGCCGCCATGCTGATGACGAACGGCGGCTCCGCGGCCGAGTACGAGGGGCGCAACCGCTACTCCGAGACGCCGCTGCCGTTCATCGCTATCCCCACGACCTGCGGCACCGGCTCGGAGGTGACCTGGGTCTCCGTGCTCACCGTCGAGGAGCGGCACGCCAAGATCAGCGTCAAGGGCGAGACCATGTTCCCCGACTGGGCGATCGTGGACCCCGACCTCCTCCGCACCCTGCCGGGCCGCCTCGTGGCCTGGACCGGGGCCGACGCCCTCACTCACGCCGTCGAGGCCACCACCTGCCGGCTCGCCAACCCGGTCTCGGACGCCCTGGCCGC
>DASWRX010000014.1:0-34713 GCA_036402955.1 Thermoanaerobaculia bacterium
AGGGCGTGTGGACGTGATCCTGCTCGATGAGGCGCCCACGGAGCTCCGGCAGGGGATCATGGAGAGCGGCCGGGTGCTCCTCGACCGCGATCCCGAGGCCTGGAAAGAGCTGAGGGTTCGCACCATGCGGGAGTATGGGGATTCGGAATACTACCGGCGGTTGTACCAGGAGGCGCAACGCAGACGCCTGGAACGGGGGGAACCGAGTGGTCGATCGGCGAAAGCTATCGAGTCGCTTAAGCGCGTTGGAAAGCTACCTCGCTGAGCTGCGCTCGTTCCGGGGATATCCCCGCGAACAGTTCGTCGAGGAGCCGGCCCTTCACCACCTGGCGGAGAGATATCTCCATCTCGCCTGCGAGACCGTGATCGACATCGCCCAGCACGTGATCGCCGATCAGGGATACACCCAGGCCACCAGCTACAGGAACGTCGTCGAGGTGCTCCAGGAAGAGGGAATGATCGACCGCGATCTCTCCGAGCGGCTGAAGCGGTGGATGGGATTCCGGAACGTCCTCGTCCACCTCTACCTGGAGATCGATCACGGCCGGGTCTACGACGCGATCCGGGAGGATCTCGGGGACCTCGAAGACTTCGCCGCCCGTATGGCCCGGCTGCTCCAGCCCTGATCGAGAACCCATGAGTGGATGCGACTCGATCCAAAACCAGAGACGCCCGACCCTGGACCTCATCTCCCTTCCTGGTTGAAGCACCAAGCCCGGCCGCGAGGCCGGGCTTCTCGCATTCCGCGGCTGCTCAGGTTCTGGCGACCTGCCCCGTCGCTCCTCTTTCCCGGAGAGCGCCCACGATCCCGAGGACACCCAGAGCAACGCTCACGAGCCCCAGGACCATGACCGCGGTATCGCCGATGTAACCAGCGCTGTTTCTTCCACAGGCAATGCAGATCACGCCCCCGGGCGTGATCAAGAGGCCCCCAACAATGATCATCCAGGCCCAAGCCAAAACTCTCGTGAATCTCATAGAGCTCCTTTCTAGGAACGGCCGCTTTTTCGATCGCTTGGTCGATACAGAAAGGTAGGCGTTCAGAGGGTGATTTTGTTACAGCGCGCGAAGTGGAACGGTATCCGCATTGCTAAATAAATAGGGTGGATATCTCACCCCGGGCATCTTCAGGAGGTCCGGGCATGCAACTCCCGAGCTCTTCTTCAATGGACCTTTGGCCCTGCACCGGCGTGGACGGTTGGCTCGGCCCCTTCACCTACACCGGCCCGATCACCGCGCAATACGACTCGGTCCAGTACGCACCGTGATCGATCCCATAAAAAGCAAAAGGGCGGCCCCCGCGGCCGCCCCTCGTCCCACTCTCCGTAGCATGGAACCCTACCGGATCCCCGAGCTCGCCAGCCCCAGCAGGGACTTGATGTTGTCGTCGTTCCAGCGGATGCCGCCGCCGAGGAAGAAGGAGCGGCGGGTCCTCTCCAGGGGGTCGTCGTAGCCACCGACCAGGTAGAGGTTGGGGGCGAACTGGTAACGGCCGAGGAGGCGCAGGTGCGCGTTCTGGTTGTTCGGACGGCTGAAGTCGAACGCCTCGAAGGAGAGCAGGAGCTTGCGGTCGAGCACCGCCAGCGGGTACTCGATCTGCGCGCCGCCAGCCCCCTCGATGATGCCGGCGTAGAGATGGGTGTCCCACGGACCCTTGTAGCCGAACAGGCCGGTCGCGGAGTAGCTCCGCTCGTCGGTGACGGTGTGGATGGTGGTCGTCTCGGGAATCCCGCTCGGCGGGGTGACGGTGTAGGTCTGCGTCTTCTCCGAGCGCTTGCCCTCCGGAGTGCTGACGATCCCGACGCGGTAGAGATGCTTGCTGTCCTGCGGATCGATGTCGAGCCGGAAGGCGCTCTGCGAGTCCTTGGGATGCTGGAGATAGAAGGCCTGCAGGTCGAGGTCGATCTTGAACTTGTTGAGCCCGCCGAAGCTCTTGCTCAGCGTGTCCACCCCGCCCTTGATGCTGTCGAGGGTCGAGAGGACGTCGTTGTAGGCCTTCTCGTCGTTGACCAGCTTGCCGATCGTGCCCTGGCCGCTGGCGATCTTGTCGGAGATCCGGTTGAGGTTGTCGGCCGAGGTCTGGAGCTTGGCGGTCAGCTCTCGGGCGTTGGCGAGGCTCCCCGAGACGTTGCCGCGATTCTCAGCCACCAGGGCCGAGATCTGATCGAGGGCGCGGTTGGTCTCGGCGGCGATCCGCGGCAGCTCGCGCGCCAGGGTGGCGGTGAGGGCGTCGATGTTGCGCACGCTGGAGCCGACGTTGGCGCGGTTCTCGGCCACCAGCGCCCGGATCTCGGCGCTGGTGAGCTGGAGGTCGGTGAGCAGGCGGTTGATGCCGCCGCCGACATCGTTGCCGGTGAGCTGGCTGGTGACCTTCTGGATCGAAGAGCCGATGTCGTTGATCTTCGCCATCGCGTCGTCCAGGCTCGGCGGGTTGGTGCCGACGAGCACGGCGTTGTCGGGCAGCGGCGGCGCGTTTGGCGGACCGGGGACCAGCTCGACGTACTTCTCGCCCAGCAGACCGAGGTTGGCGATGCGCGCCGTGGTGCCGACGGTGAGCGGCAGCGGCTTGCTGAGCACCAGGTGGACGCGCGCCCGGTTGCCCACCAGCCCGAGGCCGTTCACCTGCCCCACCCGCACGCCCGCCACGCGCACCGCGGCCTTGTCGTCGAGACCGGCCACGGAGTCGAAGACGGCGTTGAGGCGCTGCCCCTTCTTGTTGAAGGTCAGGTCCTCGATCTTCCAGATCAGGACCCCCAGGACGACGAGACACAGGGTCGCGAAGACCCCGATTTTGACCAGTGGCTTCATACGCTCTCCCGATTGCGGAACGCCCCCCGTCTAAAGGTCGGGGTCCCCGCTTCCTCCCGAATCCGGATCGTCCGGCTCCAGCGTCACCTCGGAGAGGGGACCCTCGGCCTTGCCGTGGATGAACTGCTGCACGCGGGGATCCTCGAGCCGCTGGAACTCCTCGGGCGGCGCGTCGGCGATGATCTTACCCTGATAGAGCATGGCGATCCGATCGCCGATCAGAAACGCGCTCTCCATGTCGTGCGTGATGGTGATGGTGGTGGTCTTCAGCCGGTCCGACAGGTCGAGGATCACCTCGCCGATCAGCGCCGTGGTCACCGGGTCGAGCCCGGTCGTGGGCTCGTCGAACAGCAGGATCTCCGGCTGGTGGGCCACCGCCCGCGCGAAACCCACCCGGCGGCGCATGCCGCCCGAGAGCTGCGAGGGCAGCTTGTCGCCCACCCCGGACAGCCGCACCATCTTCAGACACTCCTGCACCCGGTCGTCAATCTCCTCGCGCGACATCTTCGTCAGCCGCTGCAAGGGGAACGCCACGTTCTGCCATACCGTCATCGAGTCGAACAGCGCGCCCTCCTGGAAGGCCATGCCGAACTTGCGCCGGAATTCGGTGATCTCCCGGTTGCCGAGCGTCTCGACGGCCGTGCCGTCCACCTCGACCGTGCCGGAATCCGGCTTGAGCAGGCCGATGACGTGCTTCAGCAGTACGCTCTTGCCGGTCCCCGAGCCGCCGATGACGACCAGCGACTCCGCCGGTGCGATGTCGATGCTCACTCCGTCCAGCACCACCTTGGGGCCGAACGACTTGTGCAGATCCTTGATACGGATCTGGGCGCTGTCGGTTTTGCCGGACGGTTCAGGGGTGGGAGTCATGGCGGCCATCAGAACAGCAACCGGGTCAGGAAGAAGTCCGAGATCAGGATGGCGATGCTCGCCACCACCACGGCCGCGGTGGTGGAGCGCCCCACCCCCTCCGCTCCGCCGGTCGTGTAGAAGCCCTGCTGGCAGCCGATGACGGCGAGCAGGAAGCCGAAGACGCCCGCCTTGATCAGGCCCGAGAGGAGGTCGTTGAGCTCCATGTACTGGAACGTCCGGTCGACGTAGGAGACGGGGTTCGCCCCCATCAGCACGACCGCGACCAGGTAACCGCCGAAGATGCCGACACCGTTGCCCAGCACGACCAGCAGCGGCAGCGTGATGGTGGTCGCCCAGACCCGCGGCACCACCAGGTAGTGGACCGGGTCGGTCGCCATCACCTCGAGGGCGTCGATCTGCTCGGTGACCCGCATGGTGCCGAGCTCGGCCCCCATGGCCGAGCCGGCGCGGCCGGCGACGATGAGCCCCGAGAGCACCGAGGAGAGCTCGCGCACCATCGACAGGGCCACCAGCGACCCCACGAAGCTCTCGGCGTTGAAGCGGCGCAGCACCGAGAAGGTCTGGAGGGCCAGCACCATGCCGGTGAACATGGCGGTGAGCAGCACGACCGGCATGGAGTTGACCCCGACCTTGACCATCTGCCGGAACAGCTCCCGCCAGTCGTAAGGCGGCCGGGGGGTCCAGGCGAAGACGCGCCCGACCATCTGCATGAAGCGGCCCATCTGCTCGAAGAAATTCTCGACGGAGTCCGGCAGCTTCACGTCTCCTCCCGCGAAAAACGCGACATCAATTCCTCCACTCTCCCCTCGCGAATGTAGCGGCGCGGCAGCCGGAGCCCCAGGTGGCAGAGGATCTCCCATGAGATCGTTCCCGCGTGCGCCGCCAGCTCCGTGGCCGTGATCTCCTCGGCCCCCTGGCGGCCGAGCAGCACGATCTCCTCTCCCAACTCGGCTCCGGCGTCCGTCACGTCGAGCAGGGTCATGTCCATCGTAACCGAACCGGCCACTGGAACACGACGTCCCCGGGCCAGGGCCTCGGCCTTGCCGGTCAGCCGCCAGGCATAGCCGTCCGCGTAGCCCACCGGGACCACCGCGATGCGGCTGCGCCGACGGGTGACCGTGCGGCCGCCATAGGAGAGCGCCGTACCGGCCGCCACCTCGCGGAGCTGGACGACGCGCGCGCGCACGGCCATGACCGGCTTCAGATCCGTCCGCGGCTGAAGGTCCATACGCTCCGGCGCCGGCAGCGGATCACCCGGTGGCTGGACGGGATCGAGCCCGTAGAGGGCGATGCCGATGCGCACCAGGGCGAAGCGGCTCTCCGGGCGGTGGAGGGCGGCGGCGCTGTTCGCCATGTGGATCAGGATGCTCTCCCGCTCCGCCGGTGTCAGCAGGGCGAGCACGGCCGCGAAGCGCGCCTCCTGGGCAGGATTGCGCGGGCTCTCCAGGTCGTCCGCGTCGCCGAAGTGCGAGAGGAGGCCGGCGAGCCGCAACCCGGGACTGCCGCGCAGGATCGCGAGCGCCTGCGGCACCTCGTCCACGGCCACGCCCAGGCGGCCCATGCCGGTATCCACCTTGAGATGGACCGGCTGCGGATCGCGCTGCCCGGCCGTCCAGTCGCGCCAGTGGACGAGCTCGGCCAGCGAGGAGAGGGTCGGAGTGAGCCGGTAGCGGGCATAGAGGGCGATCTTCTCGGGCCGTGCCGTGCCCAGCACCAGGATGGGGAGCCGGACGCCGGCGCGGCGGATCACCGCCCCCTCCTCCAGCAGCGCGACGCCCAGCCAGTCCACCCCCGCGGCCTCGAGAGCGGTCGAGACCCCCACGGCCCCATGGCCGTAGGCGTCCGCCTTGACGACCGCCATCACCTTCGCCGGTTGGGATGCCCCGGTCAAGCGCTCGCGGATCTTCGCCAGGTTGTGCTCCAGGGCCGCGAGGTCGACGTCCACCCAGGCCGGGCGCAGGGCGGCCTGGAGGTCGTCCACCCCGGGGCCCCCGACGGCCTCCGGCGGGACCTCAGAAAGGAGCAGAGGATTCCGTTCCATGCCGGTCGAGATTCCGGAAGCTGGTCGTCTCCCCCAGGAACACGAGATCCACGGTGCCGGTCTCGCCGTTCCGATGCTTGGCGATGATCAGCTCCGCCAGTCCCTTGTTCTCGTCGGTGGGGTTGTAGACCTCGTCGCGATAGATGAACGCGACCATGTCGGCGTCCTGCTCTATCGAACCGCTTTCGCGCAAATCAGAGAGTTGTGGACGATGGTCGCTGCCCCGCCGTTCCGGCTGGCGGGAGAGCTGGGAGAGGGCGATGACCGGCACCTCCAGCTCCTTGGCGAGTTGCTTCAGGCCGCGGCTGATGGCGGCGATCTCCAGGTTGCGGTTCTCGTAGCGGCCGCCGGCCTGCATGAGCTGGAGGTAGTCGAGCACGACCACCGCGAGGCCCCGCTCCGCCTTCAGCCGCCGCGACTTCGAGGCCACCTCGAGCAGCGTCGGGTTCGGCGAGTCGTCGATGTAGAGCGGCGCGTCGCCGATCGTGCGCACGGTCTGGATGATCCGTGTCCACTCCTTCTGGGAGACGCGGTTCGAGCGCAGCCGGGAGAAGGAGATATCCGCCTCCGAGCAGAGGATGCGCAGCGCCAGCTCCTGCTGGCTCATCTCCAGCGAGAAGATGCCCACCGTCTTGCGCTCGCGCACCGTCACGTGCTGGGCGACGTTGAGCGCGAAGCTCGTCTTCCCCATGCCCGGCCGGCCGGCGATGATGATCAGGTTGCCCCGGTTCAGGCCCTGGCTGATGCGGTCGAAGTCCATGAAGCCGGTCGGCACCCCGGTGAGCATGCTGCCGGGGCGCTCCTCCAGCTCCTCCAGCGTCGTGTGGAGGACGTGCGAGAGCTGCGAGAACCCGCGCTGGATGGCCTCCTCGCCGAGGCCCAGGATCGCCTGCTCCGCCCGCCCGAGCGCCTCCCGGGCCTCCAGGCCGCCGTCCAGGCAGTTGCGGATGATCTGGCCGGACATGCCGATCAGCCGCCGGCGGACCGAGCGCTCCTTGACGATCTCCACATAGGCGTCGATCCGCCCGATGTCCGGCAGGTCGAGGTCGAGCCCGGTCAGGTAGGCGAGCCCGCCCACCATCTCGAGCTGGCCGCGCTGCTCGAGCCGGGCCTGGAGGGTGCGCAGGTCGATCTCCACCTGCTCCTCCTGGAGGTCGAGCATCGCCTGATACAGGAGCTGATGGCGCTCGGAGTAGAAGTCCTCCGCCCGCAGCCGGCCCGAGATCGTGGCGAGCACCGAGGTGTCGAGCAGCACGCCGCCGAGCACGGCCCGCTCGGACTCCTCGCTGTGCGGAAGCGCCTTCTGCTGCTGGGGGAGGACGTCGATCATCGGGGCTGTGGGTAGGCGGACCTACCCATTCTCCCGCGAGGGGCGGACGGCGCGCAAGCGGCCACCTTGGTACCAGCTAGCCTCGTGCCGGAGGATCGCCCGGAAGGGATAGACATGCCGGGTGAGTTTCCAGTCATCGAAGATGCTAACACGGCCTTCCGGGACGGAATGCCCACTGGCGCCGCATCGCCCCGGCGGCCCAGTGCGCCTCCTGCGTCAGCGCCCGGAGCAGCGCGCTGGCGACGAACAGGACCGGCGACGTACCGCCGAAGGCGCCGGCGATCGCGTAGAGGGTGCGCAGGGAGATGCGCGGCCGGTCGGTCACCGCGTAGATGGGCTCCCAGCTCTCCGGCTGGAACTTGCGCTTGAAGCGCTCGAGCCCCTCGAAGTCATAGAAGCGCCGGGCATGGACGCGGACCCACGCGAGCAGCAGCCGCACGCTCCAGGCGGGGACCGGCTCCTGCGGCACGGCCCGCGAGAGGGGCGACAGCCCGAGGGTGACGTAGCCCGCTCCCTCCGCCGCCAGGGCGCAGATGGCCGTGTCGAGCAGCAGCTCGGTGGTGCCGTTGGGCGCCGCGCGGCCGCGGATGATCTGCTCGATCAGCCAGCCGTCGCGGGCCGGAACCGGGGAGGCGATCAGGAAGCCGACGACCTGCCTGGCGCGCTCCGCCACGAACAGCCGGCGGTCGAGGAGGTGCGGGAGGATGTTCCACTCGACGAGGAAGTGCATGGGCGGCAGACCCCGCGTCCGCAGCCACTCGTCGAGGCAGCGCTGCAACTCGGACTGGCGAGGCTCGATCGGAGCGGGACGCACGGTCACGCCTTTGTTGCGCGCCCGGGACAATTGCGCCCGCAGGGACGCTTTGTTGGAAAGAATGGCGGACCAGTGCCGAGGGTCCCACACCGGCTGAGCGCCGAGGAGCAGCGCCGACGCCGGACCGCGCGCCGAGAGGATGTCGAGGATCCTCTCCTGGGCCCCGAAGTAGCAGAGCCGCTGCCCGGCCCGGCGCGTGTCCGCCGCGAACTCGTCCGCGATCTCCGCCAGGCGTTCCGGCGGACCGACCGGCGCGCCGGCGACGACGCGGTAGTTGCTGGCGGTCACGTAGCCGACCACGGCCTCCCCGTCGGCGGAAAACCAATGCTTCATGCCGGGGTTGAGGATTTGGTAGGCCATGGCGTTCCAGCCATGACGGAGGACCAGCGCGCGAGCCCGCTGGAGCGTCGCGGAGGACGGGGGGGTTCCAGAGGCGTCCGTGCTCACAGGGCAGTTGTAGCACTGGAGCGCTGTCGCCGGGCTCTTGAAAGGAAAAAAGGCAGACGGGGGTCTCGAGACGATCTCGCCCCGTCTGCTTGATGGCAGAAGCCGGGGTCTCACTCCCGGTTTCTGGGGTTGACTCTAGAGAAGAGCGGCCCGGTGAGACGTGCGCGATCGCACATCGGTGGAGGATGCTTCCCCATCCCGCAGGCAGTAGCGCTCGCCGCGCCCGGAGCGGATGGCGATCAGCAGGCCGCGCCGGCGGAGCCCGCCCAGGAGGCGGGTGACCGTGCTCCGCGTGGCCCCCACCGCCGAGGCGAGCTGGGCCTGGGTCACCAGGATTTCGATCATCCTGCCCCGGGCGGAGGGGCGGCCGAACTGCTCGGCGAGGAGGGAGAGGATGCCGAGCAGCCGCTGCTCGATCTGGGGACGGGCCTGCATCGCCGCCCAGGCTTCCATGGAGCGCAGCCGCTCCCGCAGACGATCGGCGAAGCCGGGCTGGCCGGCGGCCTCGGCCCACGGCTGGACCCGCACCGCCGTCCCGGTCTGGGCGGAGAGCTGGATACAGCAGGCGTCCTCGGGATGGCCGGCCAGGACCTGTCCGGGGCCGTACAGCCCGAGGAGAACCTCGGCTCCGTCCTCGTGGATCATCGTCAGGGCGACGACCCCCTCCATCACCTCGAGCGCGCTGTCAGGATCGAGGAAGATCCGCTCGCCGGTCTGATAGGAACGCTGTGTGGCGCTCATGGCTCGCCCTAGAACACGTACCGGATGCGGCCGGCCACGGTGCGCGGCGGGATGACGTGAGTACCGCCGAAAACCGACTGGAAGTTGTAGAGGCCCTTCTCGTCGGCGAGGTTGAGAACGTCGAGCTGGAGCTCGAAGGGCAACCCGTACTGCTTCAGCCGGGCGCCCAGGGAAGCGTTCCAGACGTTGCGTGGCCGGATGCGCTGCGGGTCCGTGTTGAAATGGATGAACGGGGCCGCGTAGGCCGTGTCCGGACTGGCGAGGACGTCGGCGAGCGAGCCGGCGTTGGTCACCAGCCCCGAGTCGTAGCGCTGGGTGACGCCCACCCAGAAGCCGGTCCGGGGGACGTCCCAGAAGACGCCGAGCTGCTCCTGGAGATCCTGGTCGTGGTCGATCACGAACGAGCCGCCGGACAGGGTGTCGAGCGCTCCGGCGTCGAGGAAGAGGCCGCCGACGAAGGGATTCTGGTAGAGGGCGTGGACGTGGCCGAGCGACAGGTAACCGCGCACGCCGTTCCAGGGGCCGCCGTCGAGCCGGGCGTTCCAGCCGTTGAGATCCGCCCCCTTGAAGTTGAGCGGAAAGACGATACCGGTGTTGAAGAACTGGTCCTGATCGGCGGCGTTCACCACCGTCCGCTTCCAGTAGGAGAGGTCGAGCCGCAGGGCGTGGCCGAACCCCTGCTGGAGGCCGACGTTGTAGGCGTTGTGCCGCTCGGAGACGTTGAAGAGCTGCCCCGAGCCGAGCTGGCTGTTGCCCTGGAGCTCCGGCGGCACCAGCGCGGCGGCGGCCGCCGAAGAGGAGAGCAGGATGTTCTCGTATTCCGGCGTGATGAACATCCGGTCGTACGAGGCGCGGAGAACCGTTCTCGTCGCCGGCAGGTAGTAGGCGAGGCCCAGGCGCGGCTGGAGCAGGCTCTCCGTCTCGAAGAGCTGGTTGTGGTCGTAACGCAGGCCGGCGTTGATCGTCAGGTTCCCCAGGTGGGCCGTGTCCTGGGCGTAGCCGGCATAATACTGGCCCGTCCGCTCGCCGTTGAAGACGAACGGCGAGCCGCCGCGCGTCAGGTCGTAGGGAGCGAGGTTGGGGTTGTAGCCGTCCGCCGCCGGATCGTTGAGCCCGGGATCGGTGATTCCGAACCGGAAGGACTCGCGGATCGGGAAACGCTTGGCCTGCATCCCCGCCTTGAGCTCGTTGTTCCCCACCAGCTTCGAGATCGAAAGGCTGGTTCCCTCGTTGGCGAGGGACCGGTTCTGCTCGGCCGTGACGGGCGTGTCGCCGGGCGAGCCCTCCAGCCGCAGCTTGTTGTCGCGGCCGTAGACCTGGGCGTCGAACACCCAGCCGGCTGCGGCCACGTGCTGGTAGCCGAGGTTCAGGTTCCAGTCCTGCGAGAAGACCCGCTGGTCCTGCCCCGCCGCTTCCTGGGACGGGAGGTTGGTGACGTCGCGGTCCGTCCTGCCGCCGCTGCCGGTCAGCCGGAAGGAGTCGGACTCCCCGGGCAGGATCGAATCGTAGCGGGCGAAGAGCCGACGGGTGTTGCCGTGATTGTGGAAGTTGTCGAAGGAGACCGGATCGAGGAAATGGTCCGATTTCGAGGCGTCGAGGTCGACGAAAAGGCCGGAACGCGCTCCACCCCAACCCGCGGCGACCGCTCCCTCCAGGGTCGAGAACCGCGCCGCGCCGGCCCCGACGTCGCCGTGGAAGCCATGAGTCCCGAGGGCGGACCGGGTGGTCAGGTTGATGACGCCGTTGGCCTTCTCCCCGAACTCGGCGGGGATGCCGCCGGTGACGATCTCGATCCCCTCGGCGATCGCCGGGTTGAGCGAATTGGAGAAGGTGATGCCTACCTGGTCGCCGATCGGCTGGCCGTCGATCACCAGGAGCTGCTGCGAGTGGCCGCCCTGGAAGTGATAGCGGCCGTTCTCGTCCTGGCTGAAACCTGGGGAGGAGAGAACGATGGACTCGAAGGCACGCGAGGCGACCGGCGCGGCGAAACGGCGCACCAGCGACTTGTCGATGTCGACGTGGCTGGAGCTGTCGTCGGTCTCCAGGGCGACGTTCTCCTTCTCCGCGGTGACCGTGGTCGATGCGGAGAACTGCGCCGTCATCTGCACCGTCTGCTCCACCGGCACGCTGCCGTGGACCGTGAGGTCGGCGTGGACATCGGCGAAGCCGTCGAGCGTAGCCCGGAGGTGGTAGGAATTGTCAGGGACGTTGCGGAAGAAGTAGGAGCCGTCGGCGGACGAAACCGTCTGCTGCGACGAGCCGGTGAGATCGTTGGCGAGTTCCAGGGTGACCCCGGGCAGGGGATCGTTGCCGGGTCCCACGACCTTGCCGCGGACCTGTCCCGCCCAGATGGCGGCGGGCACGGACAACGCGAGGAGAGCGGCGAGCCCTCCGCGCGCGATTCTTTTTTTCACGTTCATCTGGCCTCCAAAGCCTTGACTCTCCCCCCGACCATGACGTCCGGCCAGGGAGGTGTTTCCTTCGTGAGCCGCGCGAATCCGGGGAGACCGCGCGCGGACCTTCGCCGCTTCAGGGAAGCGGGCGGACGGATTCGCGAATGGAACGGGAGGTCAGACGGAAGGAGGGCCGCGGGCGCCGCTCGGGCCACGGGACTCGTGTCCGCTCGGCAGCGAGAGGTCGTTCACGCCGGCGGCTTGCCGGGCCAAAGGCTCCAGCGCCGCCGCGGCGAGCAGGTGCGCGCCGCCGGTCCGCTGCTGGTGCAGGCAGACCGGACAGGCGGGGCGCTTGGCGTCGCAGGACGATTCGAAGTGGGCGGGCTGGCCCGGGTGCCGCGCGGTGAGAGAGTAGGTTTCTTCCCGGGCATGCCCAAGCGGGTCGAGGGTCTCCCCGGGCGCGTGGAGATCCACGGCGCTCACCAGGAGGAACGCCGCCAGCAGACTCGCCCAGAATCCCCGTTGGGTCAGCATGAGAGAAAAAGGTATCAGAACCGTACCGGCTCCGCCTCCACTCTCTCGCAGGAGGCCGGGCCGGGATGTGCGAAATCGCACACCTGCAGAATACCTGTCTTAACGCTGGCCTAGAACCGCCACTCCGCCGCCAGCCGCACCAACCGCTTCTCCGCCGGGTGGAAATGGATGTCGTTCACCGACGCGGGCTCGCCCCGCAGTTGTGACTCGTAGTAGTAGTCGATGTCGCTCACCTCGTTGTTCAGGAGGTTGAAGACCTCGCCGGCCACGGAGAGGGCGTTGGGGAAGCGGTGGCCGAGGCGGAGGTTGAGCAGCGAGGAGGCCTTGGAGCGGACGCTGCCGTCCTCGATCAGCGGGCGGGGGCCGCCGTTCCTGCCCACCTCCACGGCCGGCGCCTGGGCGAGCGCCGGCGCCGAGCTCAACAGCAGGAGCAGTAGGGTCCAGGTCATCCAGCGGAGTCTACGCACAATTCTCCTCCACCGGTTTTACGCGACGACCCCGGCGGTTGGATGACGCCCCGTCGCTTGACACGTCCTGTACGCTCAAGGGAGTCCGGCCCCGCTCCAGGGACCGGAGGACACGGGGAGGCGATACGAGATGGCGGATGTCCCCTGCACCCATCTGAACCAGATCCAAGACGTCAAGCCCCACAGCCGCGGCTGCGAAGAGTGCCTGAAGATGGGCGACACGTGGGTCCACCTGCGGCTCTGCCTGAGCTGCGGCCACGTCGGCTGCTGTGACTCGTCGAAGAACAAGCACGCGACCAGGCACTTCCACGCCAGCCGGCATCCCCTGATCCAGTCGATCGAGCCGGGCGAGGACTGGATCTGGTGCTACGTCGACGAGATCATGATGGAGCCGGGCTGAGGCCGGTTCCGCTCAAACACCGATCGATCACAGCCGGCTCAGGTATTCGTGGATGAAGGAGATGGCGATCGAGCCCTCGCCGACGCCGGAGGCGACGCGCTTGACCGAGCCGTGACGCACGTCGCCGGCGACGAAGATACCCGGCACGCTGGTCTCCAGCAGGAAGGGATCGCGGTCGGGCGGCCATCCCGCGGGACGCTTGCCGTCTTTCATCAGTTGTGGCCCGGAGAGGATGAAGCCCTTGTCGTCGCGCTCCACCACCCCCTCCAGCCACTGGGTGCGCGGCTGCGCGCCGATGAAGATGAAGAGCGAGCGGGCGGGATGGTTCGTCACGTTTCCTGCATCGGCCGTCTCGGCGTGCTTGACGTCGATCGACTCCAGGTGTCCCTCGCCGCGGGCCTCGGCGACGTTGGCGCCGTACCAGACCTCGATGTTCGAGGTCTCGCCGAGCTGATCGATCAGGTACTGGGACATCGATTTGCTGAGCGAGTCGCCGCGCACCAGCAGGATCACCCGGCGGGCGTACTTGGCGAAGAACATGGCCGCCTGGCCGGCCGAGTTGGCGCCGCCGACGATGAAGACGTCCTCCTCGCGGCAGGACATCGCCTCGGTCATCGCCGCGCCGTAGTAGACGCCGGCGCCGGTCAGCCGCTCGACGCCGGGGACGTCGAGCTTGCGGTAGGAGACGCCGGTGGCGATCAGCAGGGCGTGGCAGCTCACCTCGCGGCCGTCGGCCAGGGTGAGGATGCGGTAGTCGTCCTCCAAGCGAAGGCTTTTGGCTTCCTGGGGATTGAGGATCTCGACGCCGAAGCGCTGGGCCTGGGTCACCGCCCGCCGGGTGAGGTCGGCGCCGGAGAGGCCGGAGGGGAATCCCAGGTAGTTCTCGATGCGCGAGCTGGTGCCGGCCTGGCCGCCCGGGGCGTCCCCCTCGATCATCAGCGTGCGCAAGCCCTCCGAGGCGCCGTAGACGGCCGCCGCCAGCCCCGCCGGCCCGCCGCCGACGATCACCAGGTCGTAGAACGGCCGCTCGGCCTGGGTCTTGAGGCCGACCTTCTCCGCCAGCTCGGCCCGCGAGGGCTTCGAGACGTGGGTGCCGTCGGGAAGCACGATCAGCGGCAGGACGATGTCGCCGTCTCCCCGTTTCCGGGCCTCCGCCTCGAGGGCCGCCAGCAGGTCCCGGGCCTCGGGGGTCTCCTCGACGTCCAGCCAGCGGTAGGGCACCTGGCTGCGGGCCAGGAAGTCGCGGAGCTGGAAGGCGTCGGGGGACCAGCGGTGGCCCAAGACCCGGATGCCCTCGAACGGCGGCCGGAAGCCGGCCTGCCAGTCCGTCAGCAGGTCGTTGATCACCGGGTAGAGGCACTGCTCGGGCGGGTCCCAGGGCTTGAGCAGGTAGTAGTCGACGCGGGCCGTGTTGATGGCGCGGATGGCGGCGTCGGTGTCCGCGTAGGCGGTGAGCAGCACCCGCTTGGCCGCGGGAAAGAGCGGGATGGCCTGCTCCAGGAACTCGACGCCGGTCATCTGGGGCATCCGTTGGTCCACCAGGAACAGGGCGACGGGGGTCGAGCGCGCCTTCAGGCCCTCCAGGGCCTCCAGCGCGCTGGGCCCCGAGCTGGCGCGCATCACGCGGTAATGCTCGCCGTACTCGCGCCGCAGATCGCGGTCCACCGCCCGCAGCACCTCGGAATCGTCGTCGATCGCAAACAGGACGGGTTTGGCCATGGGCGGAATATATAGGAGGTGTCAAGGGCAGGAACCTGGCATCGCCTTCGCTTACAATACGCCGGAGTGCGAAGCGCGGGGCGGAAACCACACAGAGGGTCCGCTGCCGATCCTCGGAACGAAGTCCTTGTCGAAGGATGGATCGGGCAGTCTTGAAAAAATCTACAGGCGCTTTTTGCAGTCTGGCTTTGCTGGCCGGCATGGCCGTGCTCGCCCAGACCCCGCCGGCGGCGGCTCCGGCCGTGGAGAGCACGAGCGGCAAGACCCTCCTGCTGTCGCTAGAGGACGCGCTGCGCATCGGCTCCGGCGAGAGCGAGACGGTGTGGGTGGCCGAGGCCGGGGTGATGCGGTCGGTGGGCACCGAGATGGTCAGCCGCAGCGCTCTCTTCCCGCAGGTCGCGGGCACGGCCGCCTACACGCGGACGCTGCGCTCGCAGTACAGCGGCCTGTTCAGCTCCACGCCCAGCGGCTCGCAGGGCGGCGGGATCCAGAACCTCCCGTTCGGCCAGGTGAATCAGTACACCCTGGGGCTCACCCTCTCGCAGTACGTCTTCGACGGCGAGCAGGCGGTGTCGCGCCTGCGGGCCGCCCAGGCCCGGCGGCGCTCGGCGGAGATCAACGTCGACGCGGCCCGCGCCGAGACCCTGCTGGACGTCACCAGCACCTACTTCGACGCCCTGCTGGGCGACCGGCTGGTGGAGATCGCCGAGGCGTCGCTGGCGCAGCAGGACGAGATCCTGCGCCAGACCAGGGTGGCCGAGCAGGTCGGGGACAAGTCGGAGTTCGAGCTGCTGCAGGCCCAGGTGTCGCGCGACAACCAGGTCCCCCTCGTGATCCAGAGCCGCAGCCGGCGCCAGGAGTCCTACCTGCGGCTCCAGCAGCTCCTCAACGTGCCGCTGACCGACGCGGTGCGCCTCACCACCGGGCTCGAGGACCTGCCGGCGCGCTTCTCTCAGGTCTCCGACCTCTCGGCGGACGCCCGGGCGCCGGTGCGCCAGGCGGCCGAGGAGGTGAGCGCCAACCAGTCGCTGCTGACCGCGGCGCGGGGCGAGCGGTGGCCCTCGATCTCCCTCAACTCGCGCTACAGCCCGGTGGCCTACCCCGCCAGCGGCCTGCCGGTCTACCGGGACTTCCGGGAGGACTGGACGGTGACGCTGAACCTGTCGATCCCCATCCTCACCTGGGGCCGGCTGACCGGCGACGAGCTGGTGGCGCGGGGGAATCTCTCCGAGGCCAAGGCGCGCCTGAAGCAGACCCGCGAGGCCGCGGAGCTGGACGTGCGCACGGCGCAGCTCGACCTCGGCGATGCCCAGGCGACGCTGAAGAGCAATGAGAGCACGGTGCAGCAGGCGCGGCGCGGCTACGAGATCGCCCAGCTCCGTTTCCACGAGGGGCTGTCCAGCCAGATCGAGCTCCAGAACTCCCGCCTCCTCTTCGAGCAGGCCGAGGTCAACCGCACGCAGGCCCTGCGCAACGTCCAGGTGGCGCGGGCCCGCCTGTCGCTGATCCGCGACCTCCCCCTGACCAACGCCGGCAGCCAGGCCGCGGCCCAGGCGAGCGGCGCCGCCACGGGAGCGGCGTCCGGCAGCTCCGGCTCTCCGGCACAGACCTCGCAACCCACCCAACCGTCCGCCGGCGCCACCTACCCCACCGGGACCACGGGAGTGCCCGGCACCCCTCCAGGATCGCTGCCATGAGACGTCACGCCACGAATCGCGCCTTCCTCCTCACGCTCCTCGCGCTGGTCCTGATCCTGGGGGCCGGCGGCGGCTGCCGGAAGGGCGGGGCGGCCGGCAAGAACGGCGCGGCGGCCGGCGCTCCCCAGCCGCCCATGGTCCTCGGGCCCGAGGACACGGCGGTGGTGGCGAAGGGTCCCGTGCAGAGCGGTCCGGCGCTGACCGGCACGCTGGCGGCGGAACGGCAGGCGGTCCTGCGGGCGCAGATCGCCGGCTCGGTGCTGTCGACGCTGGCCGAGCCCGGCCAGCCGGTGCGCCGGGGGCAGACCCTGGCCCGCCTCGACTCGAGCTCGCTGACGGACGCCTACAACTCGGCCCGCTCCGGCGTCACCAGCGCGCGCAACAACCTGGCCGTGGCCGTGCGCGAGGCCGAGCGGCAGCGGACGCTGGCGCAGGCCGGCGCGGTGGCGCAGCGCAACGTCGAGACCTCCCAGCAGTCGGTGGTGCAGGCGCAGGCCGCCCTCGCCCAGGCGCAGGCCCAGCTCGCCGGCGCCGGCAAGCAGCTCGCCTACACCGCGGTGACCGCGCCGTTCTCCGGCGTGGTCAGCGAGCGGCCGGTCTCGGCGGGGGACGTGGTGCAGCCGGGCACGGCCCTCTACACCGTGGTCGATCCCTCGAGCCTGCAGCTCGAGGCCGCCATCCCCGCCGAGCAGCTCGGCCAGCTCCGGGTGGGCTCGCCGGTCGGCTTCACCGTCACCGGCTACGCCGGCCGCACCTTCCGGGGGCAGATCACCCGCATCAATCCCAGCGCCGATCCCACCACCCGGCAGGTGCGGGTCTACGCCGAGATCCCCAACGCCGGCAACAGCCTGGTGGCCGGCCTCTACGCCGAGGGGCGGGTGGACAGCGAGTCGCGCGTCGGGCTCACCCTGCCGGCGGCGGCGATCGACCGCCGCATGGCCAAGCCGGCGGTGCTGGTGGTGCGCGACGGCAAGGTGGCGCGGGTGGAGGTGGAGCTGGGGCTGGTGGACGACAAGGAGCAGCGGGTGGAGATCCGCCGCGGCGTGCAGGCCGGGGACGTGGCCCTCCTCGGCACCGCCCAGGAGCTGCAGCCGGGGACGCCGGTGCGCCTGGCGCCGTCGGTCCAGCAGCAGGCGGAGAGGCTGGCGCAGACGCTATGACGATCTCCGATTTCGCCATCAAGCGCCCGATCGTCACCGTGGTGGTGATGCTGGCCCTGGTGATCTTCGGCGTCTTCGCGCTGATCAGCCTCGACGTGGACGAGTTCCCGGACCTGACGAATCCGATCGTCTTCGTCTCGGTCCCCTACCCCGGCGCCTCCCCCTCGCAGGTCGAGCAGGAGGTCGTGGAGCGCATGGAGGAGGCGTTCAGCGGCCTCTCCGGGATCGACGAGATCCGCTCCACCTCGCTGGACGGCTTCGCCACCATCACCGTGCAGTTCGTCTTCGGCAAGGACCCGGACCAGGCCTCCCAGGACGTGCGCGACGCCATCTCGGGGATCCGCAACGACCTGCCCGCGGAGATGAAGGAACCGATCCTGCGCAAGTTCAATCCTGACGACTTTCCCATCGTCTCCCTGGTGCTCGCCTCCGACCGCATGAGCCCCGCCGAGATGACCCTGCTCGCCGACCCCGGGATCACCCGCGTGCTGCGGGGAATCAACGGCGTCGCCCAGGTGACCGTGGTGGGCGGGGCGAACCGCGAGATCTCGGTCGACGTGCGGCCGGCCGACATGGCTTCGTCGGGGGTCACCGTGGCCCAGGTGCTGGGGGCGGTGCAGGCGCAGAACCTGGCGGCTCCCGTGGGGCAGGTGCAGGGCCGCCTCACCGAGCAGGCGATCCGCCTGCGCGGGCGCCTCGAGACGCCCGAGGACTTCAGCCGGCTGGTGGTGGGCGGGCACGGCGGCCAGCTCATCCGCCTCGGCCAGGTCGCGGACGTGCGCGACGGCACGACCGAGCAGCGCTCCCTCGCCCTGTTCAACGGCCAGCTCGCCGTGGGCATCGACATCACCAAGTCGAAGGGGGCGAGCACCACCCGCGTCGCCACCGCCGTCAAGACGGCGATCCAGCAGATCCAGTCGACGCTGCCGCCGGGGGTGAAGCTGTCGGTGGTGCGCGACGCCGGCGAGCGGGTGCACAACTCGGTGCGCAACGTCGAGGAGGCGCTGATCGAGGGCGCGCTGCTCACCGTGCTGGTGGTCTTCCTGTTCCTCAATTCCTGGCGCTCGACGGTGATCACCGGCCTGGCGCTGCCGGTGTCGGTCCTCTCCTCGTTCATCGCCGTTCTGGCCTGCGGCTTCACCCTCAACACCATGTCGCTGCTCGGGTTGTCGCTCGCCATCGGCATCCTGATCGACGACGCCATCGTGGTGCGGGAGAACATCGTGCGCCACGTCGAGATGGGCAAGGACCACGTGCGCGCCGCCCACGACGGCACCAACGAGATCGCCATGGCGGTGGCGGCCACCACCTTCTCGATCGTGGCGGTGTTCGCGCCGGTGGCCTTCATGCAGGGGATCGCCGGGCAGTGGTTCAAGCCGTTCGCGCTGACCATCGCCTGCTCGGTGCTGGTGTCGCTCTTCGTCTCCTTCTCGCTCGACCCGATGCTCTCGGCCTACTGGCCCGATCCGCAGCTCGAGGCGCACGAGAGAAAGAACGTCGTCGCCCGCGCCCTCGACCGCTTCAACCAATGGTTCGACCGCCAGGCCGACCGCTACAAGGGCGTGATCGCCTGGGCGCTCGACCACCGGCTGGCCATCCTCGGCCTGGTCGCCGTGGCGTTCTTCGGGGCGATCGCCCTGCAGGTGCTGTTCGGCGGCGGCGGCTTCATTCCGGACAGCGACCGCTCGGAGATCACCCTGTCGCTCGAGACGCCGCCGGGCTCCAACCTCAACTACACCGCGATCAAGGCGCGCGAGCTGGCCGGCGTCGCCCGCTCCCATCCGGAGGTGGCCTACACCTACACCAGCATCGGCAGCTCCACCGGCTCGGGGGACGTCGATACCGGCAACGTCTACGTCAAGCTGGTGCCCAAGAAGCAGCGGCGCATCTCGCAGCAGGAGATCTCCCGCCGGTTCCGCGCCGAGGCGTCGCGGATCGCCGGCGTGACCACCTACCTCTCTCAACAGGGGGGACCGGGCGGCAACCAGCGGCAGATCCAGTTGCAGCTCCGCGGCCAGGACATGAAGTCGCTCACCCGCGCGGCGCTGGCGATCGAGAACGAGGCGCGGCAGGTGAAGGGGGCGACGGACGTCGGCCTCTCCACCCGCGGCGACCGGCCGGAGCTGGAGATCCAGCTCAACCGCGGGCTCGCCGGCACCCTCGGCCTCAACGTCAGTCAGGTGGCCCAGTCGCTGCGCCCCGCCTTCGCCGGCGTCAAGGCCGGGGACTGGATCGATCCCCTCGGCAAGACCCGGGACGTCACCGTCCGCCTCGCCCCCGAGGCGCGGACCAACCTCACCGACATCGAGCGGCTCCCGCTGGTGGTCAGCGGTGGCGGCGCTCCGGCGGGAGGAAACGCCATGGGAACGCCGGCGACGGGAGGAACGTCCGCCGCCGCCGGCACCCCCGCGCTGATCCCCCTGGGCCAAGTCGCCACGGTGACCCGCAGCACCGGGCCGGCCCAGATCGATCACCTGAACCGCGACAAGGTGGTGACGGTGGGGGCGAACGTCGAGGGCCGCTCGCTCTCTGAGGTGACGCGCGACCTCAACCGGCGGCTCGCCCGCCTGCGGCTGCCGGCCGGGGTGACCCTCTCGCAGGGGGGCGAGGTGAAGAACCAGAACGACGTGTTCACCAAGATCTTCGCCGCCCTGGCGCTGGCGGTGCTGATGATGTACCTGATCCTGGTGGTCCAGTTCGGCTCGTTCCTCGATCCGCTGGCGATCCTGCTCTCGCTCCCCCTGTCGCTGGTGGGCGTGGTGCTGATGCTGCTGATCACCCACGACACGCTGAACCTGATGAGCCTGATCGGCGTCATCCTGCTGATGGGGATCGTGGCCAAGAACGCCATCCTGCTGATCGACTTCGCCAAGTGGAACCACGAGAAGGGGATGCCGCTGCGCGACGCCCTGATCGAGGCGGGCCGGGTGCGGCTGCGCCCCATCCTGATGACCACCGTGGCCCTGATCGCCGGCATGATCCCGGTCGCCATGGGTGCGGGCGAGGGGGCAGACTTCCGGGCGCCGCTCGGCCGCGCGGTGATCGGCGGCACCATCACCTCCACCGTGCTCACCCTGCTGGTGATCCCCACCATCTACGAGATCCTGGTGGAGCTCCGCGAGAAGGTCCGCGGCGTCTTCCGCCGGAAGAGCAAGGTGCGGATCGGGCCGGAGGGCGAGCCGGCTGGAGCGGAAGGGCGCTGAAAGCGCTACCGGTACAGCTCGCCCTGCAGGTACTTCAGCCCGCTGTCGCAGATCACGGTGACCACGCGACGGCCGGGCCCAGCAGAAAATAGGTGGCAGACGAACATTTGGGGCCTGGATCTCCATCTCCACGATTCATCAAAGACGGCGCCGCCCTTCCAGCTCCAGAGACACGAGCCGGGCCAGCAGGGTGGCCGGGAACAGCTGGCCGATGACGGCTTCCAAGGTGGCGAGGCTGCGGGCGACCGGGTGCAGCGGCACGATGTCCCCGTACCCGGTGGTGGTGAGCGTCACGAAGCTGAAGTAAAGCAGGCGCCCGCGGTAGAAGACCGCATCGGCGTTCAGGCCGGACGGCACGTTGGCGAAGGCCGCCGGCACCAGCACGTTCAGCAGCCCGTAGAGGTGCGCGAACAGGAGCCCGAGGACGAGGTAGAGCGCGACGGCGCCCTGGACGCGGTGCCACGTCACGCGCCCGGGCCCGAAGGCTGCGCGGCCGATGACCCCGCCCAGCGCCGCCAGGGCCACGGCCGCCGAGCCCCGCGCCAGGACGGCGCTCAGGGCCGTCGGGCGGTGGATGATCGCCGTGGCCAGGCCCACCGCCGTGGCGCCCAGGATCACCGCCACCGCGGCTCGGCGGCCGGAGACCACCAGCACGGAGAGGACGCCCAGCAGCGCCCACATCACGCCGGCGGCGAGCTGCCCGATCACGCCCAGCCCGACGAGCGGGGTCACCACGAAGATCAACAGCACCAGGCAGGCGAGCAGCGCCGTGAGGCTCGGCTCGCGCACGCGCTCCTGCCAGGGCACGGGGCTGTCGACGGCGGGGAGCATGGCATCAAGTATCCGCCGCGGGCTCCGTCGCGGCAAGGCGTCGCCGGCGCGCGGCCTCCGCGGCCAACCAGGCTGGGCGCTGAGCGAACCTAGGGCTGGGGCTTCTCTCCCAGGATCGTCGCCACCACCGCCGAAAAGTCCAGGTCGGCCGCCCCGCTTTCCACACCCGAGTCCAGCTGGGCTCGCGCCGCGGCGGAGACCTTGAGGTCGCGGCCGGCAGCCGCCGCCGCCTCGGCCACCAGGCGGAGGTCCTTGGCCGCGTGGCGCAGCTTGAAGCTGGGCGGATAGTGACCCGACTCGATATTGGCCCGTTTGGCCCGTACCACCGGGGCCAGCTGCGAGCCCGCGAGCATGTCGAGCAGCGGCCCCCGGCCAAGGGCCAGCGCCTCCCCCAGCGCCAGCGCCTCGCCGAGGGCGGCGATGGACGCCCCCAGCACCAGGTTGGCGACCAGTTTCATCGCGGCGCCGGCTCCCGGGCCGCCGACGTGGCTCACGGAACCGAGCGACTCGAGGATCGGCCGCACCCGCTCCAGGTCTTCATCCCGGGCGCCGACGAAGATCTCGAGGCGGCCTTCGGTGGCCTGGGGGACGCTGCCCCTGACCGGCGCGTCGACGACCGCGATGCCCTCCGGGAGCCGGGCGGCGATCGACCGGACGGTGTCCGGGCCGACGGTCGACATGTCGACGTACACCTGGCCCGGGCCAAGCGCCTTCGCCAGGCCGTTCTCGCCCAACACCACCTCCCGCAGCGCCTCGGGGGTCGCCAGCATCGTGATCGCAAACTCAGCCCCCGCGCCCGCCTCCGCCGGCGATCCCGCCACGGCGGCGCCTCCGGCCGCCAGCGGCTCGGCGCGGTCGGGCGTGCGGTTCCATACCGTCAGCTCGTGGCCGGCCTGGAGCAGGCGCCTGGCCATGGGTGCGCCCATCTGACCCAGCCCGAGGAACGCGATCTTTGCCATGGTTTTCTACCTCCTGCATGATCTATCCCTCCCACCCGCCGCCCAGCGCCTTGATCAGATGCACGCTGGCACCCATCTGCAGATTGATGGTCTGCGCCAGCAGCAACTGGTTGGCGAGCAGAGTGCGCTCGGCGTCGATGACGAGCAGGTAGTCCGCGAGCCCGTACTTGTACTGCGACCTGGCGAGCTGAAGGTAGCTCTGGGACGCGCCCACGGCCTCGCGCAGGCTCCCGACTTCCTCGGTGAGCCGGCGCAGGTCGGTGAGCGCGTCCTCGACGTCTCCATAGGCGACGAGAACCTGTTGTACGTAGGCCGCCACGGTCTGCCCATACCGAGCCTTTGTGGCCTCGAGATTGGCCTTCAGCCGTCCACCCTGGAAGATCGGGAACGAGAGGCTCGGCAGGATGGAGGCGATGCGGCTCTGCCAGGCGAACAGATCGCTCGCGCTCGCGCTCTCGAAGCCCGCGGAGCCCGCCAGCATGAACCGCGGATAGAAGTCCGCCGTCGCCACTCCGACCAGGGCGTTCGCCGCCACGACGTTCTGCTCGGCCTCGGCGACGTCCGGTCGGCGGACCAGAAGATCGGCGGGAAGTCCCACGGGCACGCGGGGCGGGGCGGTAGCGGGCAGGAGACTCACGGCGATCGAGAACGATGGCGCTGGCCGCCCGCAGAGAATGGCGAGAGCGTGCTCGACGTCCGCCCGGGCCCGCTGCACGTCCTGCAGTCGGGCCAAGGCTGTCTGGAGCGTCACCTGCGCCTGGTAGAGGGCGATCGAGCTGACGAGGCCGTTCTTGAGCTGGACCGAGAGAATGCGCACCTGTTCGCGATAGGTTCCGACGGTCTGCGTCAGGATCTGGTCCTGCGCGTCGAGCGATCGGAGGGTGTAGTAAAAGCTGGCCACGTCCGCCTGGACCGTGAGCCGGATGACGGCCGCGTCGGCGACAGCCGCTCTGGCCGTGGCTCGCGAAGATTCGTAGGAGCGGCGCACGCGGCCCCAGACGTCGATCTCGTAGGACAGATCGGCCGGGATGATCCAGTCGCTGGTGGTCGAGCCCAGCGTCACGGGCTGCCCGGTGCTCGGGTTGGCGCGCGTTCCGGAGAGACGCGTCCGCGAGAAAGCGGGATCCACCGAGACGGACGGATAGAGATAGCTGCCGGCCACACGTGCGAGGGCCCGCGCCTCGTCAACGTGGGCCACGGCCTGCCGGAGAGTCTGGTTCGAGGCGTTCGCGGCCGCGATCAGCCCCGCGAGCTCCGGGTCCGCGTAGAGCTCCCACCAGCCACCCTCCGGAAGCCCGGCCGCCGACGCCGGGAGCTCGGACTTGAAGGCCGGCGGCGGCGCGACCGCCGGCCGCGAGTAGTTCGGGCCGACCGTGCACGCCCCCGTCATCACGGCCAGAAGCGCAACGCCGAGGACGGCGCACGAGCGAGCAGGAGCAGAGTGTTCGCGCATCGCCGATCAGCTCCCCCCGGTGACACCCCTGGCTGCGATCGGGTTGACGACCTGGCCCTCGCGCAACGCAACGGTGGGCTGCGCCACGACTCTCTCGTCGCCCTTCAACCCCGCCTGCACGTCGATGGCATCCCCGAAGTCGCGGCCGAGCACGACGCTTCGAAACTGCAGTTTGTTTCCCTGGCCGAGGACCGCGACGCGGGTGCCCTGCGCATCAAACACGACCGCCGTCGCGGGCACCCTCCACCGCGTGCCGGCGGGACCGATCTTGAACGCGACGGACACGAACATTCCGGGCAGCATCCGGTGAGTTGGGTTGGGAATGTCGACCTCCGTCAGCAGCGTCCGCGTCGCCGGATCGAGCGCCCGTGCGGTGCGCGTCACCGTGCCGGCCACCGGCGCCTGGAGCTGTCCGCGAACCGTCACCTCGACGGGGAGGCCGAGCTTCACGTTCGCCGCGTAGGCCTGGGGAACGTTGACGAACACGCGCAGCTCGTCGATGCGCGCGACCTCGAAGAGCCCGCTCGCCTTGCCCGTCAGGCTGGTCGGAGCCAGAGCGGTGTTGTCGGTCGGGCTACCCGCGGTGATCAACGTCCCGACGTCCACGCTGCGCTGGATCACCGTGCCGGCGAACGGAGCGAGGACTCGCTGGAAGGCGGTCATATCCAGAAGCCGCTGCACGTTCGCCCGGTACGACTCGACGCTCGCTTCCGCGGCGGCCACGGCCGCGCCCGCCGTGCGATAGGCGGACACACTCTGATCGACGGCCACCATCGCAACCGCCCCCTCCGCGTCGGCGCCCCGGTAGCGACCCATGGTGACTCGGGCCAGATCCAGAGTGGCCTTCTGCAGATCCAGGTTTTTCTCCGCCTGTCGCAGATCCGCGCGGGCCTGCCTGAGTTGCTGGGCGATTTCCGGGGAATCGATCTCCGCCAGGAGCTGGCCCGCCTTCACGTCGTCGCCGATGTCCACGTGGCGCTTGCGCACGTATCCGCTCGTCCGGGCGTAGATGATGGCGTCCTGCAGGCCCTGGGTGGTGGCGGCGAGGGAGAGGTCCGCCTCGGAGGCCGCGACCGGGCGGACTACGTACACGCTCGTCACCGCGGCGCGCGTGGACTGCGCCGCGCTCGCCAACTGGCGCCGGCTGCGCACGCGGGGGACCACGCCGACGACCAGAAGGACCGCGAACAGAGCGAGAGCTCCGAGACCGAGGAGGCGCATCGTCCGCGTTCGGGCACGCGGCACGAGCCGATCGACCCGCGGAGCCTCGGCCGGCGCCTGTCGTTGCTCGAGGCCATTCGAATCGCTCATGGTTGCTTCTCCTCCGGAGGAGTCGAGCCTCGCGGCGGCTTTCGCTGCAGCACGCTGTAGGCAGCCGGAACGAAGAACAGCGTGTAGAAAGTCGCGACCAGCAAGCCGCCGATCACGGCCCGGCCGAGCGGCGCGTTCTGCTCGCCCCCCGCCCCCAGTCCGAGGCTCATCGGGAGCATCCCGAGAACCATCGCGAGAGCGGTCATGAGGACGGGGCGCAGCCGCGTGCGGCCGGCGGCCAGAACGGCCGTCCGCGGGTCGCGGGATCCGAGCTCCGAGCGGCGCTGCTCGTTGGCAAACGTGACCATCAGAATGCTGTTGGATGTCGCGACGCCGATCGCCATGATGCAGCCCATGAGCGCCGGAACGCTGAGCGTCGTGCCCGTCACGAAGAGCGCCCACAGGATTCCCGCCAGCGCGCCCGGGAGAGCGGTCAGGATGATGAACGGGTCCAGCCACGACTGGAAGTTGACGACCATCAGGAAATACACGAGGAGGATCGCGAATCCGATCCCGAACGCCAGTTGAGAGAACGACTGTTTCATGCTCTGCACCTGCCCGCGGACGCTGATGGTGCTCGCCTTCGACATCCGCGCCGTGTGCCTGGCTACGATCTGGTCGACGGCGCTCGAGACGCTTCCGAGGTCCGTGCCCTGCACGTTGGCGGCGACGTCGAACACCGGCTGTACGTTGTAGTGATTGAGCGACAAGGGGGTCGACGTCCGCCGGAACGTGGCGAGGTTGCTCAGCAATTGCGGCGACGTCTGTCCGGCGGCGATGACCGGGGTACGTCCCAGGTCGTCGATCGAGCTGACGCGGTGCTGCGGGGTTTGCACGACGACCCCGTACTGGACACCAGTCTTGTTGTTCAGCCAGAAATTTGTCGTCGCCGTCCCGCTGCCGGCCAGCGACAGCGACAGGCTGTTGGCCATGTCCTGCTCCGTCAAGCCGTTCTGCAGCGCGAGGATCCGGTCCGCATCGACCGCGACACGCGGAGCGCTGACGTTCTGCTGAACGTGCACGTCCACCGCGCCGGGAACGGCGGCGACCTCGCCGGCGATCTGACGGGCGATCTGGTAATTCGCGTCCGCTTCTCCGTTCGGCCCGCTGACCTGGATGTCGATCGGGGCCGGCAGTCCGAAGTTGAGGATCTGGCTGACGATGTCCGCCGGCTGAGTGAAGAACTCGAGGTTCGGGAATCTCCTGGGGAGCTGGCCCCGCAAGGTCTTCAGGTAGCCGGCGGTCGGGGCGTGCCCGGGATTGAGCGCGACGAGGATCTCTCCGTCTGACGGTCCGACCGTGACGCTGTCGGTCCGCGCGAGGTTGATGGTGTTCGGCAGGCCGATGTTGTCGTTGATCACCGACAGCTCGCCGGCGGGAATCACGCTTCGGATGCTGTCCTCCACCTGCTGGAAGTAGGCCTCGGTCTGCTCGATCCTCGTCCCCGCCGGGCATCGCACGTGAATCCGGAGCTGTCCCGCATCCACCGTCGGAAAGAAGTCGCGGCCGACGAACGGAAACAGTGCGAGCGAGCCGAGGGCGAACCCCAGGAACGCGCCGAGCGCGAGCTTCCGGTGCTCCAGCATCCAGTCGAGCGTTCCCTGGTAGGCGTCGGCGAGCGCCAGGAAGCCGGCCTCGATCCGTTCGGAGAGCCTGCGGAGGATCGATCGCGGCTTCTCGCCTCCCGCGGATTCCCGCCGGGCCCTCGCCTCGGGTGCGATCAGATACAGGAACATGGTGGGCACCAGAGTGCGGGAGAGAAAGTAGCTGGCGAGCATCGCGAAGACCACGGCGAGCGCGAGCGGCGCGAACAGGAACCCGCCGACGCCGCCGAGGAGCAGGATCGGAACGAAGACGATGCAGATGGAGAGCGTCGACACCAACGCCGGAGTGGCGACCTCCGCCGCGCCATCGAGAATCGCCTGCCGGAGGGGGGTGCCCAGGTCCATGTGGCGGTGGTTGTTCTCCACTTCCACCGTGGCGTCGTCGACCAGGATTCCCACCGCCAGGGCCAGGCCGCCGAGCGTCATGACGTTGAGGGTCTGGCCCAGCAGGCGAAGCATTCCGATCGAAGCGAGGATCGAAAGAGGGATCGAGGTCGCGACGATCAGCACGCTGCGCCACGAGCGAAGGAAGACCAGGATCATCAGGCCGACGAGGCAGGCGGCGATCAGACCCTCGCTCAGGACCCCGGAGATCGCACCGCGAACGAAGGCGCTCTGATCGAACAGGAAGTCCACGGTCAGGCTCTTGGGAAGACCGGCCTGGATCTTCGGCATCAGGTTGCGGATTCCGCTGACCACCGCGAGGGTCGAGGCGTTGCCGCTGGTGAGAATCGGCAGCAGGACAGAGTGCCGGCCGTCGCGCCGCACCAGGTTGGTCTGCGGGGTGTAGCCGTCGTGGACGAAGCCGACGTCGCGGACATAAACCATCGCGCCGTTCACGTAGCGGATCGGAATATCGTTGAGGTCCGCCAGGACTTCGGGGCTGCTGTTGATGGCGACGTCGTACTCGATCGGCCCCATTTTTGCCGTGCCGGTGGAGAGGATGAGGTTCTGCCGGACGACGGCGTTGACCACGTCCTGGGGCGAAAGGCCCCGCGCATAGAGCGCATCCGGGTCGATGGCGATGTTCACCGCGCGGTTCTTGCCGCCGTAGGGTTGAGGAACGGCCGCGCCTTGCACCGTCACGAGTTGTGACCGGATGAAGCTGTTCCCGAGGTCCGCGATCTCCTGCTCAGAGAGCTGATCGCTGCCGAGGCTCAGCATGATCACCGGCACGGAGGCCGCGTTGTACTGGATGATCAGCGGCGGCGAAATGCCCGGGGGCAGGGGCCGGGTCATCGTCTGAGAGATGGCCGTCACCTGCGCCAACGCGGCGTTCACGTCGGCGTTCGGCTGCAGGTAGAGCTTGATCACGCTGGTCCCTCGCAGCGACAGAGACTCCATGTGCTCGATGTTGTCGACCGTCGTGGTGAAGGCCCGCTCGACGACCGTCGTGATGCGGTTCTGCATCTCGGTTGGCGAGAGCCCGCCGTAGCTCCAGATGACGCTGACGACGGGAATGTTGATGTTCGGGAAGATGTCCGTGGGCATGGAGACGATGGACAGCCCCCCCAGGACGGCGATGAGGATCGCCACCACGACGAAGGTGTAAGGCCGGCGAAGAGCAAGTCGGACGATCCACATGCCCTGGGGTCACCTCGTCTACAACTCGATCAACATCCCCGCGATGCGCAGCGGCTGGGAGTCGAAGGTTGCGCGCAGCGCGCTGTCGGACACCTTCGAGTCGATGGCGTGCCACCAACCGGCGGCTTCACCGGCGGTCTTCTCGCCACCTCGTAATGGTCTTTGGCAGCGGCGGCCTTGTGACATGCAGCGCTCGGGCTCGCCGCTCTTCTTCGCAACTGTTCGATATTTGCATGAGCGTTTGACCCTTGAGCCGCTGGAGGAATGATACCGCAAGGCCGGTTCGAAGTGCCGGTTCGAAGTGCTGCCGGTTCGAAGTGCCAGCCGCTTCACCGTGCAGCATTGACATTGCCATGTGCCGTCGCGGGGCGGAAGGGCGCTGAAAGGCGGCCGCCGTCCGTGGGAGTTGGCTCACCTGCCGCTCAGGCCGAGCGTCAGCCGGACCACCAGGTACGTTCCGGCGAGCGCGGCGGCGGCTTCGGCGAGCGCCGGCGACAGGCGCGGATCCGCGAACGCGGCGAGCGCGGCGCCGACCGCGCCCGCCAGCGCATCCATCAAGGGCAGGCGGACGGCGATCCAGCCGCAGATCCCACCCAGCGCCAGAGAGACGAGGAGCCCGAAGAGGAAGCGGCGCCAGGGGAACGGCAAGGGCGGCGCCGAAGCCCTCTCGAGCGCCCGCTCCATCACGGACGCCACGAAACCGGACGATGGGGCGAGCGGCTGTTCCGAGGCCAGGATGCGGTCGAGATCCTCTGGGTTCATGCGTGCGCCTCCCGGGTCGCGGGGGTGGATGAAACGAGGCCGCCGAGCGTGCGGTGGAGCAGCTTGCGGCCGCGGTGCAGCAAGGCTTTCGCGGTCCCTTCGGGAACCTTCAGGATGCGGGCGGTCTCGGCCAGGTCCATCTCCTTGAAATAGAAGACGGTGAGCGCGTCGCGGTAGCGCGGCGGCAGCCCGGCGACGGCCCGCCGCACGAGCTCCTCGCGCTCGGCGTCTTCGAGCGCCAGTTGCGGTGCGCTCCGTCCCACCAGCTCGGCGATGGCGTCGAGCGGGACGGCAGGGATGGCGCGGCGCCGCAGGGCGGAGCGGTAGACGTTGAGGGCCACCGAGAACATCCAGGTCGAGAAGGCCGAATCGCCGCGGAACCGAGCCAATTGCTGGAAGATCCGCAGGAACGCCTCCTGCGCCATGTCTTCGGCGCGCTCACGGTCCCGCACGAAGCGGTAGGCCAGGTTGATCAGGGGCGCCTGCCACCGCCGCACGATCCCCTCGAAGCCGCCGAGATCCCCGGCCAGCACGCGCCGTACGTCAATGAGGTCGCTGTCCTCTTCCATGTCATCCTCTGCGGGTGTGACGCGCGGTCCGGCCGGATGGTTGCGCTCCCGGCATCCTGGTCAGGAGTGGAGAGAGATGCAACCGCCGCCGCGGCGGGCGCGTCCCATCGGGTGAACGGACCGCAAAGGAGACAACGCCATGTATCCGCGAGATATCGTCGCCACCATCATCACCAGCGTCATCATGATCTCGATCTTCACCTTCGTCTCCATCCAGGTCTGGGCGGATCAGCGCCGGAAGGAACGCGAAGCGTTCTACCGCAGCGAGGTCCTGAAGAAGCTCGCCGACGCCACCGGAGCGCAGGTCCAACAGGTGCTCGAGATGATGCGCGAGCAGGATCGCAACAAGGAGCGGCGGGAGCGAGAAGGGGGAAAGCTCGCCGGCCTGATCGTGACGGGGGTCGGCGTCGGCCTGAGCGCGATGTTCGCGCTGCTGGCGCCGGGCGGGGTGTGGGGGATCGGGCTGTTTCCGCTGTTCGTCGGTTTGGCGCTGCTGCTCCATAACTACGTGCTGGCGCCCCGCACGCCGGACGGCGGATTGTCTTGAGCCGCCAGGGTCAAATGTATGGCTACCGGTACAGCTCGCCCTGCAGGTACTTCAGCCCGCTGTCGCAGATCACGGTGACCACGCGACGGCCGGGGCCCAGCCGTCGCGCAGCCGGCAGATGGACGGCACGAAGCCGGCGCGCGGGACCTCGCGGGAGGCGGCGGCCGCCTTGTGGTAGCCTCCCACTCTCGCCAACCTCGTAGTGGAGATGGACCCCGTTAGGAAGCCAGCGCAAGTGAGCATGAAACCATGGACCTCCGTCCTCGGCGGCCGGCGCGAGCTGCGAGCGAGCCTGCTCGTCGGGCTCTGCTGCCTGCTGGTCTACAACGCCAACGGGCGGGCGATCAGCGCCGGCGACGCCTTCCCGGCGCGCTACCTGCCGTTCGCGATCTGGCGGTACCACAGCATCTTTCTCGATCCGATCGCGACGCTCACCGCCCAGGGGCGAGGCGATAGGGCGTTCTGGATGATACCTGTGCCCAGCGGCCACACCATCTCGCTGTATCCCGTGGTGCTGCCGGTGCTCATCTCGCCGCTCTACCTCCCCGCGGTCGGTTACCTGCGCCTGCGGGGTTGGACGGATGGGCGGCTGGACCACGTCGCGAGGGTCATGGAGAAGCTCTCCGCCTCGCTCGTGGCAGCGCTTTCCGCGTCGCTCCTCTACCTGCTGCTGCGGCGCCGGGCGGCGCCGCCGACCGCACTGCTGCTCACCCTGGCTTATGCCTTCGGCACCACCACCTGGGTGATCGGCAGCCAGACTCTGTGGCAGCACGGGATGGCTGAGCTCCTGGTGATCGGCGCCCTGCTGCTCCTCACCGCGCCGTGCACCGCGCCGCGGGCGCTCGCGGCGGGGTTGCTGTGCGGGCTCATCGCCGGCAACCGCCCTCCGGATCTCATCCTCGCGGCGGCGTTGGGCGCTTACGGGCTGTTCTGGGCCGGCCGCCGGGCGGCGCTGCTCGCCGCGGCGGCGGCGCTGCCGATGGGCCTGGTGCTGCTCTACAACCTCGGCGTGGCCGAGCACTTCGCCGGCGCTTACGGGCGGGTCGGCCATGCCAGCTTCTTCCGGCACGACCTGCTGTCCGGCCTCGGCGGATTGCTGTTCAGCCCGACGCGGGGGCTGTTCGTCTTCTCCCCCTTCCTGCTCTTTCTCGTCCTGGCCTGGCGGCACCCGCCGCGCGACCGCGGCGAGCGCGGCCTCGCCCTGGCGATGAGCGCCGGCGTCGTCCTCCAGGTCTTGCTCTATGCCAAATCCGACTGGCGGGCCGGCATCTCCTGGGGGCCGCGCTACCTGACCGACCTCCTGCCGCTGCTCCTGTGGATGCTGGCGCCGGTGGTCGCCTCACTGCGCGGCCTCGGCCGGGTGTGCTTCCTGCTCGCGGTCGGCGCCGCGGTCGCCATCGAGGCCATCGGCGCCTTCTGGTACACCGGCGCGACCGACAGCGCGATCTTCGCCGCCGCCAGCGGTCCCCACCAGATGCGGGCCGCGTGGGACTGGCGGAACGCACCCTTCGTCGCTTCCTTACGGCAGGGCCTCGCGCCGGCGGAGCTGATGATCGAGATGCGCGGCAATATTGACACTATCGAGACTGACGCCATCGAGACTGACGCCATCGAGGCCGGCGGCCGCGCGACCTCCGCCGTCACCGCCGGCCAGGAGGTCGTCGTCGCCGGCTGGGCGCTGGCCGGCCATGCGACGCCCTGGCAGGTGGCGGTCGCCATCGACGGCCGGCGGACCGTCGGCTCCCGCACCTTCTTCGACCGGCCCGACGTCCGCGGTGCGCTGCACGAGGCGAGCCCCGCCGGCTGGCGCATCCCACTCGGCACGGCCGGCCTCGCTCCGGGCGAGCATCATCTGGCCGTCTTCGCCTCGGCCTCCAAGAACGGAGGGGGAACTTACCTGGCGGAGCGCACGCTGACCGTGCGGACGGCACCGGCCGCCAACGAGGATCTCGACGAGGCCTTCAGGACGGCGGCGGCGCGGCTTCGCGCGCACCAGCAGGGGCCGGGTTACTGGCTCACCGCCTACACGTCCGCGGCGCGCTTCCAGGAGCCGCGCCAGGAGATGAACACCTTCCTCACCGCTCTCCTGCTCGACCTGCTCGGTCCGCTGGAGGCCACCGGCGGTCTCGGCGACAGCCTGCAGCGCGCCCGCCAGCACCTCACGGGCCAGATCGAGGCCGGCGGACTGGTGCGCTACCACGGCCTGCCCGACGCGCCCGGCATCGGTACCCTGGGGTGCGCCATCACACCCGATACCGACGACACGGCGCTCGTCTGGCGGCTCGCTCCCGACGACGACCGCCGGCGCCGCCGGCGGCTATCGGCCGCCCTGGCGACCCTCGACCGATACCGCACCCGCGAGGGCCTCTACCGCAGTTGGCTCGCGCCGCGCGAGGCCTACCAGTGCCTCGACCCGGGCGGAGATCCGAACCCTACCGACATCGGCATCCAGATGCACCTGCTGCTGCTGCTGGCCAAGGTGCAGCCGCCGGCCGGCCGCGCGCTCTGCGCAGCTCTCCACCCCGTCGTCGACCAGGATCGGGTCTGGGTCTACTATCGCATGGCGCCGCTGGTTCCGACCCTGCGCCTGACCGACCTCCGCCGCGCCGGCTGCGAGCTGGAGCTGCCCGAGTCGCGGCTGCGGACGCCGGTCCCAGGCCAGGAGATCTGGGTGTCCGTCGTCCGGCTGCTGGGGCGCGCGCAAACCCCCGGAGGCTCGCCGGCCGACGCAGCCCACGCGGCAGAAATCCAGGTGGTGCTGCGTCAGCTCGCCAAGGACGACTTTGCCCTGTTGCGAAAGAATCCGCCGCTGCTCTACCACAACGATCTCACCGCGACGGTCCCCAGATACTACTGGTCGGAGGACGTCGGCTACGCGCTCTGGCTAAGGCTCGCTCACGAACATGCGCACCTCCGGCAACCCCATGCGAACGGATAAAGCTTCCGCGGCGCGGCGCAAGCCACAGGTGACGGCTCGCACGCCGCCACCGAGGCCGGCGTTCGCCTCCCAACAGGTCCCCCAGCAGGCCGCCCGGCCGGCTCCGCCCCGATTCGCGCCCACCGTGCCGGCGGCCACCTCGACCGCAGGCCGCCTGGGCGAGCGCCTTCGCCGCTACCTGTCCTGCCTGCGCCTGCAAGAGATCCTCGTTCTCCAGGGCTCGCCCCTGCTCGGCGCCGCCTTCGCGCTCCGCCACCCGGCGGCGACCGTGGGGCCGCTGGCGATCCTCCTCGTCGCCAACGTCTTCCTGATGGCGCACGTCTTCATGCTCAACGACTGGTCCGGCCTGACCACCGACCTCGCCGACCCCAACAAGGCCGCCGGCGTCTTCACGGCCAGAGGCGCGGGCCACAGGGAGATCGGCGGTCTGGCGGCCGGCCTGCTGGCCCTGAGTCTCCTCCTCTTCAGCCGCCTCGGCCCCAGTGCCCTCTGGCTGTCCCTGGCCATCGCCACCTTGAGCGCCCTCTACTCCCTGCCCCACTTCAATTGGAAAGGCAGACCGCTCCTCAACTCAGCGGCCCACCTGGCCGGCGGCGTCCTCCATTTCCTCCTCGGCTACTCCCTGGGGAACGCCATCGACCGTCGCGGCCTCGCCATGGCCACCTTCTTCGCCCTGACCTTCGCCGCCGGCCACCTGACCCAGGAGGTCCGCGATCACCAGGGCGACGTCCTCAACGCCATCCGGACCAACGCGGTGATCTTCGGCCCGCGCCGCGCCTTCGCCGCCAGCCTGGCCCTCTTCACCCTGGCCCACGCCCTCCTTTTCCTCCTCGCTCTCCAGGGCATCCTCCCGCGTCCCCTGGCAGCCCTCGTCGCCCTCTACCCCGTTCACCTGCGCTGGTCGCTCAAGACTCTGGCCGAGGGCCTCACCTATGCGAGCATCCGCCGCCTGCAAGCCCGTTACCGCGCGCTCTACGCCATCATCGGCCTGGCCATGGTGGCAGCCCTATGGCTCAACTGAAGATCTCTGCTGTATTCAGGGGTCAGACGATTCGCGCGCCTGCCCGCCCTGCGCGCTGTACCAAGAAGACGGTGGCGAGGATGCCGCGATGGGGAGTGGTGAAGAAAGATACGCGCGCGGGAGGCAGGACGGAGGCGGAGGATGCCAGGACGGCGGCGCGGGAAGAAAGACGGAGGCCGGGGATACCAGGATGGTCGTCGGGAAAGAAAGACGGCGGCGCGGGAAGCCAGGATCGCGGCCGTCCAGGAAAGACGGCCCTCCGGATCACAAGACGGAGGCCCGGGACGGGACCATCGGCCGCGGGCTACGGCTCCAGGCCCGCGGCAGGCTTGCGCCGCGGGCTTGGGAGCGCTCCGCCGGGGTGGAGGCTTTACGGGTGGCTCACCACCTCGATCCCCTTCTCCAGCACCTCATCGCGGCCCGCGATCACACCGGCGAGGGTGCGGCCGACCGGGACGGTGGGCTTGATCCCCACTCCGTGGTGGGGCGAGCCATCCTTCTTCCTGA
>DASWRX010000015.1:0-20165 GCA_036402955.1 Thermoanaerobaculia bacterium
GCGGGTGCTGTTCGAGGCGCCGACGGTGTCCGAGCTGTCGCTGCGGATCGAGCGGGAGTCGGGGACGGGGTCTCGGGCGGAGTCCTCGCCGATCCGGCCGGCGCCGCGCCACGGCGACCTGCCGCTGTCGTACTCGCAGCAACGCATGTGGTTCCTGGAGCAACTGGCGCCCGGCAACGCCGCCTTCCACATCCCGCTCGGCATGCGGCTGCGGGGCCGGCTCGGCCCGGCGGCGCTCGCGGGCACCTTCCGCGAGGTGGCGCGGCGCCATGAGATCCTGCGCACCACCTTCCCGGTTCGCGACGGCCTGCCGGTCCAATGCGTCGGCCCGGCCATGGACGTGCCCCTGCCGCTGGTCGACCTGAGCGGCCTGGGGGCCGCGCGGGAGCCCGAGGCCTGGCGGATCGCCGCCGAGCACGCGCGGCGGCTGTTCGATCTCGCCGCCGGGCCTCTGGTTCGTACACTCCTGCTCCGCCTTGAGGAGCAGGACCACGTCCTCGTCTGCGTCATGCATCACGCGGTGAGCGACGGGTGGTCCCGGGGCGTGCTCACCCGGGAGGTCTCGGCGCTGTACGGCGCCCTCCTCGAGGGGCGGCCCTCTCCCCTGCCGGAGCTGCCGATCCAGTACGCCGACTACGCCGTCTGGCAGCGGCAATGGTTGCGGGAGTCGTCGGAGTCGGGCCTGGCGTACTGGCGGGAGCACCTGGCCGGGGCGCCACCGGTCCACCGGCTCCCCACCGACCGTCCGCGCCCGCCCGTCCAGACCTATGCCGGCGCGCGCGAGCCCGTGCGGCTCTCGCCCGCGCTCTCCGAGCGGCTCAATGCGCTGAGCCGCCAAGCCGGCTCGACCCTCTTCATGACCCTGCTGGCGGCCTTCTTCGCGCTCCTGCGCCGCTACACGGACCAGGACGATCATGTCGCCGGCACCAGCGTGGCCGGGCGCACCCGCCCCGAGATCGAGAGCCTGATCGGGTTCTTCGTCAACATGCTGCCGCTGCGCGCCGACACCTCCGGCGACCCCGCGTTCGCGGATCTCCTCAAGCAGATGCGCGAGGTCACCCTCGAGGCCTTCGCCCGCCAGGACCTGCCGTTCGAAGCGATGGTGGAAGCGCTGCAGCCGGAGCGGAGCCTGAGCTATCCCCCGCTGTTCCAGGTCGTGCTCACGCTGCAGAACGCCCCCGTCTCCGAGCTGGCGCTCCCTGGCCTGACGCTGAGCTTCCCTCAGGTCGAGCAGGTGGCAGCCAAGTACGACCTCCTGCTCGATCTCTGGGAAGGGGGAGAGGGGGGGGCGGGAGCGCTGGAGCTCAACGCCGACCTGTTCGACGGCGCCACGGGGCGCCGGATCGTCCGGCATTTCGAGAGTCTGCTGGCGGGAGCGGTGGCGGCCCCGGAGCGCCGGCTGTCGGAGCTGCCGCTGCTGGACGAGGCCGAGCGGCTCCAAGCGGTGGCGGAGCCGAACCGCTCCGAGGCGGACTACTCCCGCGACCGCTGCGTTCACGAGCTGATCGAGCGGCAGGCGGCGGAATCGCCGGACGCCGTAGCGGTGATCTGCGGCGAGGAGAGTCTGACCTGCCGGGAGCTCGACCGCCGGGCCAACCAGGTGGCGCGCCACCTGGCGTCGCTGGGAGTCGGGCCGGGGGACCTCGTCGGCCTCTGTCTCGATCATTCGCTGGAAGAGGTGATCGGCCTGCTCGGCGTGCTCAAGGCCGGGGCAGGGTACGTCCCGCTCGACCCCGGGCACCCGCCGCGACGGCTGCTGCATGCGCTGGCCGACGCCGGGGCGCGGGTGGCGCTCACCCAGGAACGGCTCGCGCCGCGTCTGCTCGAAACAGGCCTCGCGCTGGTCCGTCTCGACGCCGACGCGCCGGCGATCCCCCGTGAGGATGCCACCCTGCCCGCCCGGCGAGCGACGCCGCGGGACGTCGCCTACGTGATCTACACCTCGGGCTCCACCGGCGAGCCCAAAGGGGTGGCGATCCAGCATCAGGCGCTGGTCAACTATGTCGAGTGGGCGAGCGCAGCCTACCTCCGGGGGGAGAGCGCCGGCTTCCCCCTCTACTCCTCGCTCGCCTTCGACCTGACGGTGACCTCGATCTTCATGGCTCTGGTCACCGGCAATCCCTTGATCGTCTTCCGCGGGGAGGACGGGGAGCCGCCGCTGCGGGCGATCCTGGACGACGGCCGGGTCGGCGTCCTGAAGCTGACCCCCAGTCACCTGACCCTGATCAAGGACCAGGACAACCGGCGCAGCGCCGTCCGGCGTCTGGTCGTGGGCGGCGAGGCGCTGGCCACCCGGCTGGCCAGGGAGGTCCACGACAGCTTCGGCGGCCGGGTGGAGATCTACAACGAGTATGGGCCGACCGAGGCCACGGTCGGCTGCATGATCCACCGCTTCGATCCGGTGGCCGCCGAGCGCCCCTTCGTGCCGATCGGCCGGCCGGCCGCCAACACGCAAGTCTATGTCCTCGACCTCTGGCTCAACCCGGTGCCCGAGAACGTCGTCGGCGAGCTGCATGTGGCGGGCGACGGATTGGCGCTGGGCTATCTCAATCGTCCGGAGCTGACGGCCGGGCGCTTCCTGCCGAGCCCCTTCGTCCCGGGCCGCAGGATGTACCGGACGGGGGATCTGGCCCGCCGGCTGCCGGGAGGGGAGGTCGATTTCGTGGGGCGCGCGGACGGCCAGGTCAAGCTGCGGGGGTTCCGGATCGAGACGGGGGAGATCGAGGCGGTCCTCGGCGAGCACCCCGCCGTGCGGGACTGCGCCGTCCTCCTGCGCGAGGACGCGCCGGGCGACCGGCGGCTGGTGGCCTACCTCGTGGCCAAGGGCGAGACGCCGTCGACCTCCGAGCTGCGGCGCTTCCTCGAGGAGCGTCTCCCCGCCTTCATGCTGCCGGCGGCCTTCATCTCCCTGGAGACGATGCCGGTCACCGGCAACGGTAAGGTCGACCGCCACGCCCTGCCCGCGCCGGACGGCGGGCGCCCGGAGTTGGAGGCGGCCTACACGGCGCCGGAGACCGAGATGGAGCAGGCCATCGCCGGCATCTGGAAGGGGGTGCTGCGGCTGCCGGAGATCGGCCTCTACGACAACTTCTTCCACCTGGGGGGGCAGTCGATCCTGGCCACCCAGGTCATCCAGCGGATCAATCAGCGGTTCCGGGTGAATCTACCCATTCGCGCCATTTTCGGTGAATCCACCGTCGCCGGCCTGTCGGTGCTCGTCGAGGAAACCCTCATCGAGAGGCTGGAAGCAGAGCCATAGCCAGAGACCGAGAGGAATGACAGACATGTCCATCACGAAGACGACCCATGGGGTGCTGCAGCCGGGCGTGAAGCTCGGGAAGCGACCGAAGAGCCCGAAGCTCAACATCCTCGGGATCTCCTCGGGTTACCACGACTCGGCCTGCTGCCTGCTGCAGGACGGCGTCCTGGTCGCCGCGGTCCAGGAGGAGCGCTTCTCCCGCGTCAAGAACGACAAGGCGATCCCGCGGCACGCCTTCCGCTACTGCCTGGAGGCGGGTGGGCTGACGCTGGCCGATGTCGATTGCATCGCCTACTACGAGGACCCCTGCCTGAAGCTGGGGCGCCAGCTCTGGATGGGGCTGATGCCGGACCTGCCTCTGGAGCGGCGCGAGTCGATCATCGGTCGCCTGGTCAAGAGCCAGCCGCAGCAACTGATGCGGCGGGTGTTCGGCTACGACGGGCCGATCGAGATCGTTGACCATCATCTGTCGCACGCTGCCAGCAGCTACTACTTCTCCGGCTTCGATGAGGCGGCGATCCTCACCGTGGACGGCGTCGGCGACTGGCCGACCACCACCTACGGCTCGGCCAGCGGCCCGCACATCGGTCGCTTCGAGCAGGTGGACTTCCCTGATTCGCTGGGCTTCTTCTACAGCGCGATCACCGGCTATCTCGGGTTCGAGGTCAACGAGGGGGAGTACAAGGTGATGGGCCTGGCCCCCTACGGAGAGCCGCTCTACGCCGAGAAGATCCGCGAGCTGATCACGCTGACCTCGGAGGGTCAGTACCGGCTGAACATGAAGTATTTCGCCTTCCTCACCGAGGACTCGATGTACACCCGGGAGTTGAGCGATCTGCTGGGCCGGCCGCCGCGGGAGCCGGAGTCCGAGCTGGAGCAGTTCCACATGGACGTCGCCAGGAGCGTGCAGGTCGTGCTCGAGGAGGTGATGCTCGACAAGATCCGCTATCTGCACACGAAGGTGCCGAGCGAGAACCTGTGCATGGCGGGTGGCGTGGCCCTCAACGTGGTGGCCAACAGCCGCTGTCTGGCCGAGGGCCCGTTCGAGCGTCTGTTCGTGCAGCCCGCCGCCGGTGACGCCGGCGGCTCGGTGGGCGCGGCGGCGATGGCCCACGCGCGGCTCACCGGCGAGGCGCCGCTCAGGAAGCGGCTGGAGCACGTCTATCTGGGTCCTGCGAACACCTCCGAGGAGGCCTACCACATCCTGACCACGTCGTCGGCCAAGTTCCTCGACTTCCGCGGCAAGGAGGAGGAGCTCCTGCGCTATACGGTCGACCGTCTGCTGGAGGGGAAGGTGGTGGGCTGGTCGCACGGGCGGATGGAGTTCGGTCCGCGCTCGCTGGGAGCGCGGTCGATCCTGGCCGACGCGCGGCGCCCGGACATGCGGGACCGGATCAACGCGGTGGTGAAGATGCGCGAGGCGTTTCGCCCCTTCGCCCCGGCGGTGCTGGAGTCGAAGGCGCGGGAGCACTTCGACCTCGATCACCCTTCCCCTTTCATGCTCGAGACCTGCCAGGTGATCTCGCCGATCGACCTGTCGTCGATCACCCACATCGACGGCTCGGCGCGGGTGCAGACGGTGACCCCCGAGACCAGTCCACGCTTCGCCGCGCTGCTCGAGGAATTCTACCGGCGCACCGGCTGCCCGATCCTGCTCAATACATCGTTCAACATGCGCGGCGAGCCGATCGTGTGCACCACTGTGGACGCCATCATGTGCTTCGTCCGCTGCCAGATGGACGTGATCGTGGTGGAGGACTTCATCCTCGAACGCTCGGGCGTCCCGCCGATGTGGGATCTCCAGGCCCAACAGACCGCAGTCGACCGGCAAGGCGACGGCGAGGCCGTCGGCCACCTCGTCTACACGCTGCTCTAGGAACCAAGGGGACCGATCCAAATGGAATATCCACCGGAGTCGCTCAAGTCGTTCTGCAACCGCGTCGCCGAAGCCGCCGTCTCGGAGGATGGGACGCGGCTCGCCCGTCTGCTCCGGCTCACCGGTCTGCTGGGAGAGCCGTTCCGCCCCGTCGCCGGCGCGGCGGAGTCCACCCCCACCCCCGCACCGACTCCCGGTCGGGTCGGCATTTGGGAGAGCAAGAGCGAGGGAGGCCAGACCTATTTCGCCCGCCGCCTGGACATGCTCAGGGATTGGAACCTCTGGGCCAACCTGGGAAGGATCGAGCCGAAGCGAGGCCGGCGCCGGGTCGTGCTGATCGGCGAGTCGGTCGCCCGCGGCTACCTCTACGACCCGCAGTTCACCCCGGCGATGGCGCTGGAGACGATCCTCGCGGGCCAGCTCGGCAAGGGGCAGGTCGAGGTGATCGATCTCGCCCGCACGAACCTGGGGATCGAGGTTGGGGAGCTCGCCCTGTCGACCCTCCAGCTTGAGCCCGACGCCGTCGTCATCTTCTCCGGCAACAACTGGAGCGTCTCGTTCCCGCCGCAGATCTCCGAGGTCGCGCACATCGACGCGGGGCTGCGCGAGGAGGGGATGGCCAGCATGAAGCGCTTCGCCGAGGAGCAACTGGTGGGGAACGTCCGCCGCATGGTGCGGGACGTCTCCTCGGTCTATCGGCAGAAGAACGTCCCCCTGGTGTGGATGGTCCCGGAGTTCAACCTGGGCGACTGGAGGGATCCGGTCACCAACGCCCCCTACCTGCCCGGCACCGCCAACCTGGAGTGGATCGAGCGGTGGCGGCAGGCGCGGCAGGCCCTCGACGCGAGGGACCTGGAACGGGCGGCGGAGCTGGCCCGGCGGATGGTCGAGCTCGACCAGGGAGTCAGCATCGCCGGACTCTATATCCTCGCCGAGTGCAGCCAGCGGTCAGGGGACATCGCGGCCACGCGGCGATACCTGGAGCTCGCCCGTGACGCCGTGATCTGGGACCCCTCCCGCAGCACCTCTCCGCGCACCTACGCGGTGGCCCAGGAGGCGCTCCGCGGCGAGGCGGCGGAGCACGGGGCCACGGTGGTCGACATGCCGCAGATCTTCCACGAGTACCTCGGCGGCGGCATCCCGGACCGCCGGTTGTTCCTCGACTACTGCCATCTCACCACCGAGGGGATCCAGGTGTCGATGGCCGCGGCCGCCTCGCCCGTGCTGCGGGCCCTGAAGAGGGTGGAGGTGCCGTGGCGCGACCTGGTCGACGAGAAGATCGCGCCGAGCCGCGAGGTGGAGGCCGAGGCCGCCTTCCTGGCCGCCGTCCACAACGCCCACTGGTGGCAGTCCTACGACCTCGTCCGCCACTACTGCTCCTCCTCGGTGCAGGCGTCGCCCGCCATCGCCGAGGTGATGACCCGCTTCATCGACATCCAGACCCGGCAGACACCGATGCTGATGTGCCGGGCGTCGGAGGAGATCGCCGGCCTGGGCTCGCCGCTGATCCAGCACTACCTGCTGCGCTATAACCACCAGCAGCTCGACCGGCTGCTGATCGATGCCGTCTCCAGCGCCCTACAGGAGATCGGCGTCGATACCCGGGAGACTCTGGCGCGCCTCCGCCGGGAAGAGCACAGCGTCACCCGGAGCGACACCAACCTGCTCGCCTACTATTACGGCTCCGCCGGACTCCAGCCGCAGGAGGTGATGTGGGTGGTGCCCGGCCGGGATGGGCACGTCCGGCGCAAAGAGAATCACTTCTACAAGGCCTACTGGCTGGAATCGCGGTTCGTCTTCGCGGGCGAGGCAGGGTGCCCGGTGCGGCTCAGCCTGACCTGCCGCCTCCCCGGCCCGGCGCCGGCCCAGGGGACGCTGGCCCTCGACCTCAACGGCCGGCCCCAGGCGGAGATCGGGGTCGGCCGCGAGTGGGAAACGTGGGATCTCGCGATCCCCGGCGACACCGTGCAGGAAGGGTTGAACGAGATCGTGATCCACTGGCCGCTCCCTGAGTTTCCGGGCCGCCAGGCCCTCGAGACAGTAGCTGACGACCTGATCGACGGCGCCTTCCCGGAGTTCTTCTGCTCGTTCGGCGAGATCCACACCTTCGTGGTCGCGGATGCCCGCAAGGTCGAGACCTTCTCGCCGGCCGCCCAGGCGAGCTCGACCACCGTCGCGGGAGTGCAGTAGCCGCCGAGGCGGAGAGAGACGACCAGCGGAGCGCCCATGCCGACTGCAAAGGACACGAGGTTGGAAACCGAAGACGCCGCGCGGAAGAAGGCGCGGCTCGCGGCCCGGCGCGCCGGCCTGCCGGCCGGCAAGCGGGCGGAGCTCGAGCGGCTTCTGAAGCAGGGGGACGGAGCGGAGGCGAGGGTGATCCCGCGCCGCGCGCAGGATGAGCCCAGCCCGCTCTCCTTTCCGCAGGAGCGCCTCTGGTTCCTGGATCAGCTCGAGCCCGACGGCGCCCTCTACAACCTGCCGGTGGTGTTCCGGCTCGCCGGGCCCCTGCGGGTCGCCGCGCTCGCGCAAGCCCTCGCCGAGGTCGTCCGGCGCCACGAGTCCCTGCGGACGCGCTTCGTGCCGGTGGACGGGCGGCCGCTGCAGGTCGTCGAGCCCGCACGGCCCCTGGAGCTCCCGGTCGTCGACCTGCGGCACCTGAGCCCCGCGGAGAGGGAGGGCACGGCGCGGCGGCTGACGGCGGAAGAGATCCGGCAACCCTTCGACCTGGCCGCCGGCTCCCTTCTGAGGGTCACCCTCCTGCGGCTCGACGAACGGGAGCACCGGCTGGTGGTGGTCCTGCACCACATCGTCTCCGACGGCTGGTCGCTGCAGGTGCTGATCCGGGAGACCGGGACCTTCTACCGGGGCCTGGTGGCGGGAGCGCCGGCGAGACTGCCGGAGCTGCCGATCCAGTATGGCGACTACGCGAGCTGGCAGCGCGAGAAGCTGCAGGGAGAGGCGCTGGCGGGCGAGCTCGCCTACTGGCGGCGGCAACTGGATGGCCTGCCGCCCGTCCTGCCGCTGCCCACCGACCGTCCGCGGCCGGCGGCGATGGGCTTCCAGGGAGAGACCCGCCGGGGGTGGATCTCCGAGGACCTGACCGGCGGACTGCGGGCGCTCAGCCAAGACGAGGGGGTGACCCCCTTCGTCACCCTGCTCGCCTCCTTCCAGATCCTGATGTCGCGCTACACCGGGCAGGAGGATCTCGCCGTCGGCATCCCGGTCGCGGGCCGGCGCTGGGTGGAGACCGAGGGCCTGATCGGGTTCTTCATCAACACGCTGGTGATCCGCGGCGACCTCGCGGGGGATCCCCCGCTCCGCGAGCTGCTCGGACGGACGCGCGAGGTCGTCCTGGAGGCGCAGAGCCATCAGGACCTGCCGTTCGAGAAGCTGGTAGAAGAGCTGCGGCCGGAACGGAGCCTGAGCCACAGCCCGCTGTTCCAAGTGATGTTCGTCTTCCAGAACGTCCCCAAGACGGTCCTGGAGGTCGAGGAGCTCAGCCTGGGCGAGCTGGACGCCGAGCCCGGCGTGGAGAAGTTCGACCTGACCCTCACGGTCGCCGAGGAGGACGACCGGCTCGTCTACTCGCTCGGCTACAGCACGGAGCTGTTCGAGGCCGCCACGATCGACCGCATGCTCGGCCACTGGCGGCGGGTGCTGGAGACCCTGGTGGCCCGTCCGGAGGCGACCCTCTGGGAGATGCCACTGCTCAGCGACGAGGAACGGCGGCAGGCGCTGTGGGAATGGAACGCTCCCGAGCGCGTCTTCGCTGGCGCCGGCAGCCTCGTCGACCGGTTCGAGGCCCAGGCCGCGGCGCGGCCCGGCGCCGTCGCCCTCTCCTGCGAGGGGGTGACGGTCCGCTACGGCGAGCTCAACGCCAGGGCCAACCGCCTCGCGCACGCGCTGCGGGGAATGGGAGTGGGGCCGGAGACCTGCGTCGCCCTCTGTCTGGAGCGCTCGCTGGAGATGATCGTGGCCATCCTCGGCGTGCTCAAGGCGGGCGGGGCATACGTGCCGCTCGATCCGGTCCTGCCGGCGGAGCGCCTTGGCTTCCTCCTGGACGACACCCGGGCGCCGGTGCTGGTGACGCAGGGGGGACTGGCGGCGGAGATCCCCGCGGGATCTGTGCGCGTCCTCCGCCTCGACGGCGACGCGGCGGCGATCTCCCGGGAGAGCGCGGATAATCCGGGGGTCGAGATCCTGCCGGACCAGGCGGCTTATGTGATCTTCACCTCGGGCTCGACGGGGCGCCCCAAGGGGGTGATCGTCAGCCATCGCAACGTCGAGCGCCTCTTCGCCGCCACCGGGGAGTGGTTCGGCTTCGACGAGCGCGACGTATGGACGCTCTTCCACTCCTATGCCTTCGACTTCTCGGTCTGGGAGTTGTGGGGGGCGCTGCTCAACGGCGGCCGCTGCGTCGTGGTGCCGTACTGGGTGAGCCGCTCTCCCGAGGCCTTCTTCGACCTGCTGCGCGACGAGGAGGTGACGGTCCTCAGCCAGACCCCCTCGGCGTTCCTCCAGCTCATCGCGGCGGAAGAGGCGCGGCCGGACCGGCGGGAGCCGGCGCTGCGTCACGTCGTGTTCGGCGGCGAGAGGCTTCCGGTGCAGGCCCTGCGGCCGTGGTTCGAGCGCCACGGTGACCGGCGGCCGCGCCTGGTCAACATGTATGGCATCACCGAGACCACCGTGCACGTCACCTACCGGCCGCTGGCGGCGGCCGACGCCGGTGGGGCGGCGAGCGTCATCGGGGCGCCCATCCCCGATCTGCAGGTCCACCTGGTCGACGCCCGGCTGCAGCTCGTCCCGCTGGGCGTGGCGGGGGAGATGCTGGTCGGCGGCGCGGGGCTCTCCAGGGGCTATCTCGGCCGCCCGGACCTCACCGCCGAGCGCTTCGTCCCCGATCCCTTCAGCCCCCTTCCGGGAGCGCGGCTCTACCGTTCCGGGGACCTGGCGCGCCGGCGGGCGGACGGCGATCTCGAGTATCTGGGGCGCGCCGACCAACAGGTGAAGATCCGCGGTCACCGCATCGAGCCGGGGGAGATCGAGGAGGCGCTGCGGAGGTCTCCGGCGGTGCGCAACGCGGTCGTCCTCGCCCCCGAGGATTCCCGCGGCGGTCGGCGCCTGGTCGCCTACGTGGTCCCCCAGGAGCCCGCGGCGGCCTCGCCGGAGGAGTTGCAGGACTGGCTCCGGGGGCTGCTGCCCGACTACATGCTGCCCGCCGCCTGGGTGCTGCTCGACGAGATCCCGCTGACCGCCAACGGCAAGCTGGACCTGAGAGCGCTTCCGGAGGCCGGCGCGGCGCGTGACGCGGCGGGCTTCGTCGCACCGCGGACCCCGGTTGAGGAGGTCCTGGCCGCGATCTGGAGCGAGGTGCTCGGAGTGATGGAGATCGGACGCGGCGACGACTTCTTCGCCCTCGGCGGGCACTCTCTCCTGGCCACCCGGGTGCTGGCCCGGATCCGGGAAGCGCTCGCGGTGGATCTGCCGGTGCGCGCCCTGTTCGAGACCCCTACCCTGTCCGGTTTCGCCGAGCGCGTCGCCGCCCGCCGCCGCGAGCGGAGCGGTCTCGCGACGACGCCGGTCCGCCGCGCCCCGCGGGACGCCCCTCCCTCCCTCTCCTACGCCCAGCAGCGGCTCTGGTTCCTCGACCAGTTGAGCCCGGGGAGCAGCGCCTACAGCATTCCGGCCGCGGTGCAGCTCGACCTCGATCTCGACCCGGCGACGCTGAAGCGCAGCCTGGACGAGGTCGTCCGCCGGCACGAGATCCTGCGTACGACCTTCGTCAGCGTCGTCGGCCAGCCGCAGCAGGTCATCGCGGAGACCGCCGAGGTCGACCTGCCGCTGCGCGACCTGAGCGGCTTGGCCGAGGAGGAGTGCGAGGCCGAGGCGCGGCGGCTCGCCCTGGACGAGTCGCTGCGGCCGTTCGATCTCTCGCGGGGCCCGCTGCTGCGGGTGACGCTGCTGCGTCTCGGCGAGGGTCGGCACCGGCTGCTGTTGACCCTGCACCACATCATCAGCGACGGCTGGTCGATCGGGGTGCTGATGGGCGAGGTGGAGGCCCTCTACGCGGCCTTCGCGGCCGGCGAGCCCTCGCCGCTGGCCGAGTTGGAGATCCAGTACGCCGACTACGCCGTCTGGCAGCGGGACTGGCTGCAGGGAGAGCTCCTGGAGACGGAGCTGGCGTACTGGCGCCGCCAGCTCGTGGGCGCGCCGACGGTGATCGAGCTGAGCACCGACCGGCCGCGGCCGGCGGCCCGGCGGCAGGCGGGCGCGCACTGCCCCGTGGTCCTGCCGGGGGACCTCTCGGCGGCGCTGCGGACCTTGAGTCGGCGGGAGGGGGCCACCCTGTTCATGACCCTCACCGCCGTCTTCCAGGCGCTGCTGGGGCGCTACACCGGCCAGGACGACATCCTGATCGGCACCCCGATCGCCGGGCGTGGTCGCCTGGAGCTGGAGAACCTGATCGGGTTCTTCGTCAATATGGTGGTGCTGCGGGCCGGTTTCCAGGACGGCCCTCGATTCCGCGATCTGCTGCGGCGGGTGAGGGAGTCGGCCCTCGGCGCCTACACCCACCAGGACCTCCCCTTCGACAAGCTGGTCGAGGAGCTGCAGCCCACCCGCGGCGCGGGGCGAAATCCTCTCTTCCAGGTCATCCTCTCCTTCCAGGACACCCCGACGGCGGAGATCGCGATGGCAGGGGTGACGCTGCTGACCGGCAGCCCGGGGAGCGCGGAGACCAAGTTCGACCTCGAGCTCTACCTGTGGGACGGCCCCGCAGGGATCGCCGGCTCCCTGGTCTACAGCCCCGAGCTGTTCGAGGCCGCCACGATCCGCCGGATGGCGGATCACTTCCAGCGGCTCTTCGAGCGCTTGGTAGCCGAGCCGGAAGCCAGCGTCTTCGATTTCACCCTGATGGGAGAGGCGGAGATCCACCACGTCCTGGCGGAGTGGAACGACACCGCGGCCGCGTTCCCCCGCGACGCCTGCATCCACGAGCTCTTCGAGGAGCAGGCCGGGCGGACCCCCGACGCCGTCGCCGTTCAGTTCGAGCAGGAGCGGCTCACCTACCGGGAGCTGGACCGCCGGGCCAACCGGCTGGCGCACTTCCTCCAGAAGCAGGGTGTGGGGCCGGAGGTCTTCGTCGGGGTGCTGCTCGAACGCTCGGTGGAGCTGGTCGTCGCCCTGCTGGGCATCGCCAAGGCCGGTGGCGTCTACGTGCCGGTCAACATCGCCGATCCCGCGCGCCGCATCAGCTTCATCCTGGAGGATGCCGGCGTCAGGACTCTGCTCACCATCCAGCAGATCGCCGGGGAGCTGCCCGAGCACGAGCTGACGGTGGTGTGCCTGGACCGCGACCAGGAGACTCTCGCCGCGGAGCCCGAGGAACCGCCGGTCAATCGGGCCATGGCGGAGAACCTGGCCTACATGCTCTACACCTCCGGCTCGACCGGTCTCCCCAAGGGGACGTGCATCACGCATCGCAACGTGGTGAAGCTGGTCAAGGCGGCCGATTACGCCACGATCGATTCACGGCAGGTCTTCTTGCAGTTCGTGCCGGTCTCGTTCGACGTCTCCACCTTCGAGATCTGGGGCCCGCTGCTCAACGGCGCCCGGCTGGTGCTCTTCCCGCCGCACATGCCGACGCTGACCGAGTTGGGGGACTTCGTCGCCAGGTCGGAGCTGACCACCCTGTGGCTGACCGCCGGCCTGTTCCATCAGATGGTCGACGAAAACCTCCAGGGGCTGAAGACCATCGGTCAGCTCCTGGCCGGCGGCGAGGCCCTCTCGGGCGCGCACGTGGACCGGGTGCTGGCGGAGCTGCCGGACCTCCGGCTGATCAACGGCTACGGGCCGACCGAGACGACCACCTTCGCCTGCTGCTACCAGATCGAAGAGCGGTCGCGGACCTCGGTGCCGATCGGCCGGCCGATCTCCAACACCCGGGTGTACCTGCTCAACCGGGATCTCCGGCTGGCCGCCATCGGCGAGCGGGCGGAGCTGTTCATCGGCGGCGAGGGGCTCGCCCGCGGCTACCTGAACCGGCCCGACCTGACCGCCGGGAGATTCCTGCCCGATCCCTTCGGCGGCGAGCCCGGCGGACGCCTGTACCGGACCGGAGACGTGGTCCGCCTCCTGGCGGACGGTCTCATCGAGTTCCTGGGACGGGTGGATCACCAGATCAAGATCCGCGGCTTCCGCATCGAGCTGGGGGAGATCGAGGCCGCGCTGGCGTCGCACCCGGCGGTGCGGGAGTCGGTGATCCTGGCCCGGGAGGACGCGCCGGGAGACAAGCGGCTGGTGGCGTATGTGGTGGTGACCGAGAACCCCGGTCCGGGCAGCGAGGCGCTCAAGACCTTCCTGCGCGAGCGGCTGCCCGACTACATGGTCCCTTCGGTCTGCATCATCCTGGAGGCGCTGCCGCTGACCGCCAACGGCAAGGTGGACCGGGCGGCCCTGCCGGCGCCGGACCGTGCCCTCCTGCGCTCGGAGCGGGCGTTCGTGCCTCCCCGCGACGCCCTCCAGCAAGAGCTCGTGGAGATCTGGGAAAGCCTGCTGGGGATCCGGCCGATCGGCGTGCGCGACGACTTCTTCGAGCTGGGCGGCCATTCGCTGCTGATGGTGCAGCTCATCGCCCGCGTCGAAGAACGGCTGGGCAAGCGCGTGCCCATGGCGGCGCTGCTCCAGGGCGCGACGATCGATCACCTTTCGCAGCTCCTCCGCGAGGAGGTGGCGGCCCCCGCCTGGTCGCTGCTGGTGCCGCTCCAGCCCGAGGGCTCCAGACCGCCCCTCTTCTGCGTGCATCCGGCCGGCGGCAACGTTTTCTGCTACAGCGAGCTCGCCCGCCACCTGGGCGAGGAGCAGCCGTTCTATGGGATCCAGGCACGGGAAGCATCGAACAAGGACCTGGCACCGCACACCCGGATCGAGGCCATGGCGGCCGAGTACGTGGAGGCCGTCCGGGCCTTCCAGCCGGCCGGACCGTACCGGCTCGGCGGATGGTCCATGGGTGCCGTCATCGCTTTCGAGATGGCTCGCCAGCTCCGGCGGCAGGGACAGGAGATCGCCCTGCTGGCGCTGATGGACGTCGAGGCGCCGTCGGAACAGCCCACGGATTACACCTGGGCGGTCCTCCTGGGCAGCTTCGCTCTCGACCTCGGCCTCTCCTTCGACCGGCTGCGGGCATCGTGGGACGAGATCGCCGCACTCCCCCCAATGGGCCAGTTGAGCCGTATCGCGGTCGAGGCCAAGGCGGCCGGTCTGGTGCCCGCCGACATCAGGCTGGCCGAGTTCCGCAAGCTCTTCGACGCGTTCAAGACCAACGCGCAGGTCATGCGGAGCTACGCGGGTGGCCCCTACGAGGGACAGATCACTCTGCTCAACGCCGACAACCCGCTGCCCTACATCGGCAAGGAGCTTCCGTCCAACTACCACTCCAACCTGGAAGCGAATCCGATCCAGGACGGAGTGGATCTCCGGGACCCGACCCGGGGGTGGAGCAAACTGGCCGCCGGCGGGGTCGAGTTGCACACGGTCTCCGGAGACCATTACTCGATGGTGCGGGAGCCGCACGTCAGGACGCTGGCGGAACGGATCGCCGCGTGTCTCGAGAACTCAGCGAAGGAGTCTTGATCATGGGAACCTTGGTGCAGCTCCTTTCCGTCCTCCTCGACTGGTCGAGGGGTGTGCGGCACTCGCGGATGACGGTCGTGCTGGCCAGCGTGGCAGGAGCCCTTTCAGGCTTCGGCAGCACGGCGCTGATCGCCGTCATCAACTCCGCCCTCAACGGCTCCGCCGCCTCCCACTCGACGCTGGTGTGGAAGTTCGTGGCGCTGTGCGCGCTCATCCCCCTGAGCGGTTTCGTGTCGCAGTTCCTGCTCGTGCGCCTGACGGCTCACGCCGCCCATGCGATGCGGATCACGCTCTCCCGGCAGATCCTCACCGCGCCGTACCGGCTGCTCGAGGAGATCGGCGTCCCGCGCCTGATGGCCACCCTCAACGACGACATCCCCGCGGTGACCAACGCGGTCACCACGCTGCCGATTCTCTTCATGCAACTCGCCATCATGGTCGGCTGCCTGATCTATCTCGGCCTGCTCTCCTGGCCGCTGCTGCTGGTGATGCTCGGCTACATGGTGATCGGCCTCGCCACCTATCAACTGCCGCTGATCAAATCGGTCGGCTATTTCCGGCTGATGCGCGGCGAGTGGGATTCCATGTTCCGCGCCTTTCGCGCGCTCACCGACGGGGCGAAGGAGCTCAAGCTCAACCGGGAGCGGCGCGACGCCTTCCGGACCCAGCAGCTCGATCCCTCCGTGGAAGCGATCCGGCACTACGCCGTCCTCGCCAATACCCTCACGGTCGCCGCCGCGAACTGGGGGCAGATCCTCTTCTTCATCTTCATCGGGCTGAGCCTGTTTCTCGCCCCCAGCTTCATCAGCGTCAGCCACCAGGCGCTGAGCGGTTACGTGCTGACGGTTCTCTTCATGATCTCCCCACTGGCGATCATCCTGAACAATATGCCCACCCTGGGCCGCGCCTGGGTCGCCGCCGAGGCGGTGCGGCGTCTCGGGCTGTCGCTGACCCATCAGCAGCCCGAGATCGCGGCGGCGGTGCGATCGAATCCGGATTGGCACCAGCTCGAAATGCGCGGCGTGACGCACGTCTACCGTCAGGAGAAAGACGGGGACGTCTTCCAGGTCGGCCCCGTGGACCTGACCTTCCATCCGGGAGAGCTGGTGTTCCTGATCGGCGGCAACGGCAGCGGCAAGACGACGCTGGCGAAGCTCCTCATCGGCCTCTACGAGCCCGAGGCGGGGGAGCTCCGCTTCGACGGCAAGCCGGTGACCGGGGAGAACCGGGACGAATACCGCCAGCAGTTTTCGGTGGTCTTCTACGATTTCTATCTTTTCGATCGCCTCTTCGGCGTCGACGGCGAGCACCTGCAGGCCCGCGGGAGCGAATACCTCGCCCAGCTCCATCTCGATCGCAAGGTGCGCATCGAGGGAGACAAGCTGTCCACGCTCGAGCTGTCCCAGGGCCAGCGCAAGCGCCTCGCCCTGCTCACCGCCTATCTCGAGGACCGTCCGATCTACGTCTTCGACGAGTGGGCGTCGGACCAGGATCCGATGTTCAAGCAGGTCTTTTATTACCAGATCCTGCCGGAGCTCAAGGCGAGGGGCAAGACCGTCATCGTGATCACCCACGACGATCACTATTTCGACGTCGCGGACCGGATCGTCAAGCTCGAGCAGGGGCAGGTGGAGTATGACAAGCGGTTGAAGGCCCCGCTGGGCGATGCCGTGGTCGCGAGCGCTGATCGTTAGTCGTTGCTGCCGCGAGTGGTTCCAGACCTATCGAACGAAAAGAGGATCCCCGCAAATGGACGGCACTCGAAGGTACTCGAAATCTATTACGAAGATCGATCAGGTCACGGCGCTGGACGATCTGACGAGAGACCAGCTCCGGCCGGTGACGGACCGTTTCGTCTTCCGCACCAACGATTACTATCAGTCGCTCATCGATTGGGAAGATCCGAACGATCCGATCCGGCGGATCGTCATGCCGCACGTTCAGGAGCTCGGCGAATTCGGGGAGCTCGACGCGTCCGACGAGGCCTCCTACACCGTCTTGAAGGGGCTGGAGCACAAGTACGACGACACCGCCCTGCTCCTGGTCAACAACGTCTGCGGCGCCTACTGCCGGTTCTGCTTCCGCAAGCGGCTGTTCACCGACGACAACGACGAGGTCACCAACGACGTCACCGACGCCATCGTTTACATCCGTGAGCACCGGGAGATCACCAACGTGCTGCTGACGGGGGGAGATCCGCTGATCCTCTCGACGCCCAAGCTGGAGCGGATCATCCAGCAGATCCGGGAGATCGATCATGTGGGGATCATCCGGATCGGCTCCAAGATGCCCGCCTTCGATCCCTACCGGATCATCAACGATCCCTCGCTGCTGGAGATGCTGAGCAAATACAGCACCCCGCAGAAGAAGATCTACGTGATGAATCACTTCAATCACCCGCGGGAGCTGACGGCTCTGGCGGTGCAAGGGCTCATGCTGCTGCAGAAGGCGGGGGTGGCGACCGTCAACCAGTCGCCGATGATCCGCGGGGTCAACGACGATCCCGCGCTGATCTCCGAGCTCTTCAACCGGCTGTCGTTCAGCGGCGTGTTGCCCTACTACATCTTCATCTGCCGGCCGACGGCGGGCAACGAGCCCTTCGTGGTGCCGATCGAGGAGTGCCTCGATATCTTCGAGCGCGCGCGGCGGAGCCTCTCGGGCCTGGCCAAGCACGCCCGACTGTGCATGTCCCACAGGACGGGCAAGATCGAGGTGGTGGGGAAGGTTGGGGACCAGATCATGCTGCGCTACCACCGGGCCCCCGATCCGCTCGACCGTGGCCGCGTCATGCTGTTCAAGAGCGATCCGGCGGCCTGCTGGTTGGACGACTACCTTGCGGGTGTGCCAGAGTATGCGCCATCAACGGTATACTAGCCGCCCGTTCGTCGTCGGTGAATTTTTCGCGGTGATGCGTGTCCTATCGACCAGGAGCAGAGGAGCCTGTGCTCCCTTTCGGCTTCGCGCCGGGATTAGGGGAAGATGATGACAGGGCTGGGCCAGGACGTTCGTTTCGGTCTCCGGATGTTGAGAAAGAACCCCGGCTTCACCGCCGTGGCGGTGCTCACCCTGGCGCTCGGCATCGGCGCCACGACAGCGATCTTCAGCCTGGTCAGCGGCATCCTGCTGAAGCCGCTGCCCTATCCTCAGCCTGACCGTCTCGTCCGGCTGCTGCAGTCGTATCCCGAGAAGGGACTCGACACCTGGCGTCTGTCGCAGGCCAGTTTCGCTCTGTACCGCGAACAGAACCATTTCTTCTCCTCGGTGGCGGCCTACGCCAGCTCGGGGGCGAACCTCACGGGACGGGAGCGGCCCGAGCGCCTGCAGGCGGCCAAGGTCACCGCCGATTTCTTCAAGGTCCTGAGCAAGCCCCCCCTCCTGGGCCGCACGTTCGTGCCCGGCGAGGACACGCCGGGCAAGAACACCGTCTGCGTCCTGAGCTACGGACTCTGGCAGCGCTACTTCAGCGGCAATCCCGGCGTCATCGGGAAATCGCTGACCCTCGACAACTCTTCGGTCGAGGTGGTGGGGGTGATGCCCGCCGATTTCAAGTTTCCCACCAGCGAGACGGAGATCTGGATTCCGCTCGGTCTCAAGCCCGAGGCGCTGCACCCGTGGTTTCTCACCGGCATCGCCCGGCTGAAGCCGGGCGTGCTCCCGGAGACGGCGCAGAAGGACGTCACCAGCCTGCTGCTGGCCGCCGGACAGAAGAACCCCCAGTTGGTCTCCCGCAACGATCCGCCGCCGCCGGGCAGCGGCCTCAAGGCGACCGTCGAGCCGCTCAAGCAGGCGATCACGGGGAAGACGGAGAAGCCCCTGCTGATCCTGCAGTTCGCCGCCGGCTTCATCCTGCTCATCGCCTGCGCGAACATCGCGAACCTCCTGCTGAGCCGGGCGGTGGGACGCAGCCGCGAGATCTCGCTGCGCTATGCTCAGGGCGCCACGCCCGGCAGAGTGGTCCAGCAACTGCTCACCGAGAGCGTGCTGCTGTCCTGCTTCGGGGCCGTCGCGGGGGTGATCCTCGCATGGTGGGTCGTGCGGACGCTCAGCCGCCTCCCACTGGAAGGGATCCCACGGATCGACGAGGTGAGCATCAGCGGCGGCGTGCTGGCCTTCACGGCCGCCATCGCGGTGCTGACCGGAATCCTCTTCGGCCTGGTGCCCGCCATCCAGACCTATCGCCTGGGCCTGACGGCGGGCATGAAGGAGGGGCAGAAGGGGAGCTCCGGCAAGATGACCCGGCGGGTGAACAGCACGCTGGTGGCGGCGCAGTTCGCGCTCTCCCTGATCCTGCTGATCGGCGCGGGGCTCGTGCTGAAGAGCTTCCAGCGCCTGATGACCGTCAATCCGGGTTTCCAGCCGGACAACGTGATGACCATGCTCCTCCCGGTCACCACCCAGAAGTACCACAACTCGGCGCAGGAGCTTCAGTTCTACCACAGCCTGCTCGAACAGGTCCGCGCCCTGCCGGGAGTGACGGCGGCCGGCGTCACCTCGAATCTGCCCTTCAGCGGTGACGAGAACACGGACGGCTACATCGTCGAGGGCTTCGAGCCGCCGGGTGGCGGCGACGCGCCGCAGGTGCAGCTCCAGACCGTCAGCCCGGGATATTTCCGGGCCTTGGGGATGAGCCTGGAGCGCGGGCGCGAGCCCCTCGACACCGACAAGGAGGACACCCCCCTCGTGGCGGTGGTCGACGAGACGCTGGCCCACCGATACTGGCCGGACGGCAACGCCCTCGGCAAGCGGATCAAGACCACCGGCGACAACCAGTGGCTGACGATCGTGGGCGTGGTCAACGGGATCAAGAACGCGAATCTCTCGGAAGAGATGATGCCGCACATGTATGTCGCCCACGGGCAGGAGCCCCTGCTGCGGATGTACCTGGTCGTGCGCACCGCCGGCAACCCCACGTCCCTGGTCGGGCCTATACAGAACAAGCTCCATGACCTGGATCCGGACGTGCCCGTCTACGCCGCGCACACCATGGAAGAGGTGGTGGGCCGGACGCTCAACAGCCAGAAGCTCACCCGGCTGTTGCTGACCACCTTCGCCGTGCTCGCCCTGCTGCTGGCCGTCGTCGGCATCTACGGTCTGATGTCGATCTACGTGACGAGCCGCAAGCAGGAGCTCGGGATTCGCCTGGCCCTGGGAGCCCAGCCCTCCGCCCTCTTGAGCGGGGTCCTGAAGGAGGGATTGATCCTGACCGTAGTCGGAATCGCCATCGGGCTCGCCGGCTCGCTGGCCGTGACGCAGTCGATCACCAGCCTGCTCTACGGCGTCAGCCCCAGGGATCCGGTCGTGTTCACGAGCATCCCGCTGCTGCTCGTGACCGTAGCCCTGGTCGCCTGCTATGGGCCGGCACGCCGCGCCTCCCGGATCAATCCGCTGGTCGGATTGCGC
>DASWRX010000016.1:0-1697 GCA_036402955.1 Thermoanaerobaculia bacterium
CGCCATCGCCATGGGAGCGCAAAATGCGGCGCTGAGGAACGCCCACGGCGCCCGCATCGGCGGCACATTCGTCACCGGCACGGTGTTCGGCCTCGGCGAGAAGCTGGCGCACTGGTGCCTGCGCCAGGAGAGCTTCGGGCCCGCGATGCGTCACGGCATGGGTTGGTCGGCGCTCGCCCTCGGCGCCGGTGCCGGGGCATGGGCTTTTTCGGTTTACGGGCTCAACGCCCTCAGCGCGCCGGCCGGGGCGATTCTTCTTCTCACGCTCGCCACGGGCGGGATGACGTTACGGGAGCGGCCGGCTGCCAAGCAGCGGGGCGACCAACCCGGCTAGCCGCTCCCGATAGGCTCTCGGGGAGAAGAGCGCGTCATAGAGCCGCCGCGTCGGGCTCGCCGGGCGGGCTGCCGCATCCGGGCGTTTTGCCGCCTGCCGTCGCAATGCTTCGGCGAAGCCGGCGGCATCCTCGGCGACCGTCACGTTGGCGAGCGATACCGGATCGACGTCGATGCCGCGGAAGGCGTGCCGGGTCGCGACCAGCGGCGCGCCGCTCGATAAGGCTTCGATCGTCTTGATCGAGAGGCCATGGCCTTCAATGGTCGGCAGGAGGACGCAGGTCGCCCTCCGGTAAGCGTCGGCAACGTCGTCAACGCGGCCGCGGAAATGCCGGGAAAAGCGGCCGTACAGGCCGGGGTCGCGACTGCGGATCGCCGCGTCGACATTGCCGTAGATGGCGAGCGGAATGTCGCCCACCCGCGGTGCCACTTCGCGCAGAAACCATTCAAGCGACAGGATATTCGGCACATTGGCGCTCGCCACGATGACGAAGTCGCCGCCCCCGGCCCCAGCCGGCATTGGGTCTACGGCGGGATAGATCAGGGCATGGGAGCTCTCCGGCAGGAGCCCACGGAAGGCGGCATCCTCCCCGGAATTGAGGTGAAGCAGGTGATCGGCCCGCTTCAGCCAGGCGAGTTCCGTCCTGAGCATCGCCCCGTAGGGCGCGCGGGGCGGCAGATACCAGCCGCCCTGATTGCGCAACACGTACTGCCTCGCCTGGATGTCATGGCTGTCGAGAAGCAGGGAGCAACGATGGGCGGCCCGCAGCCGCTCGGCAACGGGCATGCAGAAGAAGTGGTTGCAGTGGACAAGGTCGAGGCGCTCGGCCGCAAGCTCACGCGGCACCGCGCTATTTTGGGCGAGGGCGACGTAGGTCGCGGCGAAATCGCCATGGGCGAAATTCCAGCCGATCGGGGCGATCTTCAGGGGGTTGAGCGCGGCTCCCCTGCCGATGCCGGTCACGAGACGGCGGTCGGCGACGAGTTCCGGGGTTGCCTGCAGATAGGCTTGGGCGAGGCTCTCCGGGGCAAGGCCGAAGGCGGGATGATCGCTCAGGGCAACCGACAGGACGCGGGCGCCGAGCGCGCGGTAGGCCCGCGCCTGGCTGGCCACGACCGTGGCCGTGCCGCAGGAATGCCACGCCGGGTGAACAAGCACGACCGTCCGGCCGGCGAGCGGCGTTTCAGCCGGCATCGCGCTCGCCGAGCGGAGCCGCGCCTCTCCCGAAAAAGGCCAAATCTGTTGTCATGGGTGATCGTTGGGGAGAGGGGCGCCTCTCGACCCATTCAGCCGCCGGCGGGCTACGAGGCAATCCGCAAGAATGAACGTCCGATCAGCCACTTCCCCGGTCCTGTCAAGCGAA
>DASWRX010000017.1:0-25984 GCA_036402955.1 Thermoanaerobaculia bacterium
TCTCCCGCCTGGAGGGGATGGACGCGGCGCTCGACCGCGAGCCGGTGGACCTCGAGGCCGTCGCCCGCCGCGCCGTGGAGCTCCTCGCCCCCACGGCGCGCGAGAAGCGGGTGGAGATCGAGCAACTCCAGGAGGAGCCGGTGCCGCCGGTCCAGGGGGACGCCGGGAACCTCGAACGGCTCCTCCTCAACCTGCTCGACAACGCGATCAAGTACAACCGTCCGGACGGCAGGATCACGGTGCGCGTGGGACGCTGCGGCGGCGACGCCGTGCTGGAGGTGAGCGACACCGGCATCGGCATCCCCGCGGAGTCGATCCCCCGCATCTTCGAGCGCTTCTATCGGGTGGACAAGGGGCGCGCCCGCGAGGAGGGGGGCACCGGCCTGGGCCTCGCCATCGTCAAGCACATCGCCCAGGCCCACGGCGGCCAGGTGGACGTCGAGAGCCGCATCGGCCGCGGCTCGACCTTCCGCGTCCGCCTGCCGGTGGTGGCCTGAGAGAGGAGCTCCATGGAAGAACCGCTGGTCGAAACCTGGACCATCCACAACCGCATCAACCTCTACCTGCTGGAGGCCGTCCCGGCCGAGGCCCTCGGATCAACCCTGGCGCCGAAGCACCGGTCGATCGGCCAGATCTTCGCGCACGTCCACAACGTCCGTCTGATGTGGCTGAAGGCCGCCACGCCGGATCTCCTGGAGGGCGTCGCCAAGCTCGAGGGCATAGCCGACAAGGCCACTCTCGCGGGCGCCCTGGAAGCCTCCGGACGGTCGATCGAGGCGCTGCTGCGCAAGAGCCTGGCGGCCGGCGGGAAGATCAAGGGCTTCAAGCCCCATGCGACCGCCTTCGTCGGCTATCTGATCTCCCACGAGTCGCACCACCGCAGCCAGGTCGTCTGGACCCTCAAGAACACCGGCCATCCGCTCGACCAGAAGATCTCGTACGGTTTGTGGGAGTGGGGCGTGCGCTGACGGTCCGGGCTCGAAGTTTTGTAACTGTGAAAGCAACTGCGACTGGGGCTGCTGGGACAAGGCCACCTCCTCTGGCACGAACTGCGGCGACTGGGGTGCCTGCTCTGACCTCTGTGGCGTCGCCCCCTAGCGCCCCGTAGACAGCGACGACTAGGCCGTCCCGTTCCCGGCAACACACTAAAGCCCCACGACCGCGGGCCGGCGTCTCCATTCCCCACGCCTCGCCGGCCGTTCCCTGCCGCCGCCACACATTCCCCGAGAGGAACGCTCCACGATCTCCAGGGAACGGGTCGCGGCGCCCCATCGTCCGGCCTTTCCCCGCCCGCCGCTTTCCGGAACGGGCGGTGAGCGGGACGTTCCCCAGGAGGAATGCGACCGGCGCGATGGGGAACGGATCGTTAACCCTCCTTTTATCGTGCGCATTCGCCATCGCGGATCGTTCCCCGGGGAACGGCTCGCGAGCGGCGGGGAATGGGGAGTTCCCCGCTCGCCCCGGGATCCGGTGACGAGGGAATCCTTGGCCAGGTCCGGGGAAAGAGCCTAAAGGAGGGAGCCGTAGCGAATCCAGCCGGCATCTTGACCGCCTTCTTCGGTCGCATGAATCGGTATGGCGGTAACGGAATTCCAGAATCGATCGAGCGTAAGTCAAGCGGGAGTGTGCTATCATTCTGGTCATGGAACATCTGCCTACACTCGCAGATGATGGCTTGGCCACGCCGGAGGTGGGCAGTTGGGCTGAAGACAAATACCAACTGGTCAGGTGCTATGCCACTATCTTCGCTAACTCCATGTCCACAAAATGGAAATCCTTGGTCTACGTGGATCTTTTTGCGGGGGCGGGCCGGTCCCGGATACGTGAAAACAACCGCATCATACCGGCATCACCTCTTGTGGCTCTGGATATAGCAAAGCCGTTTTCAAAGTACATTTTCGCAGAACTCGACAATGACAAGATTTCTGCCTTGAAACAACGAGTCAGGAAAACGCATCCGGACAAAGATGTCGTCTTCGTCCAAGGTGACTGCAATGAACGCGTCGAGGACATAGAAGTCGCAATACCAAGATCCAGCAAAGACAACGGTGTTCTCGTCTTCTGCTTTGTTGACCCCTACAACTTAGCCAATCTTAGATTTAGCACAATCCTTAGCCTTGCCCCGTAACCGAAAAATTGACTTTCTAATTCTATTACCGTCAGGAATGGATGCACACCGGAACGAGACACTCTACACAAGGCCTGAAAACACTACTGTGGCGAGCTTCATTGGTGACGGAGAGTGGCGCGCAAGATGGACGGGCAGTCGACTCGGCTTCGGTGACTTTGTCGTCGACGAGTTCGGCCGGTCGATGGCGAGGATTAGCTATCGGTACGAAGGGATTGGTGATATGAAATTGATTCGATCTACCGAGAAGAATCTTGCTCTTTACCACCTCAGCTTCTTCAGCCGGCATCCGCTGGGAGCTAAGTTCTGGGATCAATGCCGCAAGTACACCAACCCGCAGCGGTCGCTTTTCTAACCAGCCCGAGGAAGCTTATGTCCGAGATGTCAAAGATTGAATGGACGGACGCCACCTGGAACCCAGTCCGCGGCTGTACAAAGGTGAGCGCAGGCTGCAAGCACTGTTACGCGGAGAGATTCGCAGAACGTTTTCGAGGGACTCTGGGGCACCCTTACGAGCAAGGATTTGACTTGCGATTGGTACCCGAAAAATTGCAAGAGCCCCTAAAGTGGAAAGACCCAAAGCGTATCTTCGTCAACTCAATGAGTGACCTTTTCCACAAAGGCGTGCCTGATGATTATGTGTGGCGCGTATCCGAAGTTATGTACCAAGCAAAGTGGCATGTATTCCAAGTGCTTACCAAGCGATCAGAGCGTCTTCAACAAATGCTGGGCACAAGACTAGAAAAAATTTCATCTGCTCCTCATATCTGGTGGGGCGTAAGCGTTGAGAACCGTCGCCATGGCCTTCCAAGGATCGAGCATCTCCGTGATTCCTCAGCTCACACCCGATTTCTATCGATCGAACCACTCCTTGAAGATTTGGGGGACCTTGACCTCAGCAATATCTCTTGGGTCATTGTCGGTGGTGAATCCGGCCCAAGATCAAGGCTGATGGATCCACGCTGGGTTGAACGGATCTTCAAACAATGCCGGGAGCAAAAAGTCCCGTTCTTTTTCAAGCAATGGGGCGGTACGAGAAAAGCCCGGACTGGCAGGCTCCTCCACGGCAGAACCTACGACGAAATGCCAGATTAGTAACCTTCTGATCAGGTGCGCCCCGGAACCATCGGCTGGCACTCTCTCCCAATCCATCCCTGGGGCTCCCTCCACGAGCGCGGGAACTTATCGCTGCCCATCCCGGTCTAAGCCTCCAGATCGCAACCGCGAAAAGGAGGCAGGCATGATCGCAAAGACAGCGTGCCGCATCGGAGCGGGTCTTCTCTTGCTCTGCGCCGGCGTGCCGGTCGCCCTTGCAGCGCCGCAGACCAAGCCGACCTACGAGAGCCTCCTGGAGCGGGCGAAAAGGCAGGACCCCGGCGTCGACTTCACGGCGCTGAGGATGGCCTACTTCGAGGCCCCCAAGCACGGGACGACCGATTCCGACCTGCGAAAGGCCATGTTCTCGGCTCTGGGAGAGAAGAACTATGACCAGGCGCTCGCGATCGCCGGCCAGATCCTGAACGTCAACTACCTCGATATCGACGCCCACCTCATCTCCGCCCTGGTGTCCAAGAAGAAGAACGATCTGGAGCGGCAGAAGCTCCACGACTTCGTGGGCAAGGGGCTCACCCAGTCGATCCTCCGCTCGGGCGACGGCAAGACCCTGGACACCGCTTACGTGGTGATCTCCGTGGACGAGGAGTACTCGCTCCTCCGGGTACTGGGGTTGAGGATGGGCGGGCAGACCCTGCTGAACGCCGGCGCGCATCACTACGACCAGATGGACGTCAGCGACCCGAAGACCGGCCAGAAGCTCACCGTGTACTTCAACATCGACAAGCCGTACGCGGAAGAGCTGAAAATGTTCCAGTGAGGAGGGTTCCTGCGGTGCTAGAGTGTCGCCACTCATTCGGGTCCGAACCCAGCAGGAGACTCCCCGATGGCGACCGATGTGGCGCTGCTCGCAGGCGTGCCGTTCTTCCAGTATCTCGACGCGGACGAGCGCGAGGTCCTCGCCCGCCAGCTCGACGTGGTGCGGATCCCGGCCGGCGAGATCATCTTTCAGGTGAACGACCCCGGCGGCACCCTGTTCGTCATCCGCCAGGGCTCCGTCGAGGTCTTCGTCAAGGACGACACCGGCGAGCGCATCGTGCTCGAGCGGCCGGAGGCGGGAGAGGTCTTCGGCGAGATCTCCTTTCTCGACGGCGGCGCCCGCACCGCCTCGGTCCTCGTCGTGGAGGACCTCGAGGCGCTGGCGGTGGACCGCGACGATCTCAGCCACCTCTTCCGCGTCCACCCTGAGGCGGGGCTCGACATCATCGCCGCCATGGGCAAGCGGCTGCGGCACACCGTGGAGTTGCTGCGGCGCACCGCGGCGCGCAACGTCAACGTCGAGGCGGAGGACCGCCGCACCGCCGTGGAGCGGGCGGCCGACTGGGTCGCCGAGTTCTCCGGCAGCATCCCGTTCCTCGTGCTGCACGTCATCATCTTCGCGGTGTGGATCCTGCTCAACGTCCGCTGGCTGCCGGGCTGGAAGCCGCCGATGTTCGATCCCTTCCCGTTCGGCCTGCTAACCATGGTGGTGTCGCTCGAGGCGATCATCCTCTCGGTGCTGGTGCTGCTCAGCCAGAACCGTCAGGTGGCGAAAGATCGCATCCGGAGCGACATCGAGTACGAGGTCAACCTCAAGGCCGAGTTGGAGATCGCGCAATTGCACGAGAAGCTGGATCACCTGCACGCCGAGGTCCTGGGCCGCCTGGAGGAGTTGCAGCGGCACGCCAAGGCGCGCCCGGAGCTGAACGGCTGACTTCCGGCGACGACTAAACATCGGGAACCGCGCATACGTAGAGTGGAGAGACACTCTCCCGGTCGCGCCACTTTCGCGAGGAGCCGTTCATGGCGATCCACAGTCCCGTCGGAGCCTCCCCTTCCGCGCCAGTCTCCACTCCCGGGGAGCGCTGGCTCGCCGTCTCCCTGCACGGCGTCGCTCCGCACTCCCAGCGGCCCTGCCAGGAGCTCCTGGAACAGCTCGCGGAGCTCGGCGTGCCGCGGGCGTCGCTCCTGGTCGTGCCGCGCTGGCACGGGGTGGAGACGATCCTCGATCGCCCCTTCTTCCTGCGCTGGCTGGGCTCGCTGGTGGAAGCGGGCCACGAGGTCTGCCTGCACGGGCTCACCCACCGGGCCGATGATCTCCCCCGCGGCGTCCGCTCCGCGCTCATCGGGCGTTTCTACACCGCGGGCGAGGGGGAGTTCTATGGCCTGGGACTGGAGAAGGCCGAATCCAAGGTGCTGGAGGGAGAGGGAATGCTCGCGGCGGCGGGACTCGCGGCCCGCGGGTTCGTCGCTCCCGCCGGGCTGCTCAGCCCGGCCTCCCGGGAGGTCCTCCGCGGCCGCGGCTTCGAGTACACCGTCACCTCCCGGCACCTCCACCTGCTCCGCGAGGAGCTCCGGATCGCCACCCCCAAGGTGGCCTTCAGCACCCGCGGATTTCTGCGCCGCGCCCTCTCACCGCTGATCGGACGCGCCCGCTTCGCCGCCAGCCGGCGGAAGCCCATCCTGCGGATCTCCATCCATCCCGACGACATCTACGAGCCGGGGGTGCGGCGCGCCCTCACCTCCGTTCTGCGGCAGGCGCTCGCGGACCGCACGCCGGTGACGTATGGGGAGCTGGCGCGGGCCGTCGCCGTGTCACAGATTTGACGGCGACCTGTCACACCCCTGCGCTCCCTCGATCTTCTCCTTGGGATACCGAGCGAGTAAGATCCAAAGCTGAAAGGGAGCGCATCATGGAACGACGACTGGACCAGGATCTCGACCGCGTACGCCAGGCACTGCTCAGGATGGGCGGCATGGTGGAGGGCATGGTCGCCAAGGCGACGCAGGCCCTGCTCGAGCGCGACAACAAGCTCTGCACCGAGGTGATCGACGAGGACAACCAGGTCGATCACCTGGAGATCGAGATCGACGAGGCCTGCCATCTGATCCTCGGCACCAAGCAGCCGACGGCGATCGATCTGCGCTTTCTCGTCGCGGTGATGAAGATCAACAGCGATCTCGAGCGCATCGGCGACTCGGCGGTCAACATCGCCCAGTCGGTCGAGCAGCTCAACGAGCAGCCGACGCTCAAGCCCTACATCGATCTGCCGCACCTCTCGAAGCTGGTGCAGGACATGGTGCGCAAGAGCCTGGACGCCTTCGTGCGCCGGGACACCGAGCTGGCGACCATGGTCTGCCAGTCCGACGACGCGGTGGACGGCCTCTACAAGCAGATCTTCCGCGAGCTGCTGACCTACATGATCGAGGATCCGAAGACGGTCAGCCGCGCCCTCCACCTGCTCCTGATCTCGCGCAACATGGAGCGCATCGCCGACCACGCCACCAACATCGCCGAGGACGTCATCTACTACGTCGAGGGGCGCGACATCCGCCACTCGCACGGCGGCGACGTGGGCAACCTGCTCAAGGTGGGGTGAGGCCTACCCGAACCGCCCCGTGATGTAGTCCTCGGTCTGCTTCTTCATCGGGTTGATGAAGATCTTCTCGGTCGGGCCGTACTCCACCAGCTCCCCCAGGTACAGGAAGGCCGTGTAGTCCGAGACGCGGGAGGCCTGCTGCATGTTGTGGGTGACGATCACCTGCGTGTACTGGGTCTTGAGGTCCTGCATCAGCTCCTCGACGCGGGCGGTGGCGATGGGGTCGAGGGCCGAGCAGGGCTCGTCGAGCAGGATCACCTCGGGCTCGACGGCGATCGCCCGCGCGATGCAGAGGCGCTGCTGCTGGCCGCCGGACATCCCCAGCGCGCTCTCGTCCAGGCGATCCTTGACCTCGTCCCAGAGGGCGGCGCCGCGCAGGCTGCGCTCGACGATCTCGTCGAGGTCCCGCTTGCGGTTGATCCCCTGGATGCGGCAGCCGTAGGCCACGTTCTCGTAGATCGACTTCGGGAACGGGTTCGACTTCTGGAACACCATGCCGATCCGCTTGCGCAGCGCGTTGATGTCGATCCGCGGATCGTAGATGCTGCCCTCCTCGAAACGGATGTCCCCCTCGACCCGCACGTTGTCGATCAGATCGTTCAGCCGGTTGATGCAGCGCAGCAGCGTCGACTTGCCGCACCCGGAAGGGCCGATGAAGGCGGTGATCTGCTTCTCCGGGATCTTCATCGAGATGTCGTTGAGCGCCTTCTTCTCGCCGTACCAGAGCGAGAGGTCCTCGATGCGCAGGATCGGATCGTCGATCCGCGGCTCGCGGGCGGGGTCGCGGGGCGGCGCGGCTGGAGCCGCTTGCGAAAGGGTTTCCGTCATCGCTCGTCTCTTTTCTCGACGCCGCTACACGGCGCTCCCGGCGTACTTGCGCCGCAGGTGATTGCGCAACGCGATCGCCACCAGGTTCATCACCGTCACCACCAGGATCAGCAGCAGGGCGGTGGCGAAGACCAGCGGCGTCGTGGCCTCCACGTTGGGGCTCTGGAAGCCGACGTCGTAGATGTGGAAGCCGAGGTGCATGAACTTCCGCTCCAGGTGGAGGAAGGGCGGCTTGCCGTCGAGCGGCAGGGTGGGAGCGAGCTTCACCATGCCCACGATCATCAGCGGCGCCACCTCGCCGGCGGCGCGCGCCATGGCGAGGATCATGCCGGTGAGGATGCCCGGCGCCGCCGCCGGCACGACCACCCGCCGGATGGTCTCGAACTTGGTGGCGCCGAGCGCCAGCGAGCCTTCCCGCACGATGCGGGGGACCGCCGCCAGCCCCTCCTCGGCGGCCACGATCACCACCGGCACCGTCAGCAGCGCCAGCGTCAGCGCCGCCCACAGGATGCCGCCGGTGCCGAAGGTCGGCGTCGGCAGCGACTCGGGGTAGAACAGCCGGTCGATGGTGCCGCCGATCAGGTAGACGAAGAACGCCAGCCCGAACATGCCGAAGACGATCGACGGCACGCCCGCGAGATTGTTGACGGCGATCCGCACCAGGCGCACCAGCGGCCCCTGGCGGGCATACTCCCGCAGGTAGAGCGCGGCGAGCACGCCCAGCGGCGCCACGGCGAAGGACATCATGAAGACCATCATCACCGTGCCGAAGATCGCCGGGAAGATGCCCCCTTCCGTGTTCGACTCGCGGGGATCGGCGCTGACGAACTCCCACGCCCGCGAGCCGTAGAGCCGCAGCTTCGCGAAGCTCCCCATCCCGTTCGGCCGCAGGGCGCGCACGACGGTGCCGACAGGCATCTCCTTGGTCTCGCCGCCCGCCGTCCGCATCACCAGCGTCTCGGCCTGGAAGCGGTCGCGCATCCTGGAGAGGCGGGCGGCGAGCTGCTCGTAGCGCGCCTGGTCGGCGGCGATCCGTTGCTCGATCTCCGCCTTGCGGCGGTCGCGCTCGGCCGCGGGGAGCTTCTGGAGGTCCAGCTTCTTCTCTGCGAGCCGCAGGCGCTCAATGGCGTAGTTGACGTCGCCGATGGGTCCCTTCTCCAGGGCCTGGATGCGGTCGAGCTCGCGCAGCTTCCGCTCGTGGAGGGGTCCGAACGCCCGCCAGACGGCGCCGGGACCCGTGGCCAGCACCCGGCCGCCGGCGCGCAGCTCGGCCATGGTGCCGTAGAAGTTGCCCCATTCGAGGCGCTCGAGCATCACCACGTCCCGGGGCCGCGCGCGGCGGGCGACGTCCTTGGCATCGATCCAGACGAAGTCCAGCCCGCTGACGTCGCGGTTCCCGATTTTCAGACGGACGCGGTCGATGGCGCCCGCGGCCCGCGTGCCGGTCTCGGCGGCCGACTTTTCCTGGCTCCAGAGCTCGCCGAGGATCTTGCGGCCATCCTTGAGGTCGAGCTCGATCAGGTCCTTCTGCCAGAAATAGATCAGGCCGTTGTAGGCGAGCAGCCCGAGGATGGCGATCACCAGCAGGAGGTTGAGGGCGAGAGCGCCGCCGCAGAGCCAGGTCAGCGCCTGCCCGACGGCGGCCGAGCGCCTGCGGTAATCACCGAGGAGGCTGGGAGTGGCGAGCGCCTCCCGGCGCGCCGTCCGATCGATCGCGTGGATCAAAGCTGCGTATACCTCTCGCGCAGCCGCTGCCGCACGATCTCCGCCACGGTGTTGATGAGGAAGGTCATGATGAACAGCAGCAGGCCGGCCAGGAACAGGGTGCGGTAGAGGGTGCCCCCGTGCGGCGCCTCGGGGATCTCCACGGCGATGTTGGCCGACAGGGTGCGGAAGCCGTTGAACGGGTTCCAGTCCATGATCGGCGTGTTGCCGGTGGCCATCAGCACGATCATCGTCTCTCCCACGGCGCGGCCGAAGCCGATCATGACGCCCGAAAAGATGCCCGGCGAGGCCGAGGGGAGCACGACGCGGGTCACCGTCTGCCAGCGGTCGGCGCCGAGGGCGAGCGAGCCGGCCACCAGGTTCGACGGCACGTTGGAGAAGGCGTCCTCGGCGATGGCGAAGATGATCGGGATCACCGCGAAGCCCATGGCGAGCCCCACCACCACGGCGTTGCGCTGGTCGAAGCCGAGGCCGGTCGCGTGCAGCAGCCAGGTCTTGAAGTCGCCGGCGAAGGCCATGCGCTCGAAGCCCGCCGACACCTGGAGGCAGACGCCGATGCCCGCCGCCAGCACGAAGACGAACAGCAGCGCCTCGGTGCCCACCGGGAAGCGGCCGCGGAAGGCCCGCGGCAGACGGGTCCACAGGAAACCGGCGATCAGGATGAACAGCGGCAGCGCGAAGGCCATCAGCACCAGCGCCGGCACCACCCGCTCGATGCGCGGCGCCAGCCACAGGCCGGCGAGGAAGCCGAGCACCACGCTGGGCAGCGAGGCCATGATCTCGATCACCGGCTTGACGTAGCGCTTGTACGCCGGGTGCATGAACTGCGAGATGTACATCGCGCCGAGAACGCCCAGCGGGATCGCCAGCAGCAGCGAGTAGAACGTCCCCTTCAGCGTGCCCACCAGCAGCGGCGTCAACGACAGCTTGGGCTCGAAGTCGTCCGAGCCGCCGCTCGACTGCCAGACCCAGGCGGGCCGGGCGTACCCCTCGTACCAGACCTTGCCGAAGAGGGAGTGCGGCGTCACTTCCGGGTGGGGATTGTGGATGTCGACCTCCGCCACCTGCCCGCCGCCCGCGAGGTAGGCGCCGTCCGCCTTCGGCGTGTAGAAGATCGCGGCGGTGTCGCGGACCGGCGCGGCGCCCGTCCACAGCGTGCGGTCGGCGGTCGAGAAGTAGAGGCCGAGCTCGCCGGCGCTGGCGGCGAGGAAGCTGCGATCGCGCTGCGACGGAGCGATCCGGCGGATGGCTCCGGGCTGCCGGGAGAGCTCGTGGGCGCGCGCCAGCCGCACCGTGTCGCCGGACTCGTTGACCGGGAACCAGACGGACAGCGCGCCGTTCTCCTGCCCCACCGCCAGCGAGCGGCCGCCGAGCAGCAGGTTGAGCGCGGAGATCGGCGCTCCCGCGTTGGCCCGGTGGAGGTCGCCCGGCTCGCCCTCCTGCAGCGTCCACCAGAGCAGGTCGCCGCCGGCCGTGCCCGCGTAGAGGTTCTTCTGGAGCGGATCGATCACCAGGGCGGTGATCCGGCCCGGCGCGTCCATCTCGGCCCGGTGGCGGGCTGCGGTGACCTCGCCGGTCATCTCGTTCTTCTCCACTCCGCGCCGCACCACGGCCAGCCGGCCGTCCGCCAGCGCCGCCGCGGCCACGACGTTGCCGTCCGCGTCGATCTGGGCGGCGAAGGCGCCGAGCGGACGCTTCCCGGGATCGAGATCGAGGAAGACCGGCGGCGTCTCGTCGGGCGTCACCACCCGCTCCTGGCCCTGGAACGAAACGCCGAAGCCCATGCTCTTCACCAGCACGCGGCCGTCGGACGTGGCGGCGGCGAAGGCGTGGGTCTGCGGCGGCACGGTCGCGGCGAGCAGCGTCACCGCCGTCGTCGCCAGCACGTCGGACGTGTAGACCACCTTGCCGTCCTGCAGACGCACCACGCGCACCGTGCCGCTCCCGTCGAGCGTGGCCACGTGCGTGCGGTAGTCGTCCGAGAGCACCGCCTCGATGACGCCCACGCCGGGCACCGTCACCTTGCGGCCCGCGTCGACGCGGGCGTGGAACATCAACGGCGCCACCTCGACCAGGATGAAGATCAGGATGCCCAGGATGCTGGCGATGATGCCGATGCCGCCCGCCGAGACGACCCAGCGGGCCGCACGGTCGGCGAGCAGCCGCTTCCGGGGCGTCCGGCGGAGGCTCTCGCGCGAACGGCCAGGCGGCGTTCCGCCGGGCCCGCTGGACGGCTCGGCAACGCTCACTGGAGCTTCGCCATCTCTTCCTGGACGATCTTCGCGGGCAACGGGATGAAGCCGTCCTTGACCACCGTCTGCTGACCCTGCTGTGAGAGCACGTACTTCAGGTACTCGCGGATCATCGGATCGAGCGGCTTGTTGGGCGCCTTGTTGACGTAGACGTAGAGAAAGCGCGACAGCGGGTACTTGCCCGAGATCACGTTCTCCGGGCTGTCGTCGATGCACTGGCCCGGCTTGGCGGCCAGGGGGACGGCGCGCACGCCCGAGGTCTTGTAGCCGATGCCGCTGTAGCCGATGGCGAACTTGTCCTCGGTCACGCCCTGCACCACCGAGGCCGAGCCCGGCTGCTCCTTGACGGTGTCACGATAATCGCCCTTGCAGAGCGCGTGCTCCTTGAAGTAGCCATAGGTGCCGGAGGCCGAGTTGCGGCCGTAGAGGCTGATCGGCTGGTTGGCCCAGCCGCCCACGCCGACGCCGGCCGGGCCCCAGGTGTTGATCGCCTTGCCGCCACAGGCGTGGCCCTTCGAGAAGATGCCGTCGACCTGCTGGATCGTCAGGCACTTGATCGGGTTGTCCTTGTTGACGAAGACGCCGATGCCGTCCACCGCGACGCGGAACTGCGTCGGCTTGTAGCCATACTTCTTCTCGAAGGCATCGATCTCCGCCGCCTGCATCGTGCGGCTCATCGGCCCGAGCTGCGAGGTGCCCTGGATCAGCGCCGGCGGCGCCGTCGACGAGCCCTTGCCCTCGATCTGGATGCGGACGTTCGGATACTCCCGCTTGTACCCCTCGGCCCACAGCGTCATCAGGTTGTTGAGCGTGTCCGAGCCGACCGAGCTCAAGGCTCCCGAGACGCCGCTCGTCTTGCTGTAGGAGGGTATCCCCGGATCCACCTTCGTCGCCTGCGCCGACAGAACGGCGCTCCCGCACAGGGCCACCGCCACCGCGAGCGGAGCTGCCTTGAAAGTACGCGTCATCGATCTCTCCTTTGAGGGTTGGAGCGGACCGGTTCCCCGGTCGGCAGTTAGACTCTCGCAAAAGGGTTTGGCAGCCAGCCAACCGCACTGTGACAGCCGCGTGACAAAGACCTCCGCCCAGAGGCCTGTCGCAGGGCTGTCACCGCGCCGTCGCAGCGTCGCTCGCCGCGGTTTTCTATGCTGGCGCCGACTCAAAGCGGAATCACTGAATCCGATCCAAAAGGAGAGCAGGATGCTCAGAAAGCCTCTATTCAAGGCCGCCCTCTTGGCGCTCGTGCTGGCGCTGTCGGCGGCCACCGTCGCCCGCGCCCAGGTGACGGGCCTGTATTACCAGGAGGTTGAGAAGGACGGCCGCGTCTACGTCTTCAACACCCCCGAGCGGTTCCACTCGTGGGAGCAGAGCAACGACATCGGCACCGCCGTCACCCTGGTCGGCCGCGGCCCCAACGGCGAGACCATCGTGGCCGAGAACGAGACGGCCATGGACCTCTACCTGTTCAAGCACAACCTGCCGGCCTACGAACGGCCGACGCCGAAGGCGGCCAAGGCCGCCGACTACCCGGCGAACAAGTTCGGTATCCGCGTCTACGCCGACTTCAGCAGCAAGCAGAACAAGGACGACTTCACCGGCAACAAGAGCAACGACAGCGGCGTGGGCGTCGACGTGAAGCGCACCTACTTCACCTTCACCCACCAGTTCGACAAGGTGTGGAGCGCCCAGTTCCAGTCCGACATCGGCGACATCGGCGCCAAGCGCTATGACGTCTTCGTGAAGAAAGCCTTCATCCAGGCCCAGTTCTCACCCGTGGCCACCTTCCGCCTCGGCGCCGCGGACACCCCCTGGGTGCCCTACGTCGAGAGCTTCTACGGCATGCGCTACATCGAGCAGGTGATCACCGACCGCCTGAGCTTCGGCACCTCGGCCGAGTGGGGCTTCCACGTCCTCGGCAACTCGCCGCTGTTCAACTACGCCGTCACGGTCGGCAACGGCCGCGGCTACAGCAACCCCACCCGCAGCAAGAGCGTGGACTTCGAGGGCCGCCTCGGCGTCACCCCCCTGCCGGGCCTGGCGATCGCCGTCGGCGGCTACAGCGGCAAGCGCGGGCAGGACACCGACCAGCTCCCCGCCCTGCACACCGCGGAGCGCGAGGACGCCATGATCGCCTACGCCAACGATCACTTCCGGGTCGGCGGCGAGTACTTCACGGCCAAGAACTGGAACAACGTCACCACCGTGGCCACCGACAAGACCGACGGCTACTCCGTCTGGGGGCTGTTCTCCTTCACCCCCGAGTTCGCCATCTTCGGCCGTTACGACGACGCCAAGCCCAGCAAGGACCTCAAGCCGAACCTCAAGGAGACCTACTACAACGCCGGCTTCCAGTGGACCGTCAACAAGGCCTTCGCCGCCTCGCTGGTCTACAAGTACGACGAGGTGAAGGGCGGCACCTTCACGACCGGCGACGCCGGCGCGGTGGGCTCGACCAACCCCGCCTTCAAGGGCAAGTTCAGCGAGATCGGCATCTACACCGTCTACAACTTCTGAGGTTCGGACCTTCCCGGATGGAACCAGGCCGCCGCGAGGCGGCCTGGTTTTTAGGCTCGGCCACCAGGTCTGTCTTTCACTTTTCCCGGGCCGCGACGAGCCGCTTGGGCGCGTTCTGCCGCCAGGCTTCCTCGAGAACCTCGCGCAGCCGGTCGGGATCGACGGTCGCGAGCCGCACGAGCACCGCCGGATATCCACGGTAGTGCTCGGTGATGAAAAACGTTTCCGGATCGGCCTTCATCAGCACGTCCCGCTCGTCGAAGCCGATCCGCAGGGCGAGCGTCTCGCCGTCCTCCCGCAGCCGGGCCAGGAACTTCTTCCCGATGCGAAAGGCCGGCGTGCCGTAGGACTTTCCCTCCTCCACCCCGGGCAGGGAGAGGGCGACCTGACGCACGGTCTCGAAGGTGACCGGTTGGTCGGACTTCATGGCTTCGCGATCGTGTGTGCAGGGCTCGGTGATATTCAGATGGGCCTCTTGCCTTGTGGATGGAAACGACGGATTGAGCCCCGAAAAGGTACAGCAAAACATGTACCTGGGGCGTGTGAATGCGCCAGGCGGGAGATCTCCGGCCAGATCCTCAGCAGCCGGGCGGCGATCTCTGGACCTCGGACGACATCGTCTCTCGACCATGCCTCGAGCAGGAAAAACGCGGTCAACTTAGCCTTGCGAAAGATGAGTTGCCTGTGCGGGTTTCTTACGATATCGAGGTCACAGGTAATCACCACGGCCTGCTCATTGGCCAGGCGCGGAATCCATGCTTCGTCAGGGTCCGCCTGCCAGCCCAGGTCTTTCAGACACGTTACTTCATCGCCATGGACCAATAATCCTAGTGCACGGGCAAGATTCGGCGAAAGGTTGTGGTCAAGCACAAACCTCTTCACGCTGCCTTGAGGCTGCGCTCGAATGCAAGCGCGTCGGTAATCGAAGACTCGCTGACCTCGAACCAACCTGCGACAGCCTTGATATCGCCTTCGGCGCGAAAGGAGCTCGCCAAGATGTTGGTCTGAACCCCCTCAAGGACAATGGGGCGGCCGAAGCTGCGCTTGGGATCGACGATCACGCGCCTGTCCTTGCCGAGAGGCCACCAGCGGACCAGCTCATCGAACTTCGAATATTCAAGCGCGTCGTATAGATACCCCAGCACATAGTCCAGCAGGTACTGGCCGGTCCTCAGGTCGAAGACATGACCTCTCTCCGCGGGATCCTCAATCACTTCGGCAAAGACCTTCTGGCCGTCGGTCTTGAATCTCACCGACGACAGCGGAAAGGTTCTATCGAGCAGCTCTGTGGCCAGCCCTATGGTCTTCCGGATGGTCTGGAGACTGATCCCCCGCTGCCGGAATCGGTAGACAAACTGAATTTCGACGAGGTCCCTGAATGTGAGTGCCCTAGCATCGTCGATGTCAGGTAACTGCGGCGCCCAAAGAGGGCCCGACCGATGGACTTGCCCCTTCACTACGTACTTGTACCCCCAAAGCCACCGCCGGATATAACTGGCGGGGACGTGACTGATTCTCGCCGCTTCGCGGATGCTATAGATCCCGATTCCCAGGAGGCTCAGATCAGCCATTGACCATTAGATCCCATGTATCTTGAAAGTATGAACACAGCCACCGCCATGGTGGCACAAGCAGAGCGTAAAGAAAAGCCCCAGATCAATTCTTCAGGCCTCTCAGTTCGAGGTACACCCCTCCCCGTTCGTCGCTGAAGCGCCCAGGCTCAGCCGCCGGCCATCGCCCCGACGATCAGAAAGGGCTCTTCCCCCCTCGCCACCGCATCGGGCAGCGGGGTGTCCGGCGACTCGTGCGACAGGTCCTGCTCGCAGGCGAAGAACCTCACGAACGGCCGGCGCTGCTGCGAGACGTGGTCGCGGATCGTCCCGCGCAGCACCGGATAGGCGGCCTCGATGGCATCGAGGACCGAGCGCTGGGTCGCCGTGCCCTCGACCTGGATCTCCACCTCGCCGCCGACATGCGCCAGATTCTGCAGATGGGGCGGGAGCTCGACGCGGATCATGGCAGCGTCTGGACCTCGACGGAGAGGACGGCCGGAAGATCCCGGACGATGGGAGCCCAGGTGTCGCCGGCGTCGGCCGACACGTACACCTGGCCGCCGGTGGTGCCGAAGTAGACGCCGCACGAATCCAGCGAGTCGACCGCCATCGCGTCGCGCAGCACGTTGACGTAGCAGTCGCTCTGCGGCAGTCCCTGGGTGAGCGCCTCCCACTCGTCGCCGCCGGTCCGGCTGCGGTAGACGCGCAGCTTGCCGTCGGGCGGGAAATGCTCGGAGTCGCTCTTGATCGGGACGACGTAGATGGTTTCCGGCTCGTGCGCGTGAACCTCGATCGGGAACCCGAAGTCGCTCGGCAGGTTGCCGCTGACCTCCCGCCACGACTCGCCGGCGTCGTCGCTGCGCATGACGTCCCAGTGCTTCTGCATGAACAGCACGCCCGGACGCGACGGGTGCATCGCGAGGTTGTGGACGCAGTGGCCGACGTCGGCCTTCGGGTCGGGAATCCCTTGAGACCGCAGGCCCTGGTTGATCGGCTGCCAGGTCTTGCCGCCGTCGTCGGTGCGGAACGCGCCCGCGGCCGAGATGGCGATGAAGATCCGCTCGGGATCGCTCGGATCCAGCACGATGGTGTGCAGGCACATCCCGCCGGCGCCCGGCTGCCACCGGGGCCCCGAGCCGTGGCGGCGCAGCCCGGAGAGCTCCTCCCACGCCTGCCCGCCGTCAGCCGAGCGGAACAGGGCGGCGTCCTCCACCCCGGCGTAGACGGTTTCCGGATCGGTCAGCGACGGCTCGAGATGCCAGACGCGCTTGAACTCCCAGGGGTGCTGCGTGCCGTCGTACCACTGGTGGGTGCCGGGGACCCCGTCATATACGAACTTGTTGTCCACCGCCCCCCAGGTCTTGCCGCCGTCGTCGGAGCGCTGGATCATCTGCCCGAACCAGCCGCTGGACTGCGACGCGTACAGCCGGTCCGGGTTCACGGGCGAACCCTTGACGTGGTAGATCTCCCAGCCCGCGAAATGGGGGCCGCTGACGTCCCAGCGCTCGCGCCTGCCGTCCGAGGTGAGGACGAACGCGCCCTTGCGTGTACCGACCAAGACTCGTACTCCAGCCATCCGTGTCTCCTTCGTGAGTTTACCGCCGTGCCTCAGCCTATGCGTACCCGGAAGCAGGGTCAATATGTTCTACATCCGCACCCGCAGGAACGCCATTCCGGAGACCGGGTGGTCGCCGTAGACGTCCTTGATCTCGCCCGGCACCAGGGCGACGCTGCCCAGGAGGCCCACCCCGGTCCGCCAGTTGTCGTGGTGGATGAAGTCGTAGATGTAGCCGAGGGAGATCTTGCCCACCTTGAACGTCTGGCCGGCGCGGACGTCGCCGGGGTGATCGTTGAAGAGCTCATCGTTCTCCAGCCGCTCGGCCCGCCCGAAGACGGTGTGGCGATCGAACGTCGCGGCGGATTCGAGGAGCAGCGCGTCGGTGGTCTTGCCGGGATGGCGGACGTTCCTGCCCCAGGCGAGGGTGGTCTGCCAGTCGCCGCCGGCGAGCGGCCGATTGTACATCGCCGAGGCGGTGGAGCGGTCGGTGTCGACCGCCGGCTCGAGCTGCTCCGGGCTGTGGAGATGGCCGTGGCTCACCTGGAGCGACCAGTCGGGCGCCGGCTGCCACGAGGCCCGCAGGGACCAGGAATCCATCTTCGGGCTCTCGATATCGGTGCGCTTCTGGTCCGGCTCGCGGCCGGTGAACACGGAGCCCTCCAGCTTGACGTTGTCGTGGATCCAGCCGAGGGTCGCGACGCCGAAGGTGACGTGGGTCGAGTCGAGCCAGTGGTGGCCGAGCGGCGCCTCGGGGTTGTCCATCCCCGAGAAGCGGTGCATGTAGGTGGCCGGCCCCAGCGCCGGCTCGCCCGGCAGGCCGGCGTAGACGAAGACGGAGCTTCCCGTTCCCACCGGCACGCTGTAGGTGGCGGCGAGCTCCATCAGGAGGTCGTGCGGGTGCTGACGGTCGACCAGCGGCGTGACGCCGTCGGCGGTCTCGCCGGTCTGGAGCAGGAGCGGGTAGCCCTTCCGGCCGATCGTCCACGGCTCCGCCGAGAGCATGGCGCGCAGGCCCAGGCGGCCGGCGCCGAGATCCCGGGAGGCCATGCCCATCAGCATGTTCTCGCTGAACGTCTTCTCGCCGCCCCGCAGGCCGTCCTGATGGTCGAAGACCAGGCTGGTGAAACCGTGGGTCATCAGGTCCCAGCCGTTCCACATCGCGTGGACGCCCATGTGCGGGGTGGACTCCGGCTGCCAGGCCGTGCCCGAGGCCTCGCGCGACATGGAGTAGTTGCCGAGCATGCCCCGCATGGCGTGCATGCCGTGGTGCATCCCTTCCATCCCCTGCATGCCTTGCATGTCCTCCATGCCCTGCATGTCGTGGTGCGGGTCCTGGTCCTGAGCTGCCGCGGGCGCGGCGATCAGACAAGCGAGCGCCAGGGCGCTCCAAAGCTTCAACATCCGTTGCATGGCGCAAATCCCCAAAAAAGCGGTTCAGGGAAGCTCCCGCGCGGGGAGTCCCCAGTCGATGCGGCGCGACGCGGGGATCAGGCCAGGGGGATGTGATCGATCGGGAAGACGACCGGCGGCATGGAGCGGTCTTCCAGGGACCAGGTCAGCTCCTGGAAGGTCTGGGAGTCCGGCAGGACCAGGGAGACCTGGAGCCTCGCCGCCTTCTGGCACGCCTGCTCGCAGAGGGCGTGATCCCCCTTGCAGCAGTCGTCGCTTCCTGGCGAGGGGGCCTTCGGCCGCGGGCTTTCGTGGCAGGCGGCATGGGCGGTCGTCGAGGAGGAGGACACCGCCATCGCATGGCACGGATGCGGCCCCGCGCCCAGCCGCAAAGCGAGGGCGAGCAGCAGGAGCAGGACGATGGAACGCGGCCTCATGACGGTAGAGGTATACAGCGATTCCCGCACCAAAGAAAGAGGGGCGACCCCGAGGGGCCGCCCGGCAAAGGAGGTGAAGAAGAGCGCGCCTCAGTGGACGAAGGTGACCGGCGGCTCGCTGTTGATCTGCGTGCAGGTCTTGTTGAGGAGCTGGCAGAGGTCGACGCGCCGGCGGTTGATGTCGTTGAACTTGCGGGGGATGCCGCACATGTCGTTGAACGTGCCGGTGCCCGTCAGGAAGCCCGAAAGCGTCGAAGGGGAGCCCGCGTTGCGGGCGTTGACCTGCAGGAAGGTGGTCTGCGTCTCCGCGCCGTGGCAGCCGTTGCAGGTGTTGAGCGAGAAGATCTCGCGGGCGTTGGAATCGGTGATCGACGTGCAGATCGGCGTCGGCCCGTCCCAGTTCAGGTCGAGACGGTTGGGCGCCGCGCCGCCGCGGAACGGCGAGCCGCTCCAGATCAGCGGCACGACGTAGTTGTTGGCCAGGATGGCCGGCGTGTTGGCGTTGACGTAGCTCGAGATCGCGGTCGTGTGCTGCAGGCTGAAGGCCGGCGTCTGGGCGACGGTGGTCTCCGTCAGTTGCACGGGGCCCCCCGTAGGCGTTGTGAGCGGCGGGATCAGCTTGAACTCGCGCAGCTCCCAGGGAGGGCTCGGGAGGACGAGCTCGATCTCGTCGGTGCGCAATTGGTTGAGGGCGCTGCCGTTCGGCTTGGCCGGCGAGGCGCCGATGGTGGCGAAACGGTCGGTCACCGCCTGCAGCGCGGCGTTGTAGCCGGGCCCGAACGTGTGGCCGCCCAGGCCGTGCCAGAGATCCGCCCAGTTCTGGATGGCGGCGCAGTCGGCGGCGTCGAGACCATACTCGAAGATCACCATGAACGGGGTCGTGTTGCCGGAAGCGTCGAGCAGGTTGTAGACGAAGCGGCCCTCGCCGGCCGAGCTCCCCCCCGAGTAGCCCGCGTTCTCCCGCAGGTCGAGCCGCGCCACGATCGCCAGCAGGCGGAAGGGGGCCTTCTTCATGTCGAGGGTCGTGCCGCCGCTCGCCGCCAGCCAGGGATCGATGACGATCGACTGGATGTTGGGGCGCTTGGGCACCGGGTCGCTGTTGATCGTCTGGTTGCTGGACCAGGTATGGAGCCAGTTGAGGGTGAAGGTCGACAGCGTGGCCGCGTTGGTGGTGCCGGCGAGCGATTGCATCCGGGCGCCGAACGTCCAGGCCCCTTGCGTGGCGGGAGCGGGCGGGAGCGTGCCCGAGATGCAGGGACCCCAGGTCGTGCGCAGGCAGTCGTCCACCACCGAGACGTCGGTGACGAACAGCTCCTTGCTGGGGATGACCGTGCAGGACGACTGGAGCGGCAGCGTCGTGACGTCGCGGCTGGTGCGCACCGCGGCCTGCTGCTCCGGCGTGCCCGTCTCGGTGGAATCGCTCGTCCCGACCGTCGAGGCGAGAGAGATCAGCGAGGCGCTGAGGACGATCATGAACAGGGCGAGGACGAGCCTCGGGTTCAGGTGCGAGCGAAGACGGCTCATGCTTTCTCCTTCTGGTTGGAACGATGGCCGGGGCGATGCCCTCCGGTTCAGCTATCTAAAAGGAAGGGTGCCCGTCCCGCCCGGGACGAGACAATTGCGAAGACCTTGTAAGGGACTCAGGAGCCGGCGGCCGGGCCCGAGGTGGCTTCCAGCAGCTCCCACGCCATCGGCTTGCGGTCGCCGCGCTCGTTGACCGGCAGACCCCAGCCCGACCAATGGGCGACGGGACGGAGAACGAAGGCGCGGTCGTCGACCCGCGTGAGCTGCGGGTCGGCGAAGCGGAGCCATTCGGGGTCTCCCGCGGGCACGATCAGGAAGACCCGCAGCCCCTGGCCCAGCGAGGAGGCCGCCAGCTCGCGCTGCAGCTTCAGCAGGCCGATGCTCTTGCGCCCCTTGAGGAGCTTGTAGAGGGCCCGCGCCCGCTCGGGCTGGAGGGAGCTCGGCTGCCGCGGATCGACCCTGCCCATCCTGGCGATCGTCCGCGGCACGAAGAGGAGGCGGCTGTAGAGCCGGTAGCCGTCGCCCGCGTACTGGAGATAGCTCAGCGCCTGCTGCGGACCGAAAACGGCCGAGCCCGGCGGGGCCGCGGCCAGCGTCGCCACCCCCGCTCTCCAGGCCTGCTCCTGCTCCTGGTGGATGCTGGTCAGCATCGGCAGGATCTCGCGCACGCCGAACGCTCCGCACGCCAGGACCAGGACGATCGCCACGGCCGGCTGGAGCCGCCGCAGCCGGGACGGACCGGGGAGCGGGCGCGTCAGCAGCCAGGCCGCCGCCAGCGCCAGCGGCGGGAAGATGGAGAGGAAGAAGCGGGTGTAGGTGAGGTCGTCGGGCGCCCAGTAATAGGACATGTAGAGGAGGAGGTTCGGCAGCGTCCAGGCCCACAGCACGAGGCCCAGCCGGCGGTCGCGCAGCGTGAGGAGCAGGAGGCCCACGACGCCCAGCGGGAAGAGCAGGGGCAGGCCGAGCGCCGAGAGCTGGCGCAGCGCCTCCAGGCCGTGCCGCGCCAGGGCGTCCAGGGAGAAGGCGGTGCTCTCGTGGGTCGCCCCGTAGCCGGTGAAACGGTGGAGCACCCGCAGGTTGAAGGCGAGCTGGCCGGCGACCGGCAGCAGCCACCCCGCCGCGAGCAGAGCGGCGCCGGCGAGCCTTCGCCGGTCCCACCGGCGCCCGAGCCGGAACAGCGCCACGAGGCCCATGGGGAGCAGGAAGAGCCCGTCGGTGTAGCGGGTGATCGCCGCGAGTCCCAGCAGCAGACCGGCGAGCGCCGCGTGGCGGTGCTGCCCGTCGCGCCACCAGCGGAAGAGCAGGAACATTCCCCAGGCGGTGAAGCAGACGGAGCCCGCGTGGCTGTCCGGATCGTTGGTCTCGGCGAGCAGCACGGGGCTCGCCGCCATCGCCAGCATCCCGAGGAGGCCGGCGAGCGAGCCCGCGGCGTCGCGGATGAGCAGGAAGACCCCGCAGAGGCCCAGGGTCATCAGCAGCGGATTGATCAGGAAGGCCGCCCGCGGCCCGGCGAGCCCGACCGCCGCCGCCACCAGGAGCGTCTGGCCGAGCGGGTACTTGGGATAGAACCGTCCTTCCGGAGTGCTGATCCACATCATCCCCACGAAGCTGTAGGGATCGGGCGGCGCGAACCCCGGCGAGCCGGTGCGGGCGAGGAGCTTGCCGGAGACGAGGTAGGCGTTCTCGTCGGCGTTCGGATCGGCCGGCACCCAGTAATGCTGGGTGGCGAGCAGGAAGAGGGCCGCCACGGCGAGCGCCAGGGCGAGGAGGGCGCGGCGGAAGCGAGGGGATTCGGCGCCGGCGGCGTCGAGAGCTCGCATCCTCAGCTCCCCGTCACGAGCCGCCCGGCGAGGACGCCCAGCACTCCCGCCGCCAGACAGACGAGCACCCATCGCCGCCAGGTTGGCGAAGGCGGCCAGCCAGTCACGGCGCGCAGCACCCAGCCCGAGAGCAGGTACCGCGCGCCGGTGCCGGCGGCGCCGCCCAGGCAGATCCAGAGGAATCGGGCCATCGCCGTCATTCTAGTCCGGGAAACCCCGTGGTACGCTCCCCCGCCGCCGTGTTTCTCTTCTCCAAACCCGACCGCCGCCAGATCGACCGGTTCCTCGCCGCGCAGCGGAACCGTACCTTCTCCTATCGCGAGACCGGCGCCTCCCTGCGCGCGGCGCCCGCCGGCTACACGGTCGATCACAACCGCGTGCAGATCGGCGAGGGGCGGGCGGCCTTCGCGCGCGCCGTGGAGGCGCTGCGGAGCTGGAAGCAGCTCGATCTGGGCTGGGTCACCGCCCATCCGCCCAGCGCGCCGCTGGAGCCCGGGGTGACGGTGGCGGTGCGCGCCCGGCACTTCGGCTTCTGGTCGCTCAACGCCTGCCGCGTCGTCTACACGCTCGAGGAGGAGGGTGCAATGGTCCGTTTCGGGTTCGCCTACGGCACGCTGCCCGACCACGCCGAATTGGGCGAGGAGCGGTTCACCGTCGAATGGCACCACGAGGACGGCGCCGTCTGGTACGACCTGTTCGCCTTCTCGCGGCCCAACCACGCTCTGGCGAGCTTCGGCCGGCCGTTCTCCCGCCGCCTGCAGCGCCGCTTCGCCCGCGACTCGATGCGGGCGATGGCCCGCGCCGCCGCGGCCCAGTGGCCCGCCGGCGGCCGCAGACCGCGATGACCGCAATGAACGAGATGACGCTCGCCTACCGGACGGAAGAGGATCACCCCCTCCTCGCCGCCCTCGGCCTGTCCACCGGCCGCTGGGCCGGGGCGAACCTGAACGTCGACGCCGCGGACGAGATGCTGATCCAGTATCTCAACCTCAGCGGCCAGGACCGCGACCGGGCGCTGGTCACTTACTTCGACTCCGGCCGCCGGATCTGGGAGACGATGTCGGCCGTGCTGCGCTGGCGGTTCGGACCGCTGGAGGATGCGGACCGCGAGATCCGGATCCTCGACTTCGCCAGCGGCTACGGCCGGATGACGCGCTTCGCCGTGCTCGAGCTGCCGCCCGAGACGGTCTGGGTGGCGGACATCTACGCCGGCGGCGTCCGCTTCCAGGAAGAGCAGCTCGGCGTCCACGGCCTGGTCTCGCACGCCGATCCCGCGCGCTTCGAGTGCGCTGAGCGGTTCGACGCCGTCCTCGTCTCCTCCCTCTTCACCCATCTGCCCGAAGAGACCTTCCGCGCCTGGTTCCGCCGGCTCCGCGGCCTGCTGCGGCCCGGCGGCCTGCTGGTGTTCAGCGTCCACGGCGAGGACCTCCTGCCGCCGGGGAGGGAGCTGGGGCCGTCGGGCCTCTATTTCGCTGCCCGCAGCGAGAGCGGCTCGCTGCCCGGCGAGCAGTACGGCACGACCTGGGTGAGCGAGGAGTTCGTCCGCCGCATGCTGGCGGAGCTCGCGCCGGGCTGCGCGGCGCGGCGCATCCATCGCGGCCTGGTCAGCTTCCAGGATCTCTGGGTGGTGGTCGCGGACCCCGCCTGCGATCTGTCGGGCCTTCGCCTGGAGCCGGAGCCCGAAGGGTTCGTCGAGCACTGCTCGGCGCCCGCCGGACGCCTGCGGATGGTCGGCTGGCTGATCGACCGCGCCCTCCGGCAACCGCCGCGCGAGCTGCGGGTGAGGATCGACGGCGAGGTCCGCCTCGTCCACCGCGATTTCCCGCCGCGTCCGGACGTGGCGGCCCTCTTCCCCTACGAGCAGGTGGCGGGCCACGGCTGGAGCTTCGAGGTGCCGTTGCCGGCGGAGGACCTGGAGCGCAACGCGGCGCTGGCGATCGAGCGGGTGGACGCGGCCGGGAAGACGTCGGCGCTCTACGCCGGAACCCTCCTCGCCGCCCTCCTCCGCTCGGCGCGGCTGGATCTCCACGCCGTGAAGCTCCAGCTTCGGGACCGCGACGCCGAGCTGGCGGCGGAGAGAGAGCGGATCGACGGGCTCCACGGCCTGATCCGCGGCCTCGAGGCCCGCCTCGCCGCCATGGAGGCGAGCCGCTTCTGGAAGCTGCGGAACGCCTGGTTCCGGGTCAAGCGGCGTTTTTCCTAAGCCTTTTCCGCCCGCCGCGCGCCGGCGACGCCCACGATCCCCGCGATCAGGCCGAGCGTGATCAGCAGAAGACCGATCAACGACCGCAGGTGATCCTCCACGCCGCTGTTGAGCGCCTCGCGCACCAGCGTGGGGAGGCCGGCGTCGTGGGGGATGGTGAACAGGCCCACGGCGGCGAGCAGGAAGCCGAGGCCGGCCAGGTTCTGACCCGGGGGCTTCGCCGGCCGGCCGCTCTCGCGGCCCACCACGCTGTGGGTGTAGCCGTAGGAGAAGTAGATCGACATCCCGAGGATCAGCCAGCCGATGAACCGCCACCACGAGGTCGGCGGCAGGTAGAACATCAGGAAGACGCAGCACGCGGCGCCCAGCATGGGGATCAGCCAGGCACCCAGGGGCACCCGGAACGGTCGCTCGCGGCCGGGGTCCTTGTAGCGCAGGATGGTGATGCCGACGCAGACCAGGACGAACGCGAACAGCGTTCCGATGTTGGTCAGCTCCACCACCTCGTTGATGTTGGCGATGGAGGCGAAGACCGCCACCACGATGCCGGTCAGCCAGGTGGTGACGTGGGGCGTGCGGTACTTCGGGTGGACCTTCGCCGCCCACTGCGGCAGCAGCCCGTCGCGGGCCATGGAGAAGAAGATGCGCGGCTGGCCGAGCTGGAAGACCAGCAGCACCGAGGTGGTGGCGAACACGGCCCCCAGCGAGATGACGATCGTCGGCCACTTCAGCCCCAGCGCCGAGAAGGCGGTCGCCAGCGGCTCGGCGGTGTCGAGCTGCTTCCAGGGCAGCATGCCGGTGAGCACCAGCGCCACCAGGATGTAGATCAGCGTGCAGGCGATGAGGCTGGCAATGATGGCGATCGGCATGTCGCGCTTCGGGTTCCTGGTCTCCTCGGCGGCGGTGGAGACGGCGTCGAAGCCGATGTAGGCGAAGAAGATGATGGCCGCGGCCGTGAACACCCCCTTGGTGCCGTTGGGCGCGAAGGGGTGCCAGTTGGCGGTCTTGACGTAGAAGAACCCCATGATGATGAAGAAGGCGATGATGGCGAGCTTCAGCAGCACCATCGCCGAGTTGAACCAGGCGCTTTCGCGGATGCCGACGATCAGCACCACGGTGATCAGCATGACGATCAGGAAGGCGGGCAGGTTGAAGACGATGTGGAGCCCGAACAGTTGCGGCGCCGTGGCGAGGGCGTGGGCGGCCTGCGCGACGGCGGCGCCCAGGGCCTCGACGCTCCCCCCCTTGGCCCTCGTCTCGGTGATCTGCTGGACCGCCTGGGCGGCCGAGCGGTAGTCCGTGCAGAGCCAGTCGGGGAACTGGATCCCGACGTTGCGCAGCAGCTCCTGGAAGTAGCCGGACCAGGAGATGGCCACCGCCACGTTGCCCACCGCATACTCGATGATCAGGTCCCAGCCGATGATCCAGCCGACCAGCTCGCCCAGGGTGGCGTAGGCGTAGGTATAGGCCGAGCCGGAGACCGGCACCATGGAGGCGAACTCGGCATAGCAGAGCGCCGCGAAGCCGCAGGTGATGGCGGTGATGATGAAGGAGATGACGATCGCCGGCCCGGCCCCCGGG
>DASWRX010000018.1:0-12058 GCA_036402955.1 Thermoanaerobaculia bacterium
TCGGCTCGTGCGACACGGCGCCGATGATGATGGTGGACGACGAATACCACGAGAATCTCACCCCCAACCGGGTGCGGCAGATCCTGAAAGGCCTGAAGTGATGGCGTTCGAGCGCGTACTGACCCGCAACGTCGGCAAGCCTGAGGCCCTGACCCTCAAGGGGTACAAGCAGGGCGGCGGCTATGAGGGCCTCGCCAAGGCGCTCAAGATGGAGCCCGACGCGGTCATCGACGAGGTGAAGAAGTCGGGCCTGCGCGGGCGCGGCGGCGCCGGCTTCTCGGCGGGGCTGAAGTGGAGCTTCATCCCCAAGAAGAAGGACAAGCCCAAGTATCTCGTCTGCAACGCCGACGAGTCCGAGCCGGGCACCTTCAAGGACCGGCTGCTGATGGAGTACGACCCGCACCAGCTCATCGAGGGGTGCGCCATCTGCTGCTGGGCGGTCTCCGCCGCCACCTGCTACATCTACATCCGCGGCGAGTACACCAAGGCCACCGCCATCCTCGAGGCGGCCCTCAAGGAGGCCTACGAGGGCGGGATCCTGGGCGACAGCGTGATGGGCTCGGGCTTCAAGCTGGACATGTACATCCACCGCGGCGCGGGGGCCTACATCTGCGGCGAGGAGACGGGCATGCTCGAGTCGCTCGAGGGCAAGCGCGGCCAGCCGCGCGTCAAGCCCCCCTTCCCCGCCGTCGTCGGCGCCTTCGGCGCCCCGACCGTCATCAACAACGTCGAGACGCTCGCCAACGTGCCGCACATCATCGTGCGCGGCGCCGACTGGTTCAAGGCGATCGGCACCGACGAGCGGAACACCGGCCCCAAGCTCTACGCCATCTCCGGCCACGTCGAGCGCCCGGGCACCTACGAGTACCCGATCGGCGTCACCTTCCGCGAGATGCTGGAAGGCTGCGGCGGCATGCTCAAGGACCGCCCGCTCAAGGCGTTCATCCCGGGGGGCGCCTCGGCGCCGATCCTGACCGCGGAGCACATCGACATCAAGATGGATTTCGACACGGTGGCGAAGGCCGGCTCGATGCTCGGCTCGGCGGCGGTGATCGTGATGGACGACACCACCTGCATGGTGCGCTCGGTGGCCCGGCTGGCGAAGTTCTTCAACCACGAGTCGTGCGGCCAGTGCACGCCCTGCCGCGAGGGGACGAACTGGATGGAGCTGATGCTCAAGCGCATCGAGCACGGCGAGGGGACGGAGCAGGACTCGAAGATCCTCCTCTCCATCTGCTCGCACATCGGCGGCAACTCGCTCTGCGCGCTGGGCGACGCGGCCATCGGTCCGGTGCAGTCGCTGGTCAACAATTTCCAGGACGAGATCGACCGGCATATCAAGGACCGGGCCTGCCCCTTCCCTCACCGGCGTTATTTTGAAACCGGATTCGAGAACGGAGCGTAACGCAAGTGCCCAAGGTAACGATCAACGACCGTACCGTGGAGGTGGAGGCGGGGACCAATCTGGTCGACGCGGCCATCCGGGTCGGCGTCCAGATCCCCCACTATTGCTACCACCCCCGTCTGTCGGTGGTCGGCCAGTGCCGCATGTGCCTGGTCAAGATCGACGGCATGCCGAAGCTGCAGGCCGGCTGCTCCACCCAGGTGACGAAGGACGGCATGGTGGTGCGCACCGACGTGCCGGAGGTGGAAGAGGCGCAGAAGGGGATGATGGAGTTCTTCCTGATCAATCATCCCCTCGACTGCCCGATCTGCGACCAGGCGGGCGAGTGCGGCCTTCAGGACTACTCCTTCAAGCACGGCGTCGCCTTCTCGCGTTTCCAGTATGAGGACAAGCGGACCTATCCGGGCCGCGAGCGCATCCCGCTCGGCGGCAACGTCCTGCTCAACATGAACCGGTGCATCCAGTGCACCCGCTGCGTGCGCTTCACCCACGAGGTGGCGAAGACCGGCGAGCTCGGCTTCTTCAACCGCGGCGCCCGCGCCGAGATCGGCACCTTTCCCGGTAAAGAGCTGAACAACCCGCTCGCCACCTGCGTGGTGGACATCTGCCCGGTGGGCGCGCTGACCTCGACCCGCTTCCGCTTCGCCGAGCGCGTCTGGTACCTCGACAAGAAGCCGTCGATCTGCACCGGCTGCGAGGTGGGGTGCAACATCACGATGGAGCACCGGCGCGGCGACATCAAGCGCTACAAGCCGCGCTACAACATCGAGGTCAATGATTACTGGATGTGCGACTTCGGCCGCGCCAGCTTCGAGCGCTACAAGACCACGCCGAGGCTGACCTCGCCGCGGGTGCGCGCCGAGGGGGGGAACGGTCACGCCCCGGCCGCAGCCCCTGCCGCAGCCACGAGCTGGAAGGCGGCGCTGGACGCCGTCCACGCGCGGCTCCAGGCGGCCCAGGGGCAGGCGCAGGGGCAGGGAGACGTCGCGTTCCTGGGCTCGGGCTTCCTCACCTGCGAGGAGGCCTACCTGTTCGGCAAGCTCGCCGACGCGGCCGGCTCATCCCACCGCTCGGTGCCGGTCGACGTCGGCCCTGAATGGACGATCCCGCGCTTCGAGCGGCCGCCGATCTCGGGCCGCGAGCAGGCCCCGAACCGCCGCGGCGCCGAGCTCGCCGGCCTCGCGCCCGGCGGCGAGGCGATGACGGCGGACGACCTGCTGCTCGGCGACGGCGCCGCGCGCTGCGCCGTCCTGGTCGTCACCGACAGCGACTTCAGCCGCGCCGCCTACTCGCCCGACACGGTGGCGAAGCTGCGCCGGGCGAAGCTCCTGATCGTCTTCGGCTGGGCCGACTCCCCGCTCGCCCAGGCGGCCGACGTGGTCCTCCCCGTGGCCCATCATGGCGAGAAGGAGGGCACGTTCGTCAACGTCGAATGGCGGGTGCAGCGGTTCGCGCGCGCCTTCCCGCCCCCCGGCCAGGTGCGCACCACGGTCGAGGTGCTGGGCGATCTCCTCGGCCGCTTCGAGGCCGGCTGGGCGAATCTCTCTCCCGGCGCCGCGTTCGACAAGCTCGCCGGCGAGCTGCCGGCCTTCGCCGGCCTGCGCTGGCACGACCTGCCGGCCACCGGCGCGGCCCTCAACGTCCCCGGGGCGGCGCACCACCTCCCGGACCCGGCCGCCGAGGCGGCGTCGGAGGCTTCCGCGTGATCGCCGATCTCATCGCCACGCTCCTCAAGTACGGGGTGATGTTCGCCGTGTTCATCAACGTCGCCCCGATCATGGTCTGGGTCGAGCGGCGGGGCTGCGCCTACATTCAGGACCGCCCGGGGCCGAACCGGGTGGGACCGTTCGGCCTGTTCCAGCCGCTGGCGGACGCGCTCAAGTTCATGTTCAAGGAGGACGTCACCCCGATCCTGGCGGAGAAGCCGCTCTATCTGCTGGCGCCGGTCCTCGCGCTGCTGCCGGCGTTCACGACCATGGTGGTGATCCCCTTCGGACCGGATCTGGCGGTGGCGGGACGGACGATCCCGCTGGTGGTGGCGAACGTGGACACCGGCGTGCTCCTCTTCCTCGCCATCTCGAGCCTCGGCGTCTACTCGCTGGTGATGGCCGGCTATGCCTCGAACAACAAGTTCTCGCTGCTCGGCGCGGTCCGCGCCTCGGCGCAGCTCATCAGCTACGAGCTGCCGCTGACGCTGGCGGTGCTCGCGGTCCTCATTCCGACGGGCTCGTTCCGCCTGTCCGACGTGGTCGCCCACCAGCAGGCCCACCTGTGGAACTTCATTCCACAGATCATCGGCTTCGTGGTCTTCCTGATCGCCTCCTTCGCCGAGGCCAACCGCCTGCCGTTCGACCTGCCGGAGGCGGAGTCGGAGCTGGTGGCCGGATTCCACACCGAGTACGGGGCGATGCGCTTCGCCCTTTTCTTCCAGGGCGAGTACTCGAACATGGCGGCGCTGTCGGCGCTCGGGGTGACGCTCTACTTCGGGGGCTGGAGCCTGCCGGGGATCCACCTCCACGGCTGGCTGGGCGCCATCCTCGGGCTGGTCACGCTGGTGGCCAAGATCGCCCTCTGCATGGCCGTCTTCGTCTGGGTGCGCTGGACCTTCCCGCGGTTCCGCTACGACCAGCTCATGCGGTTGGGCTGGAAGGTGCTGCTGCCGCTCGCCATTCTGAACCTGATCCTGGTCGCCGCGATGACGCTCGCGGGCTGGCTCTAGATACCCTGGGAGGGGCTCGCCCGCGATGGAAACCGTGATCTTCTTCCTCTTCGCCGCGCTGGCGGTCGTCTCGGCCGTCGTCGTGGTGGCGCACCGCAACCCCATCTACTCGACGCTGAGCCTGGTGCTGACGCTGTTCGCGGTGGCGGCTCTCTTCGTGCTGCTCGGCGCGCCGTTCCTGGGCGCCGTGCAGATCCTGGTCTACGCCGGCGCCATCGTGGTGCTGTTCCTGTTCGTGATCATGCTCCTCAACCTCCAGAAGGAGGAGACAGCCCACACCGACCTCGGAGCGCAGCTCTGGACGGCCGGCCTCGGCGCCGTGGTCTTCCTCGGCATGCTCGGCCTGCTGTTCTGGCGGGCCGGCTCGCCGGCGGCGCCGGCGCTCAGCCAGGAGCACGTCTCGCTGCAGGGGCTCGCCACCATGCTCTTCGGCGACTACCTGCTGCCGTTCGAGATCGTCGGCCTGCTGCTGCTGGTGGCCGTCATCGGCGCCACGGTGGCGGCCCGCCGGCCCGGCCAGTCCGGCTCGCTCGAGGAGGAGGGGATCTACGCCTCCGGCGACGAGCCGCGGACCGATCCGCTGCTCTCCGCGCCCGATCCCCGCCGTCCCAGCGTGGCCGAGCCCGCCTATAAGCCGTCCGTCCCGAAGGAGGCTCAACCGTGAGCGCCGTTCCCATCTCCTGGTACCTGCTGCTGTCGGCGTTGCTGTTCGCCATCGGCACCGTCGGCGCGCTGACGCGGCGCAACGGCATCAGCATCTTCCTGTCGATCGAGCTGATGCTCAACGCGGCCAATCTCACCCTGGTCGCCTACGCGCGCCAGCTCGACCAGCACACCGGTCAGGTGATCGTCTTCTTCGTGATGGCGGTGGCCGCCGCCGAGGCCGCGGTGGGGCTCGCGCTCTTCATCGCCGTCTATCGCCAGCGGCGCACCATCGACGTCAACCGCATGAACCTGATGCGCTGGTAGGGACGACATGCTCCAACTCCTCTGGCTCATCCCGATCCTTCCGTTCGCCGGCGCCGCGATCAACGGCCTCCTGGGGAAATGGTTCCCGAAGTGGTTGGTCACCCTGGTCGCCCTCGGCGCGCCGCTCGCCTCGCTGATCATCGCCTTCGGCTGCCTCTGGGAATATTCCCAGGGAAACTCCCAGGGGAGCGGCGAGGCCTTCGAGCAGACCAAGTACATGTGGACGACGGGCGAGCTCTCGATCCCCGTCGCCTTCCTGCTCGACCGATTGTCCGCGGTGATGCTGTTCGTCGTCACCTTCGTCGGCTTCCTGATCCACGTCTACTCGGCGGGGTACATGGCCCATGAGGAGGGTTACCGGCGGTACTTCTCGTACCTGAACCTCTTCATGGCGGCGATGCTGATCCTGGTGCTGGGCAACAACTACCTGGTGATGTTCGTGGGTTGGGAAGGGGTGGGGCTCTGCTCCTACCTGCTGATCGGGTTCTACTACGACCAGCCGTTCCCGCCCTACGCCGGCAAGAAGGCGTTCATCGTCAACCGCATCGGCGACTTCGCCTTCCTGGTCGGCATGTTCGCCCTGTTCGCCCAGCTCGGCAGCCTCACCTATCACGACGTGCTGCCGAAGATCGCCGCCAACCCGGGGCTGGTCACCACCGGCACCTACATGCTGGGGATGCCGCTCGCCAGCTTCGTGGCCCTCTGCTTCTTCATCGGCGCGATGGGCAAGAGCGCGCAGATCCCGCTCTACGTCTGGCTGCCGGACGCGATGGCCGGCCCGACGCCGGTCTCCGCCCTGATCCACGCCGCGACCATGGTCACCGCCGGCGTCTACATGGTGGTGCGCTCGAACGTCATCTACCAGCTCGCGCCGGGCATCTCGCTGTTCGTCGCCGTCATCGGCGCGGCGACGGCGATCTTCGCGGCCACCATCGGCATCGCGCAGACCGACATCAAGAAGGTGCTCGCCTACTCCACCGTCTCCCAGCTCGGCTACATGTTCCTCGCCGCCGGGCTCGGGGCCTACTCGGCGGCGCTCTTCCACGTGGTGACGCACGCCTTCTTCAAGGCCCTGCTCTTCCTCGGCTCCGGCTCGGTGATCCACGCCATGGGCGGCGAGCAGGACATGACCAAGATGGGCGGCCTGAAGAAGTGGATGCCGTCCACGCGCTGGACGTACCTGATCGGCGCGGCCGCCATCTCCGGCGTGCCGCTCCTCTCCGGCTTCTTCAGCAAGGACGAGATCCTGCACGCCGCCGCCGCCAACGGCCACTGGGTGCTGTGGGCGGTCGGCCTGATCACGGCGGGGCTCACCGCCTGCTACATGTTCCGCTCGTACTTCCTCACCTTCGAGGGGACGTTCCGCGGCACCCACGAGCAGGAGCACCACCTGCACGAGTCGCCGCCGTCGATGACGATCCCGCTCTGGATCCTGGCCGTGGGCGCAGTGCTCTCCGGCTATGTGGGACTGCCGAAGGTGCTCTCCGAGGTCAACCGGTTCCACGACTGGCTCGAGCCGGTGATCGCGCATCCCGCGGGCCTCGCGGCGGCCGAGCGCGAGATGAGCACGGGCGCGGAGTGGGCGCTGATCCTGTTCACCACCCTGGTCGCGGCCGCGGGCATCTACCTCGCCTGGCAGATCTACGGCGGCCAGAACGGGCTGGCCAAGGGGCGCGCCTGGGCGGCGCGCTTCCCCCGGGTCCACCGCCAACTGGTCAACAAATACTACGTGGACGAGGACTACGATGCCGTGATCGTGCGGCCGCTCGCCGCGCTCTCCCGCTTCTTCTGGAAGGTGGTCGACACCTTCGTCATCGACGGCGCGGTCAACGCCGGAGCGTTCCTGACCGAGCTCACGGGCGACGTCGGGCGCTTCACCACCACGGGCAACGTCCGCAACTACGCCCTCTACTTCTTTCTCGGCGTGATCCTGCTGTTCGGGTGGATCGCCTTCGGATGACCGGACCTATGGAAACCCTCTTCGGACTGCTCGTCGGCAACTCGCTGACCCGTCTGGTCTTCTTCCCGACGATCGCGGCCATCCCCATGTTCTTCTTCCCCCGGGCGGCCGCCCGGGCGGCGAAGATCTACGTGCTGGTGATGTCGCTCGTCGAGCTCGCCTTCGGCATCCTGTATCTCGCGACCCACATGGCCGCGGACGGCACCTTCGCGATGGTGCACGATCTGGGACCCGGCGGCGGGGTGATCCCCTGGATCGCGGGCTACGGCATCCGGTACGACCTGGCGATGGACGGCATCTCGATGCCGCTGGTGATGCTCGGCATCCTCCTGGTGCCGATCGTCATCCTCGGCTCCTGGAAGGGGATCGAGACCCACTGGCCGATGTTCGGCGCCTCGCTGCTGCTGCTGACCACCGGCGTGCTCGGCGCCCTGCTCGCCTACGACCTCTTCCTGTTCTACGTCTACTGGGAGGTCATGCTGGTTCCGATGTACCTGTTGATCGGCATCTGGGGCGGCGAGCGGCGGATCTACGCGGCGGTCAAGTTCTTCCTCTTCACCATGGCGGGCAGCCTGCTGATGCTGATCGCCATCCTGTGGATGGCCTGGACCTTCCAGAGCGTCAACGGCGGCGTCTGGAGCTTCGCCTACGCGGATCTGCTGCGGCTCGACCTGCCGGTGCACCAGCAGATCTGGCTGTTCGCGGCCTTCGCCCTGACCTTCGCCATCAAGGTGCCGATGTTCCCGTTCCACACCTGGCTGCCGGACGCCCACGTCGAGGCGCCCACCGGCGGCTCGGTGATCCTCGCCGGCATCCTGCTGAAGCTCGGCACCTACGGCTTCCTGCGCTTCGCCATCCCCCTCTTCCCGCAGGCCAGCGAGGCGGCGCGGCCGCTGCTGCTGGCCCTCGCCGTCATCGGCATCGTCTACGGCGCGATGGTCGCCTGGGTGCAGGGGGACATGAAGAAGCTGGTCGCCTACTCCTCGATCGCCCACCTCGGCTTCGTGATGCTGGGCCTGCTCGCCATCGACATCGTGGCCTGGCAGGGCTCGCTCCTCCAGATGGTGAATCACGGCCTCTCGACCGGCGCGCTCTTCCTCCTCGTCGGCATGCTCTACGACCGGCGGCACACCAAGAAGTTCGACGAGTTCGGGGGCCTCGCGAAGGTGATGCCGGTGTTCGCCTTCTTCCTGGTCTTCTCGAGCCTGGCCTCGGTGGGTCTGCCGGGTCTCAACGGCTTCGCGGGCGAGTTCCCGATCCTGATCGGCAGCTTCCGCACCCTCGGCTGGCCGGTCATCGTCGCCACCTTCGGCGTGGTGCTCGCCGCGCTCTACCTGCTGAAGATGATCCAGCTCACGATCTGGGGGCCGATCACCAAGGATGAGAACCGGGGTCTGAAGGATCTCTCGGGCCGCGAGATCGCCGCGCTGGTCCCGCTCTGCGTGCTGATGCTCTGGATCGGCGTCGCTCCCGACACCTTCCTGCGGCGGAGCCGCAAGGCGCTCGAAGGGGTGCTCTCCGACTATCGCCAGCGGATCGAGCAGCCGGCCGTGCGGCAGGCGACCCTGCGGCCTCCCGCCGCCGCAGCAGCAGCGACGACCGCCAACGTGAACGTGGCCACGACGGAGGCCGGCCGATGAACCGACCTGTCGACTGGATGGTGCTGCTGCCCGAGATGATTCTCTGCGGCGGCGGCGTGCTGGTGTTGATGCTCGACGCGATCGCTCCCGCCCTGCGCCGGGCGTTCACGGCGATCTCGCTGCTCACGACTCTCGCCGCGGCCTGGGCCGTCTACTGGGTGACGCCCGATCATACGGCGACCAGCGCGGCCCGCACGTTCGCCGGCCTGATCGAGACCAGCCCGCTCACCGCGGCCTTCTCGGTCGTCGTCCTGCTCTCGACGGCCCTCTGCCTGCTCGCCTCGCAGGGCTATCTGCGGCGGGAGAAGATCCTCTCCGGCGAGTACCATGCCCTGCTCCTCTGGTGCGCCACCGGCCTGCTGCTGATGCTGCGCGCGACCGAGCTGCTGACGATCTTCCTCTCGCTCGAGCTGCTCTCGCTCTGCCTCTACTCGCTGGCCGCCTACCACCGCCGGATCGCCCTCGGCGGCGAGGCGGCGATCAAGTACTTCCTGATGGGCGCCTTCGTCAGCGCCTTCGTGCTCTACGGCATCGCGCTGGTCTACGGCGCCACCGGGAGCACCCACCTCGCCGAGATCGGCCGCGCGCTGGCCGCCGCGCCGCGCCTCCCGGCGCTCGCCAGCCTGGGCCTGCTGATGCTGATCGCCGGCTTCGGCTTCAAGATGAGCATCGTCCCCTTCCATGCCTGGTCGCCCGACACCTACCAGGGCGCTCCCTCCCCCTTCGTGGCCTTCCTCTCGGTGGCCCCCAAGGTGGCGAGCGCGCTGGTGCTCTACCGGGTGCTCGCGGCGGCGGTCCAGAACGGCGCGGCGGTGAACGTCGCCAAGTGGTCGACGGTGGTGGCGATCCTCTCGGTGCTCTCGATGGTGGCGGGGAACCTCCTCGCCCTGGTGCAGCGGGACATCAAGCGCATGCTCGCCTACTCCGGCATCGCCCACATGGGCTACCTGCTGCTGGCCCTGGTGACGCTCGACCGCGCCTCGCTGATGCCGGTGCTGGTCTACCTGCTGGCCTACGTGCTGATGAACGCCGGCGCCTTCGCCGTGGTGGCGATGCTCTACAGCCGCCCGGGCGAGCAGCACCTGATCTCGGATCTGGCCGGCTGGGGCTACCGCTATCCGCTGCTCGGCGGCTGTCTCGCGGTCTGCATGCTGTCGCTGGGCGGCATCCCGCCCACCGCCGGCTTTCTGGGCAAGTACGTGGTGTTCCTGAAGGCGGTGGGGGACGGTCACGTGGGCCTCGCCGTCACCGGCGTCCTGGCGAGCCTGGTCGGCGTCTTCTACTACCTCCGCGTCATTTACGTCCTCTACATGAAGCCGGAGACGCGGCAGCCGGAGGGGCTGCTGATCGACGTCTGGGGTCGCGCCGCGGCCGTGCTCGCCGCCCTTGGCACTCTGGCGCTCGGCCTCTGGCCGACAGGTCTGCTCCAGTGGCTGATCACAGCGACCGCCGCGAAGTAGACGGCAACGAGCTGGAGGAGGTCTCTCCTCTCACCCTCAACCGGCTCTCGTTCTATCTGCGCTGTCTGCGCCACCTCCAGGAGCTCGGCGTCAGCCGGGTCTCCTCGCAGGAGATGGCGCAGCGCTACCATCTCTCCGCGACCCAGATCCGCAAGGATCTCGCCCAGTTCGGGGAGTTCGGCATCCGCGGCGTCGGTTACGACGTCGACGCGCTGGCCGACCACCTGAACTCGCTGCTCGGCCTCGACCGCAAGCACGCCATGGTGATCGTCGGCATGGGCAACCTGGGGAGCGCTCTGGCCCAGTATCTCGGCTTCAACTACGGCGCCTTCCGCGTGGTGGCGGGGGTCGACAACGACCCGAGGAAGATCGGCCGCCGGATCGCGAAGCTCACCGTCCGTCCCAGCTCGGAGCTCAAGGAGATCGTCCGCGAGTCCGGAGCCGAGATCGGCGTCCTCGCCGTCCCCGCCGAGGCCGCCCAGGAGAACTACGACGCCCTGGCCGACGCGGGCGTCAAGGGGGTCCTCAACTTCGCCCCCGTGCGCGTCAAGCGCCGCCCGGAGGTGCCGCTGAAGAACGTCGATCTGCGGATCAACCTGGAGGAGCTGGCGTTCTTTCTGCGGTGATCAGAGCGGAGCACTCCAGTCCTCCAGGCGAATTCCGAGGCCCTCGAAATGCCTCACATTACTGGTGACGAGCACTGCTTCCTCTCGAAGGGCCAGAATCGCGAGCAGCAGATCGAAGTCCGAGATGGACTGGCCGGCCCTGTGACGCTCCGCCCAAAGATGGGCGGCGTCTCGCCAATCCCCGAAGGACAGGTCGCAGCGCTGCCACGACGAGGTGAGTTGCTCGTAGGTTCGCAGCAACCGAAACGCACCTTTGAGATCGATAACGCGTCAGCTCATAGTGAACGACCGAGCCGAGGAGAAAGACGGCGCCTTTCCCGACCGCATCTTCCAGGCGATCGAGAACCGGTTGGCGTCCTTTGAGGATATAGCTCAGGGTATTCGTGTCCGGCAGGAGCCTCATGGTTCCTCGTCAGAAAGGCTTGAGAGATCGATCGGGTGCTGGCGGCGGAACTCTTCGAATTCATCAAGAACACGCTCTTCTTCCGCGTTCCGTTCCTGACCGCGGAGATCCTGCAGCACCCTTAACATGTCCCGCTGAGGTTGCTCCTTGAGCCTCCTTCCGGGCGAGCCAGCCAGAACAATGACCTCGGCAGGTCCCGGCGGGAAATCCTCCGGCAGACGGATCTCCAACTGATGATCGTCTGGGATAGTCACTCTCTGTTTATGGGCTTGCATACTCACCTCCAAACAGTCCCCGTCACAGCATACACTTCTCACCCCGGTCCCCGCCGGTAGAAGCTGATCGCGCTCTCCCCATACCGCCGGACGTCCACCCGGGTCAGAGCTCCGGCCTCGATGGGGAGATCGCGGCGGGAGGAGTGCTCGACGGCGACCTCGGCGTCCGGGGCCAGCAGCGGGGCCACGGCTTCCAAGAGATCCGGATAGAGATTGAAGTTGTAAGGGGGGTCGGCGTAGACGAGGTCGAACAGGCCCTCCCCCACCAGCCGGGCCAGACCCAGGGGGAGCGGCAGGCGGCGGATGTCCAGGAGCCGCTCTCCCAACTTGCCGGCGTTGGTCTCCAGGGTCTCCACGGCGCGGCGGCTCTCGTCCACGGCAAGGACGGAGAGGGCGCCCCGCCCCAGGGCCTCCAGACCCACCACGCCGCTGCCCGCGAAGAGGTCCAGCACCCGGGCGCCGTCAACGCGATCGTTCCAGATCGAGAAGAGCGCCTCGCGGACCCGACCCTCGGTCGGCCTGGCGCCGGGCGGCACCGCGAGCCCCCGGCCACGGAACTCCCCGCCGGTGATCCGGACCCCCGGCTTCACGGCGTGCCCGG
>DASWRX010000019.1:0-2506 GCA_036402955.1 Thermoanaerobaculia bacterium
GCGGTAGGCGGCTACGAACCAGGAGAAGCCCTCGTAGAGGTAGTGGCGCATGACTTGGCCGGCGGCGTGGAAGAGCGGGGCCGGCGACTTTTTGATCCGCTTGGGACGGCTCACGGGATCCTGGGCCAGGATCGCCGCGACGCCGAGCGGCTCGGCTCCCGTCCGCTTCCGCGCCGCGGCCGCGTCCTCCTCGATCTCCACGGCCATGTTCGCGACGCGCTCCCGGTATGCCTCCGGGAAGAGGTGCTTCCAGCAGGGGAGGGGTGAGAAGGTCGCGGTCTCGGAGGTGGCATGCTTCAGAGGATCGGTGTCTTTCCCCTTGCGGCGGGCGAGGTACTCCTGGGTGCGATCGTACCAGTGGCCGGACAGCGGCTCGCCGTCCACGATCTGCCGGACGCAATGAAGGCCCGGCCATTCCCGGAGGCGGGCGATCAGATTCTCTTTGACGCCGTGTCCCAAAACATACCGAAAACGCGCGACTTGCACCTCCTCCTCGTCACTGATCAGGATCGCCTGGTAGCGCCGGTCCCAGATCTTCCCCGTCCAGCCGGTGAGCCGGCTCACCTCCCGCGCCAGGTTCGAGTTGAAGTAACCTACGAATCGCGCGAGCCTCTGGGCGTCCTCGGCCCAGACGATCATGTGGTAATGGTTCGACAGCGGGCTGAAGGCCACGAGGTCGACCGGATAGAGCCGCTGGGCCCTGCCGAGGATGCCGGCGGCGATGTCGTTGAGCTCCGGGCTGGGCCGGAGCAGCAAGCGCCCGTGCAAGGTCCGGCAGGTGACCTCGACCAGGGCGCCTCCATCGGGGATGTAGCGAAGTTTTCTTCCCATCCCCTTAATAAACGTAAAATCTCACCCCTTCTGACAAAGCACGGCCTGTCAGAGAGTTACAGCGGGTGCTTTGAGGGGTGCGAGGCGGCGAGGGCCGACGTGGACCGCTGGAGGTCTTGAGATGCGTACCGTGATTTTGGAAGTGTCATCCCGCGAGGAGGCCGGTCGCCGTTTCCTGCGCGCCTTCGAGGGGCAGCCCCAAGGGGAGCTCATCAGCTTCGAGACGCCGGCGCTGTTGTTCAAGGTGCGCAACCGAGGTGGCGCAACCGAGGTGCCACGTCCTTGGATGAGAGCTTTAGAACGCGACCTCGATGCGGATCAGGCTGACCAGGGCGTTGGCCACCCGCGGGTCGGTGTTCGGATGGACGACGTACTGCAAGTCGGCTTGGACGTTGAGCCAGGAGGTGATCGGGGAACGGTACGCCAGCTCGAGCGTCACTTCGGACCTGTCGACGCGTTGCCCCGTTTGGCGCTGCTGTTCGATGAACGGACTGCCGTTCTGGGTCGCAGCCACGCCGAATCCGATTTCGTCCTGCTTGCGGCCCGGGATCACGCCGGCGAAGTCGACCCCGCCACCGGTGTACAGGCCGAAACGGTTCACGCGCGAGTCGCCGAGGCCGACCTGGCCGAACGCCCGCATCTGGCGCCCAAGCTCATCCTTGTACACGATCGCGTCGCCGATCACGTACGCGCCTGAGCTTCCCTGATGGGGCAGAGGTGTGCCGTCTCCTCGCGTGCGGACGAGGTCGTCGAAGGTCGCCGTGTAGTGCCACAGGCCGACCGCCAGCTTGGCGTCATACGGAGGCAATTGCGCTTCTCTGCCCAGGAGAAACCGGTGCGGCAGCCGCGGCGGTGACCCTGCAGGGGGTGAGCGATCGAGGAAAGCCGCTTCGCCGACGAGGAGCAGGCCGTCTGCCTTCGCGAAGACGGCCCGCCCGGTCGGGCGTTCGACTGGAACGCCGTCGAGCACGGCGCCGCGGAGCACAACACCCGCGCGGGGCTTGACCTCGAAGCGGGCTCCGACCGCCGTCTTCGGGAAGATGGAGGGGCCGCCCTGACCGCTCTGCGAGCATTCCGGGCCGATGCCGAAGGATGAGTTGAGGAAGAGGTCCGCGGCGTGGAGGTGATAAAATTCGCTGTTCACATCGTAGAGCCCGACCAGGGCCGAAAACCTGTTATCGAAAAGGTTTTGTTCAATCCACGCCTCTTCAATCGTCCATTCCGGCGCAGCTTCAATGCTGCTCACGCCCTGGGCGTCCCCGGCAAGGCGGCTGGGTCGGCCGCCATGGATCGCGAGGCCATCGAGAAAAACCGTCGCACCGCGCCAGCTCACGAGGCGTTCCATGTCGAGCGTGAGCAGAAGGTTCAGGTTGTCGAGACCCGTGGCGCCCCGTCGCGCACCCCCTGACAGGTCCGCGAAGCCTTCGGCGTCGTAGACGAGAGCGGGGCGGACGCCATGCTCGGCGAGGGTCTGGCCGCCGGCTCCCTGACCGCGGGCGCCGGCCGCGCCTGACAGCAACGCAGCGATGCCCAGCGAGGCAGCGACAACCTGGAGCTTCACGATGCGACATTTCCCATAGAAGGTCGCCCCGCCAACATCATAGACGAGGCAAGCCCGCATCCTCTTGTGAAGACAGAGCCCGAGAGACTACGTGCCACGTCCTTGGATAAGCCC